>CAJTSP010000152.1 GCA_910578965.1 uncultured Oscillospiraceae bacterium
CAATAATGGCGCGCTCGTTTTCCTTAATGCACACCGCGCTGCCGCTGGCCATGCCGCAGGTGCAGGCCGCCTCGCAGGGGGCGGGGCATACCCGGCCGGTAAACTCGGCAAACCGGTTTACCGCCAGCAGCCGGCGCAGGGCCAGCTCCCATCGGCCCTGGTACACAAGGTCGTTCCATTCCGGGATCAAATTGTGCAGCGGGCAGCCGCTTACCATGCCGCCCAGCAGTACCCCGCTTTGGCAAAAGGGCACGCCGCAGTCCATGCAGCGGGCCGCCTGCCGCCGCTGCTCGGCCTCGGGCAGCGGGGTGTGGAACTCCGTAAAATCCGCCACCCGCCGCTCGGGCGGGGTCTCGGCGCTCTCGGCGCGCCGGTAATCCATAAAGCCAGTCGTTTTTCCCATCCTGCTCAAAGCCCCCTCTCAGTGTGCGGTCTGGATGGCGTAAAACGCCTCGATCTGGGCCTGCTCGCCCTCAAGGCCCTTTTCCTCGGCCTGGGCGATCAGGCGCAGCATCCGGTCGTAATCGTGGGGCAGCACCTTTTTAAAGCGGGGCAAAAAGGCCGCAAAGTCGTCCAAAATGGCTTTGGCCAGCGGGCTGCCGGTCTTTTCGGCGTGCTGGCGGATCAGCGCCCGCAATGCGGCCACGTCGTGCTTATGCTCCACCGGCTCCAGGCTTACCATCGCCTTGTTCACCCGCCGGTAAAGGTCCCGTTCGGCGTCCAGCACATAGGCGATGCCGCCGGACATGCCGGCCGCAAAGTTTTTGCCGGTGCGGCCCAGCACCACCACCACGCCGCCGGTCATGTACTCGCAGCCGTGGTCGCCCACGCCCTCCACCACCGCCATCGCGCCCGAGTTGCGCACCGCAAACCGCTCGCCGGCCACCCCGCTTACAAAGGCCCGGCCGCCGGTGGCCCCGTACAGCGCCACGTTGCCAATGATGATGTTCTCCTCCCGCTTGTAGGCCGCCCCCTTGCCGGGGTAGACGATCAGCTCCCCGCCCGAAAGGCCCTTGCCAAAATAATCGTTGCTGTCCCCGATCAATTCCAGGGTCAGCCCCTTGGGGATAAAGGCCCCAAAGCTCTGCCCGCCGCTGCCCCGGCACCGGATGTGGTAGCTGCCCTCGGGCAGGGCGTCGCCGTATTTTCTGGTGATGTCGCTGCCAAAGGCGGCGCCCAGCGCCCGGTCGGTGTTGCCCACCGCCAGCTCAATGGTTTTGGGCGTGCCCGCCTCAAAGGCCGGCTTCATCTTTTTTTCGATCACGCGCAGGTCCAGGGTTTTTTGCAGCGCAAAATCATAGGCGTCCCTGGGGTCAAAATGCACCCGGGTATCCTCGATCAGGGGGTTGTGCAGCATGGCCGAAAGGTCCAGCTTTGCCGCCCGGGGGTTCTCCTCTGCCAGCCCTTGGCGCGGGCGCAGAAGGTCGGTGCGGCCGATCAGCTCCTCCACCCGGCGCACCCCCAGCGCGGCCATCTGGCGGCGCAGGTCCTCGGCCATAAACAGCATAAAGTTCTCAACATATTCCGGCCGGCCCATAAACCGCCGGCGCAGCGCGGGGTTTTGGGTGGCGATGCCCATGGGGCAGGTGTCCAGGTTGCAGGCCCGCATCATCACGCAGCCCAGCGCCACCAGCGGCCCGGTGGCAAAGGCAAACTGCTCGGCCCCCAGCATGGCCGCAACGGCAAGGTCCCGGCCGGTCATCAGCTTGCTGTCGGTCTCCAGCCGCACCCGGCTGCGCAGCCCGTTCAGGATCAGGGCCTGGTGAGCCTCGGCCACCCCCAGCTCCCAGGGCAGCCCGGCATTGTGGATCGAGGTGCGCGGGGCCGAGCCGGTGCCCCCGTCGTACCCGCTGATGGTGATGCACTGGGCCCCCGCCTTGGCCACCCCGGCCGCGATGGTGCCCACCCCGGCTTCGCTTACCAGCTTGACCGCGATGGAGGCGGCCCGGTTGGCGTTTTTCAGGTCATAGATCAGCTGGGCCAGGTCCTCGATCGAGTAGATGTCGTGGTGGGGCGGGGGGCTGATCAGCCCCACCCCGGTGGTCGAGTGCCGGGTCTTGGCGATCCAGGGGTACACCTTGGCCCCGGGCAGCTGGCCGCCCTCGCCCGGCTTTGCCCCCTGGGCCATCTTGATCTGGATCTCTTTGGCGCTTACAAGGTACTTGCTGGTTACCCCAAACCGGGCCGAGGCCACCTGCTTGATGGCGCTGTTGCGGTCAACGCCGTCCGGCCCGGGGGCGTAGCGGTCCTCCTCCTCGCCGCCCTCGCCGGTGTTGGAGCGGGCCCCCAGCCGGTTCATCGCAATGGCAAGGGCCTCGTGGGCCTCCTTGGAAAGCGCGCCGTAGCTCATGGGCGCCACCGCAAACCGCTTTACGATCTCCCGCGCCGGCTCCACCTCCGCCAGCGGCACCCCGCCGCCTTCCGGCGGCGCAAACTCCAGCAGGCTGCGCAGGTGGGTCAGCGGCCCGGCGTCGATCTGGCGGGCGTACCGCTCAAACAGGGCAAAATCGCCGGCCTGCACCGCCTGCTGCAAAAGGTGGATGGTCTCGGGGTCGTACAGGTGCCCCTCCTTGCCGCTGCGCAGCTTGTGGCTGCCCTCGCTCTCCAGTTCCATGCTGATGTCCAGCCCCAGCGGGTCAAAGGCCTGGTTGTGCCGGGCCTCCACGTCCTCGCCCAGCTCGGCAAGCCCGATGCCGCCCACCCGGTTGGGGGTGCCGGTAAAGTACCGGTCCACCACCTCCTGGCCAAGGCCCACCGCCTCAAAGATCTGGCTGCCCTGGTAGCTCTGGATGGTGGACACCCCCATCTTGGAGGCGATCTTTACAATGCCGTGCAGCACCGCGCTGTTGTAGTCGTCCACGGCGGCGTACAGGTCCTTTTCCAGCAGCCCCTGCCCAATCAGCTGCCGGATGCTCTCCTGGGCCAGATACGGGTTTACCGCGCAGGCCCCGTAGCCCAGCAGCGCCGCAAAGTGGTGCACCTCGCGCGGCTCGCCGCTCTCCAGGATCAGGGCCATGGCGGTGCGCTTTTTGGTGCGCACCAGATATTTGGACACCGCGCTCACCGCTAAAAGGCTCGGGATGGCCAGGTGGTACTCGTCGATGCCCCGGTCCGAGAGGATCAGGATATTTGCCCCGTCCCGGTAGGCGCGGTCCACCTCCACAAACAGGCGGTCGATGGCCTTTTCCAGCGGGGTGTTTTTGTAGTACAGGATCGGCACCACCGCCACCTTAAAGCCCGGCTGGCGCATCTCGCGGATCTTGAGCAGGTCGGTCTCGGTCAGGATGGGGTTGTGCACCTTCAGCACCTTGCAGTTCTCGGCCTTTTCTTCCAGCAGGTTGCCCCGCGCGCCAATGTACACACTGGTGGAGGTGACCACCTCCTCCCGGATGGCGTCGATGGGCGGGTTGGTCACCTGGGCAAACATCTGCTTAAAATAGGCAAACAGCGGCGGCCGCCGGCCGCTCAAAGCGGCCAGGGGGGTGTCGTGCCCCATCGCGCCGGTGGGCTCGGCCCCGGTGCGGGCCATGGGCAGGATGCAGCCGGCCAGGTCCTCGTACTTATAGCCAAAGGCTTTTTGCAGCCGCACCAGCTCCTCGCCGGTATAGGCCGGCAGCTTCTGGTTGGGGATCTTCAGCTCGTGCAGGGTCACCAGCTCCCGGTCCAGCCACTCGCCGTAGGGCTGGCGGGAGGCATAGTCCTCCTTCAGCCGGGTATCGTCGATCAGCTCCCCCTTTACCGTGTCCACCAGCAGCATCCGGCCGGGGCGCAGCCGGTCCTTGCGCAGGACCTCCTCCTCCGGCAGGGGCAGCACCCCCACCTCGCTCGAAAGGATCAGCCGCCCGTCCCGGGTAATGCAGTACCGGCTGGGGCGCAGGCCGTTGCGGTCCAGCACCGCGCCCATCACGTCCCCGTCGCTGAACAAGATCGAGGCCGGGCCGTCCCACGGCTCCAGCATGGTAGCGTAGTACTGGTAAAAATCCCGCTTTTTCTGGCTCATGGCCCGGTCGCCCTCCCACGGCTCGGGGATGGTCACCATCACGGCCAGCGGCAGCTCCAGCCCGTTCATCATCAAAAATTCCAGGGCGTTGTCCAGCATGGCGCTGTCGCTGCCCTCCTGGCTTACGATCGGCAGCACCTTGCCCATCTCGTCCCCCAGCTGCGGGCTTGAGACCGTCTCCTCCCGGGCCAGCATCAGGTCGGTGTTGCCCCGGATGGTGTTGATCTCGCCGTTGTGCAGGATCAGCCGGTTGGGGTGGGCGCGCATCCAGCTGGGGGCCGTGTTGGTGGAAAACCGGCTGTGCACCATCCCAATGGCCGACTCGTACCGCGCGTCCTGCAAATCGGGGTAAAAGCGGCGCAGCTCGCTTACCAAAAACATCCCCTTGTACACGATGGTCCGGCTCGAAAGGCTGCACACATAGCACCCGCCGCCCTGGCTCTGCTCAAACACCCGGCGCACCACATACAGCCGCCGGTCAAAATCAAGCCCCCGCGCGCACTCGGCTGGGCGGCGCACAAAGCACTGCCAGATGCTGGGCATGCACTCCAGCGCCTTCTGGCCCAGCACCCCGCTCTCTACCGGAACCTTCCGCCAGCCCAAAAAGGCGACCCCCTCCTTGCGGGCGATCACCTCAAACAGCTTCATGCTCTGGCTGCGCTGGTGCTCGTCCTGCTGAAAAAAGAACATCCCCACGCCGTAATCCCGCTCCTCGCCCAGCCTGATGCCCTCGCTTTCGCACACCGGGCCAAAAAAGGCGTGGCTTACCTGCAAAAGGATGCCCACCCCGTCGCCGGTGCGGCCCTCGGCGTCCTTGCCGGCGCGGTGTTCAAGGTGTTCCACAATGCGCAAAGCGTCGTCCACCGTGCGGTGGCTCTTGCGGCCGCGGATGTCCACCACCGCGCCGATGCCGCAGGCGTCGTGCTCAAAACGCGGGTCGTACAGCCCGGCGGGCCGGTTTGCTGCAAACTGGTTCATGGCTTTCCCTTCCTCCCTGGCCGCCCCTGCCCGGCCCATGGCCCCGGGCCGGGCAAACAAAGCGGCAAAAAAGGCGCCTTTTAAGCGCAGGCCAAGCGGCCCACGCCTAAAAGACGCCTTTGTCTTTGCTGGGTATTATAATACAGTTTGCGGTTTTGCGCAAGGGGCAACCTGTGTGGGGAGAGTCCACTGCAAGGGTTTATGCCGGCCCAGGCCGGGCGCGGGGGAGAGTCTCGAAAGGCTTTCGGGGTAGGGGTCCTGTTGCCTGAGAGACTGCTCCCACGCACCCGGCCGGCGGACATCTTCTCCGGTTTGGACACTCCCCCTGCGAGCGGGAAACCGCGCGATGCCTTTCAGGTTTTTTAGAGGATCGTTTTCTATAATGGGCTGTGGAGCCTTTGATTCCATAAAAGGAATGCCAGGCTCAGACTTTTATGTAGAAAGGCAGTTGACCCCCATGAAAAGCAAAAAAATCACCCAAATCCTCCTGTCGGCGGTGTGTGTGCTGGCCCTCGCGGCCTGCGGCGCCAACCCGGCCCCTTCCGGCCCAAGCGCCCCGGCGGCGTCTGGCCCTGCTGGCGGCGGCGCGGGCAGCCCGGCATCCGGCGCAAATATCCCGGCGTCCGGCGGAGCCGGCGCCCCCGAAGGCTCCGATGTGGAGGTGCGGGGGAATGTGGTGGAACTATCCGATGGCTTCTGCGTCCTCTCACCGATAGAAACGGACGCCAACGACGACCAGGTGGCCTATGGGGCCGCGCCCGGCTATGAGGACCCGGAGAAAAACATCACGGTCCATTATCAGGAGGGGTGCGTTGTCCAGATTGCGGAGTTCAACGTGGCAACGGGCGAGAAAAACCTTGTGGATGCGTCTGTTTCGGACATTCAGCAGTATGATACCCTGATCGTTTGCGGGGAATGGGCCGGCGAACGCGATCTGAATGCGGCGGCAATCTACATTGCCCGCTACCAATAAAAAGCGGAGCGGGCGGGGCAGGGGGAC
>CAJTSP010000153.1 GCA_910578965.1 uncultured Oscillospiraceae bacterium
AAATCAAGTATGCAAGGCAGAGTGTCGGCGGAAAAATCCCCCATTTTTTGCATTTTTCGGTTTGGCGCCTCCCTGCCTCTTGCGCATGGCGAGGCAAAGGGGTACAATAAAAACAATATATTATATAAGGTGGGCTTGCCGCCTGGAGGGAGTTGCTGCCATATGTGGACCCGCGGCCTTTTGAAAGCGAACGCCAAAAACGCTTTGCGCGGGCGGTACTGGGCGTGTTTTCTGGCCTGCCTTGCGGTTTCGCTGCTGGGGGGCCTGAACGGCCTGCGCCTGGACTTTTTTATGGATGCAGGCAGCGGCAGGGGTATTTCGGCCCACTATGGGTGGGGCTGGCATTTTGACCTCGGCCATTCGGTATTCGCCTGGCTTGCCCTGCCGTTCTTGCTGCTGGCTGCCACGCTGGCCCTGGCCATAGGGCTCTGCTTTGCGGTGTTTGTTGCGGGGCCGCTCTCGGTGGGCATCAGCCGCTATATGATGGAAAACCGGTTTGGCTACAGCCCGTTCGAAACGATCTTTTCGGTATTCCGCGGGCCGTACCTCAATGTGGTAAAAGGCATGCTGTTTACCAACCTGCGTATTTTTGGCTGGTCGCTTTTATTTGTTTTTCCGGGCATTTACAAAAGCTGCCAGTATTTTATGGTGCCTTATCTCCTGGCCGAAAACCCCTACATGCCCCCTCAGCGGGCACGGGAGCTGAGCGCCGCCATGACCGAGGGGGAAAAGTGGAATATTTTTGTGCTTGAGCTCTCGTTCTTTGGCTGGCTGCTGGTTGCGGCGCTGGCTGCCAGCTTTGTGACCCTGGGCCTTTTTTCGGGGCTGGGCGGATATTTTGTACAGCCCTACTGCCAGGCCACCTATGCCGAGCTCTATGCCGCGCTGCGCGCCAAGGCGTTTGCGCTGGGCCTGAGCGGGCCGGACGAGCTGAGCGATTTTGTGCGCCACAACCGATAGGCCCTCAAAGGCCCTTTGCAAAACAACCAAGGCAGAGCGAAAACCCTTTAATAAGCAACAAAGCGCCCGCGCCCCGCTCCGGTAGGATGGGCGCGGGCCATAAGACCCAAAAAGGAGGTGTTTTGCAATGGCAAACACGATTTCGCCCGCAGGGGGCTTTGCTTCGCCGTGGCAGGGCTCCCTTGGCCCCTTGGCCGAAGCGGCGGCTCCAAAAGCCCCGCCCGCTGCGGCCGGGCCAAACACCGCGCCGGAAAGCGCCGTGGGCCGTATGCCGGACGCCGGGGAGCTGCTGGCCCAGCAGGCGGCGCAGCAGGTGCAGCTAAGCCTCGCCAAAACACAGGAAGACGCCGCGCAGGCCTGCGGCCAGCCCGGCGGGACGCAGGGCCTTGCCCAGGCATTGGAAAGCGCGCAAAACCAGGCCCGGCAAACGCAGGAGGCCCTGCTTGCAAAGCTTTCCGAGCGGGACGACGAGGTGAAAACCCTGGCCGAAATGATGAAGCAGGCAAAGGAACAGGCCGAAAAAATCCGCAAGCAGTTTGAGCTGCCCAAAAACAACAGCCGGTACAGCCTTGCGGCGGTGGAGGCCTATGCCCGCCTATCCCGCGCGCGCAGCCAAACCGATGTGAGCGCCGCCGCCAGCTACGCCCGCCGCCAACTGGCCCAATGCAAAACCGCCCTGCGGCAGGGGGGCGGCGACACCCAGCGTATCCAGGCCGCAGTGCGCCAGCTCGAGAGCGCCATCACCCGCGCAGGCCGCAAGAAGCGGGAGCTGGAAGACGAGCGCCTGATGGAAAAACGGCAGGCCAAGGCCGAGCGCCAGCGCGACCGCAAAAAGGCCGCCCGGCTGAAATACCAGTTGCGCCGCAGCAAAACCCTGCGCCGGCTGCGCGAAAACAGCTATGTAAGCGGCGCGGTGACGGATGGCATCCAGCAGGCCCATCTGGCCCGCCAGCGCCAGGAGCAGCAGCTTGCGGCCGAGCGGGCAGGCGTCGGCCCGGTTTCGGCCGATGCTGTGGCGCAGCGCTATCTTGCCCAGCAGGCCATCACCACCCCCACCCCGGCGCTGGAGGCCGCTCCCGCGGCCATGCCGGCTGTCTCGCTGGAGGGGTAGCCCTTCCTGCCCTGCCTTGCCGGGACACGACCCCGCATCCCCTCCCGGAAAGGGCAGGCCGCTTCCAACGCGCGGGCGGCGGGCAGGGCGGGCTTCAAATTAAAACAAACAAGCGGCCCTTTCCCCCAAAGCATTGCCCGGGGATAGAGCCGCTGTTTGTTGGATTGCGGGAGGGAGCCTTTTTTCAGCCCGCCGGGGCTTTTGCCGCAGGCCCCTACCCCTCCTGCGCCTCATCGGTCAGGCAGGCAAGCAGCAAGCGGTAAACCTCGCTGCCGTTTTCGACAAAGCCTTTTCGGGCGGCCTCGGCGCTGAGCCGGTCGGGCATGGCCAGCCGCAGGCGGAGCACCTCGCCGCCCATATCGGCAATGGAACAGTCCACCGCAAAGCCCTCCGGCGTCGCTTGCACCTCCGCCTTGTGCTGGGCGGCCTTGCGCCGCCAGCTTTGCAGGCGCACTACGGCCCGGGCCGCGCTCTCGCGCACGCTGCGGGGCAGGTCGTATCCCAAAGCGTCGGCCACCTCGGCCCCCTTAGGGGTGATTCTGTAGCCGCCCTCCTGTGGCTTATGGGCCGCAAGCCCCAGCTCCGGCAGGGCCTTCAGCGCCGCGCACAGCTCAAAGTAGTTGACCAGCTCCTCTTCCATCAGCGCATCCTCCAGGGTATCGCGCTGAACCGGGCCGGCCGTGCGGATAAGATAACACAGCAGGATGCGGATTTCGGCCCCGCTGGTAAGCCCGCCCGGCTTAACCCCGGCGGTAAAGGCATCTCCGGGCATTGCTTCACGTCCTTTTCTGGGTTTGGCGGGCCTCCGGAAGGGCACAGAAAGCGTATGCCGGCCGGCAGCGCGGGGCAGGGGGACTGTATCCCGCCCGGCTGTTCCCGCTACCATTATACGAGCCGGCGGCCCCAATTGCAAGGGGCCGCCGGACGGCTATCTGCGAGGGGGCGGGGCTTCAGGCAAACACGGTCTCGATCTGCTTGCGGCTGCCTGGGGTAGAGTAAACCCAACGGTGCAGCCGGCCCTCGGTGACGAAATACTGCGGTTCAAACCGCAGCGGCGCGGCCAACGCCCGGTTTACGATCACCAGCTTGATCTTCATCTTTTCGGGCAGGATGTTCTTGATGTAGACGCTCACCGCCTGGCCCGGCCGCAGCCCCTCGCCGGCCTCGGCAAGGCCGGCGAGATTGGGTGCAATCTCGATAAACACCCCGTATTCCTCTACGCTGCGCACAATGCCCACCACCGTATCGCCGGGCGAAAACCGGGCCGCGTTTTCGCTCCAGGTACCCAGCAGCTCCCGCAGGGTCAGTACCAGCCTGCCCTGCTCATCCCGGCTTTTTACCGCGCAGAGCAGCCGCTGCCCCACCGACACCCGGTCTGCCGGGCTTTGGATGCGGGATACCGAGAGGCAGTCGATGGGCAAAAGCGCGCTAATGCCGCAGCCCACGTCACAAAACGCCCCAAAGGGCTCGATGTGGGTTACCACGCACCGGATGATCGTACCGGGGGCCAGCCGGTCGAGATATTCGTCCCGGCAGCGCCGCTGGGCAGCCCGGCGGGAAAGCAATACCGGCCCGGCCCCGTCGGCGCCGGCCTGCTGCACCACAAAGCAGGTTGGCCTGCCCACCCTTGTAAGGATGGCGATGTCCCGCACCTCCCCCTTTTCCGCCCCCAGCGCGCATTCCTCATAGGGCATCACCGCCGGCAGCCCGCCCAGCGAAAAATGCAACTGGCGGCGGGTGTCAAAGGCAAGGGCCGTGCTTTGCAAAATCTCGCCGCTCTGGGCGGCGGCGCGCAGCGCCTCGCGGCTTAAAAGCCCGGCAGGGCGGCAGAGCTCTTCTGCAGGATACTCAAACATCTCGCTCATCCTTTCCTTTGGGGGGCGGCCCGTCCGGGCCTGCCGGCCGGCGGCAGCTCCGTCCTGCAAAAATATATGCGTTTGGCAAGGCAGATATTATTTGCAAAACCAGCCGTATAGTATATAATAGAGGGCGCGCCGCCCTGTTTGCGGCGGCGGCATACAAAAGCAAAGGAGCACGGCGCATGGACGTACAGGTGGGCGATACCATCCTGACCAAAAAAAACCACCCCTGCGGGGCAAACACCTTTGCGGTGCTGCGGGTGGGCATGGATTTCCGTATCCGGTGCACCGGCTGCGGGCGGGAGATCTTTTTGCCCCGCGCCAAGATCGAAAAGAACATCAAAAAGGTGCTGCGGCCGGTGAAGGACGCATAAGGCCACAGGCACGGGAGATTGCCATGTTTGAACGTTTGCGCGATGTTGCAAGGCGGCTGGACGAGGTTAGCTACCAGCTACAGGACCCGGCCGTGCTGGCCGACCCGGCCCGGTATCCGGCCCTGATGAAGGAATATAAGGCCCTGACGCCCGTGGTGGACGCCTACAGCGCCTACCGCAAAGCCGAGGCTGCCTGCAAGGAGGCCAGGGCCCTGCTGGAAGACGGCGGGCTGGAGCCGGATTTCAAGGAAATGGTACAGCAGGAGTTTTGCGAAAACAGGCAAAAGCTGGAGGAACTGGGCCGGCAGTTGAAAATTCTGCTGCTGCCGCGGGACGAAAACGACGGCAAAAATATCATTATTGAGATACGCGCCGGCGCAGGCGGCGAGGAGGCCGCCCTGTTCGCCCACAGCTTGTGGCGGATGTATGCCATGTACGCCGAGCGGCAGGGCTGGCGCTGCGAGGTGCTGGGTTGCAGCGAGACCGAGCTGGGCGGCATGAAGGAAATCAGCTTTTTGGTAGAGGGGCAGGGGGCGTACAGCCGCTTAAAGTTTGAGAGCGGGGTGCACCGGGTACAGCGGGTGCCCGAAACCGAGACCCAGGGGCGGGTACACACCTCTACTGTAACGGTGGCGGTAATGCCCGAAGCCCAAGAGGTAGACCTGCAGTTGGACCTCTCGGAGGTAAAGATCGACACCTTTCGCTCCTCCGGCGCGGGGGGGCAGCACATCAACAAAACCTCCAGCGCCATCCGGGTAACCCACCTGCCCACCGGCATGGTGGTGGAATGCCAGGACGAACGCAGCCAGTACAAAAACAAGGATAAGGCGCTCAAGGTACTGCGCAGCCGCCTGCTGGCCCAAAAGCAGGCGGCGCAAAAAAACGAGATCGACGCCGCCCGCCGCAGCCAGGTAGGCACGGGCGACCGCAGCGAGCGCATCCGTACCTACAATTTCCCGCAGGGCCGCCTGACCGACCACCGGGTAGGGCTTACCCTCTATAAGCTTGGCAGCATTATGAACGGCGGGCTGGACGAGGTGCTGGACACCCTCGTTACGGCAGACCAGGCCGAAAAGCTGCGGGCTGCCGGGGAAGAAGGATAGATACGCCATGCAGACACTCATGATGCCGGCCTCCCCCGAGGCTATCCGGCTGGCAGGCCGGCTTTTGCAGGGCGGGGATATTGCCGCCATCCCCACCGAAACCGTATACGGCATTGCGGCCGACGCCCAAAACGGCGCAGCGGTAAACAAAATTTTTGCCGCCAAGGGCCGCCCGCAGGACAACCCGCTGATCGCCCACATCGGCGCCCTTTCCATGCTGAGCGGCCTTGCCGCCCCCCTGTCCGCCCCGCTTGCCGGGCAGGTACAGGCGCTGGCCGCGGCATTTTGGCCCGGGCCGCTCACGATCATCCTGCCCCGCGGGCCGGCGGTGGCAGACGAGGTATGCGCCGGGCTGGATACGGTAGCGGTGCGGATGCCCAGCCACCCGGCGGCACGGGCGGTGATCGCCGCCTGCGGCCGGCCGCTGGCCGCCCCCTCGGCCAACCGCTCGGGCAGCCCCAGCCC
>CAJTSP010000154.1 GCA_910578965.1 uncultured Oscillospiraceae bacterium
GCTCCTGCCAAGCCGGCCGCCCCACAGATGGAAAAGCCGCAGGCCGCCCCCGTGCTTAGCCCCGAGCAGGAAAAGTAACCGGCTAGCCTGCATAAAGCAGGGCAAGCAAGCAGCAGCCGGGCACAAAACCGATGCCCCCAATGGATAGGCGGGTGCCGGGTTTAAGGGCCCAAGGCGAAAAACAGCAGGCTCCGAAAGGTTTTTTGGGGCCTGCTCGTTTTTATCCATAGGGGCATTTGCGGTGTTTTGGGGGCTTGTGCTTTTGGGGGGACAGGCTTCAAGCGAAAAGCGGCCGGGTAAACTGTTTTTAGATTCCCTTGAAGAGACGCTTGCCTTGTAGCTGCCGTGTTTTGCCTAAAATAGAGGAAAAGGCCGGCCTTGGACTGGCTTGGGAGGCCAAGCCCAAAGAAAAAGGGAGGACGGGCGATGTACAAGATTTTTTTGGTGGAGGACGACCTCACCATTTCGCGGGAAATTGCGGCATACCTGCGAGCGCAGGGCTTTGAGGTGCAGGCTGCGGAGGATTTTAGGGATGTGACCGCCGCCTTTGCTGCTGCCGCGCCCCATCTTGTTTTGATGGACATTACCCTGCCTTTTTACAGCGGCTATTATTGGTGCGCCCAGATTCGGGCCGTTTCACAGGTGCCGATCTTGTTTTTGTCCAGCGCGGCGGATAATATGAACATTGTTATGGCGGTAAACATGGGAGGCGATGATTTTTTGGCCAAGCCCTTTGATTTGGGGGTGCTGGCGGCCAAGATACAGGCTTTGCTGCGCCGCGCTTACGATTTTGGCGGTCCGGCCGACCTTTTGCAGCGCGGGGAAGCGGTGCTGGACCTTGGCTCGGGCAACCTGAGCTGGAGGGGCAAAAGCCTGGAACTGACCAAAAACGAGCTGCGCATCTTAAAGGTGCTGTTTGAGGCCAAGGGCAAGGTAGTGAGCCGGGATACCCTGATGGCCGGCCTTTGGGCGACCGACTGCTACATCGATGACAATACCCTTACTGTCAATGTTGCCCGGCTGCGTAAAAAATTAGAGGGCATTGGGCTGGATGGGATGATCCGTACCAAAAAGGGGATGGGTTACCAGGTGGAGTGACCGGGTTCCCGGCTGCCATTTTGTAAAAGCAGGGAGCCAAGGGGCCTATAAGCCGGCTTTTTTTAGGCCGGCGGCCCCGGAACGGCCGGAAATGCCGGCCGGAGTTTTTCTGGCAGTGCCGCTTTTGCCGGCTCGCCGCCAAAAAGGGGAGGATGGCCGATGCTTTTTTACTGGAAGGACCGGGCGCTGCGCTGGTGGCTTTTGGCGGGCTGCGGCGCAATTTTTGCGCTTGTTTTTGCCCTGTACGGCCTGCCGGTGCAGGCGGTGGGGTATGCGGCGCTGCTTTGCGCGGCGCTGCTGGCGGGGTATGGGGTGCTGGGCAGCCTTCATTACCGCGCCAAGCACCAAAAATTGCAGCAGGCGCAGCACAGCATTGGCGTTACGCTGGACGGGCTGCCCCCGGCCGACAGCCAGCTTGAGCAGGATTACCAGCGGCTGCTTGGGGTATTGAGCGCCGAAAAAGCCAGCGCGGTGCTGGCGGCGGACGAGGCGCAAAGCGAGCTGGTGGATTACTTTACCCTTTGGGCGCACCAGATCAAAACCCCCATCGCGGCCATGAGCCTGCTTTTGCAGGGGGACCGGCCGCCCGATGCGGCCGAAATTTCCGAACAGTTGTTTCAAATAGAGGAATATGTGGGCATGGTGCTCTCTTACCTGCGCCTGGGCAGCGAGGGCAACGATTTTGTGCTGCGCTCCTATGACCTCGACGGGATTTTGCGGCAGGCTGTGCGCAAATATGCAAGGCTGTTTATCCGCAAAAAACTGGCCCTTGTGTACGAGCCGGTGGGCCGCACGGTGCTTACCGATGAAAAATGGCTGCTGTTTGTGGTAGAGCAGCTACTGTCCAACGCAATTAAATACACTCCAAAAGGTAGCGTAAGCCTGCTGGTGGAGGGGGACGAGCTGCTGATACGGGACACCGGTATCGGCATTACCCCCGAGGACCTGCCCCGGGTGGGCGAAAAGGGCTTTACCGGCTACAATGGCCGTACCGACAAAAAGGCCACCGGCATTGGGCTGTATCTCTGCCGCCAGGTGCTGCAAAAGCTGGGGCACGGCTTTCGGATCGAGTCGGCCCCCGGCAGGGGCACCACCGCGGCCATTGGGCTTTTCCGCAGCCTGGACACCCGCGAATAAACAAAGCAAGGGTCGGGCTGACGCAAAACAGCCCGGCCCGGCCTTCGGCAGCCAAAAAGGCGGCGCAAAACAGCGCAAACCGGATGCGCGGCGGCTCCCGGCAGGGCTCCTTACAAAACTGTAAGGCCGCCGGGCTTTTTTGTAAGCCCGCGCCATGGCGGGCGGGGGCCCCGGCCTGCTATGATAGGTTTGTAGCCGGGGCGCGCTGTGTTGCAGTGCGGGGCCCGGCGTAAAAAAACACGCGGCGCTGCGGCCGCGGGCAAGCGGTTATCCGGCGCATAAAATGCGCGGTGCGCAGCGGCGGGAGGGGGCCTTTTTGTGATTCTACAAGCACGCAACATCAAAAAAATTTACGCCGGGCGCTTTGGCACCAACAAGGTGCAGGCGCTGGCCAACGTCTCCTTTTCGGTGGAAACGGGGGAGTACCTTGCCATCATGGGGGAGTCTGGCAGCGGCAAAACCACCCTGCTCAATATCTTAGCCGCGCTGGACAAACCCACCAGCGGGCAGGTGCTGCTGGGCGGCCAGGATATTTTTTCCATCCGCGAAAGCTCGCTTTCCGCCTTCCGGCGGGACAACCTGGGTTTTGTTTTTCAGGACTTTAACCTGTTGGACAACCTAAGCTTACAGGATAACATCTTTCTGCCGCTGGTGCTGGCAAACCAGCCCTATGCCGAGATGCGCCGCCGGCTGGTGCCCATCGCCATGCGGCTGGGCATCCAGGACCTTTTGGACAAATACCCCTACGAGGTGTCCGGCGGGCAAAAGCAGCGGGCGGCGGTGGCCCGCGCCCTCATCACAAGCCCGCAATTGGTGCTGGCCGACGAGCCCACCGGCGCGCTGGATTCCAAATCCACCGACGAGCTGCTGGCCCTGTTTGAGGAGATCAACCGGGAGGGCCAGACGGTGCTTATGGTCACCCACAGCGTCAAGGCGGCCAGCCACGCCGGCCGGGTGCTCTTTTTGCGGGACGGCGAGGTCTACCACCAGATCTACCGCGGCGGCATGAGCGGCAACGCCTTTTACAGCGCCATCTCAGATGCGCTGACCACCATGATGACGGGCGGTGGGCGCAATGGGTAAATGCTTGTATCTGCGGCTGGCAGCCTCCAACCTCAAAAAGAACGGGCGGCTCTACCTGCCTTATCTCATCGCCAGCAGCGCCACCGTGATGTTCTGCTTTATCCTGGGCTCGCTTACCCTCAACAGCCGGGTCTACGAGCTGCCGGGCGGGGCGATCCTGGCCCTGATGCTCGCCCTTGGCACCATCATCGCCTGCATTTTTGGCGCGGTGCTGCTGTTTTACATCAACGGCTTTTTGGTGCGCCAGCGCAAAAAAGAGTTTGGGCTGCTGATTATTTTAGGCATGGAAAAGCGGCATCTTGGCCGCATCCAGTTTTACGAGACCCTGTTTTCGGCCGCCATCAGCATCACGGCGGGGCTTTTGGGCGGGGCGCTTTTAAGCCAACTGATGTTTTTGATCCTGCTGCGCCTTGTGGGGGCCGGGCCGCAGTTTTCGTTTGAGCTTAACAGCGGCGTGGCCCTCTCGATCGCAGCGGTGTTTGGGGCGGTGTTTTTGGCCGTGCTGCTCAACAACCTGCGGCAGGTGCATTTTGCCAACCCCGTGGAGCTTTTGCGCGGCGGCCAGGTGGCCGAGCGGGAGCCCAAAACTCGCTGGCCGCTGGTGCTTGTTGGGCTGGCCGCCCTGAGCGGCGGCTACGCCATCTCGCTGCTGGTGCAAAGCCCCATCAACGCCATGCTGCTGTTTTTTGTGGCGGTGCTGCTGGTGATTTTGGGCACCTTCTGCCTGTTTATGGCCGGCAGCACGGCGGTGCTTAAATTTATGCGAAGCCGCAAAGGGTATTACTATAAGCCCAACCATTTCATCTCGGTGTCCGGCCTTTTGTACCGGATGCGGCAGAACGCGAACGGGCTTTCCAACATCTGCATCCTTTCCACCATGGTACTGGTTACCGTGTCCACCACCGTGGCGCTGTATATCGGCATGAACGATGTCAACCGTTCGCTCTATCCCCGGATGTTTTCGGTTGCCTACAGCGACGCGAAAGCCGCCGAGGTTATTCAAAAGGTGGACCGGGTGCTGGACCGCTACGGCCTTGCGCCGCAGAATGTGCAGCGGTATCACCAGCTCAAGATAAGCGCCCTGCGCGAGGGGGACAGCTTTTCTACCGGCGTGAAAACCGAGGTCAACCTTGATAATGTCGGGATTCTGGCGTTTTTCCTTGCCGATGAGCTGGAAAGTATTACCGGGCAGGAGATACCCCTTACCCTTGGGCCGGATCAGGTGCTGATCCAGGGCGAGCTGAACGGTCCCATCGGCGATACTTTTACCCTGGGCGGCAGGACCTGGCAGGTGGTGCACCCGGAGGGCATCCTGCCGGGCGGCTTGACCCTCAACGACATGGTGGCGGGCGAGGCGGACATCTCGGTGGTGCAGCGTATCGCGGTGGTGCTGCCGGACCTTGAAACGATGCAGGCCATCAACGACGCACAGAAGGCCGCCTATGGCGAGCACGCGTCGGACATTGTAAACCGGTATCTGTTTGATGTGGCGCTGGAGGCCCCCGTCCGCCGGCTGGAGCTGTACAACAGCCTGCAGGCAGAGCTTGTAGATACCAATCTGCTCGGCCGGATGAACGTGGGCTGCCGGGACGACTATGTGGAGGGCAGCCTTGCCTTGTTTGGTGGGTTCTTCTTTTTGGGCATCTTTTTGGGCAGCCTGTTTTTGATGGCCACCGTGCTGATCATCTACTACAAGCAGGTGTCAGAAGGATACGAGGACCGCCGCCGCTTTGCCATTATGCAGCAGGTGGGCATGAGCCGGCAGGAGGTGTGGGACGCGGTGCGCGCCCAGGTGCTTACCATGTTCTTTTTGCCGCTGGGCACCGCCTTTGTGCACCTGGCCTTTGCTTTCCCAACCGTCAGCCGGATGCTGCGGATCTTCAGCCTGTACAATGTGGGGCTCTTCCTTGCCTGCACCCTGGTCTGCGCGGGGGTATTTGCGGTGATCTACGCTCTGGTGTATCTTGTCACGGCCCGTACCTACTACCGCATTGTGGGCGAGGCAAACCGGGGCTGAGGCCGGCAGCTTCCCCCAAAAATGAGATGCAGGGAGGGCAGGATGATGAAAAAACCGCTTATCTGGTTTCTTGCGGCCGCGGCGGTGCTGTTTGCGGCCGCGTGTATCTGCCTGTGGCTTTTCCCTCAGGCGGGCAGCAAGGAATATTATGTGCAGATCGACAACACCCATATTGAGCAAGGCGGGCCGCGCGGCGGCGTGATTGACCTTACCGGGGGCATGCCGTATTACTATACCCTTTCAGCGTGTGACAAAAACGGCCGGCAGAAGGAAATCCGATTTGGCGCCAACCGGCAGCTACGGGAGGGCGCGTTCCTCTGCCTGACGGTATCGCCGGTACGCGGCGTGATCGAGTGGGCAGAGGTGCAGTACAGTGACCTGCCCGCAGCGGTGCAGGCGTGTTTTACACCGCCGGCGGATGGATAAAAGACGTCGCGCTTAGCGGCGGTGAGATAAGAATACAAAGAATCCAAAT
>CAJTSP010000155.1 GCA_910578965.1 uncultured Oscillospiraceae bacterium
ATACTATACCAAATAATATTGTAACCGGAATGTAACAGCATGTCAACAAAAATCGGGTACAAGTGGGTGTTTTTTCGCCGCAATGCGGCAAAACCGCGGCAGCCGCCTTGTCAAACAGGCCGGTTTGGGGTATAGTAATAAAGATTGGGAACTACCGCGCGCCTTAAGAACGGAGGGCGCGGGCAGAATGGGCGCCCGCCCTGGAACCGGACCCCGGAAAGGCCGCAGAAAAAGCCGGCCTTGCGCGCTGCGGCCCCCAAGCCCTTTGCCCCGCGCGCCGCGCGGGCAAAAAAATCAAGTAGGAAACGAGGAATTTGTGATGACCATCACCAAAGACACCATCATCGGCGATATTCTGGATATGGACCGCGAGACCGCGCCCTATTTTCTTGAGATCGGCATGCACTGCCTGGGCTGCCCGGCCTCCCGCGGCGAGACCATTGAGCAGGCGTGTGCAGTGCATGGCACCGACGTAAACGCCTTGGTGGAAAAGCTCAACGCTCACTTTGCCGGCTGAGCGTGCGCCGCGCCTGGACGCCCGTCTGCGGGCTGCTGCCTCGCTGGTGCGCGCCGGCGGCACCGCGGCGGACATCGGCTGCGACCACGGCAAGCTTACCGCCTTTTTGGCTTTGCGGGGGGACCTGGCCGGGGTCATCGGCACCGACCTGCGCCCAGGCCCGCTGGCGGCCGCCCGCGCCACCTGTGAAGCGGCCGGCTGCCTGGACAGGGTGGAGCTTCGCCTGGGCGGCGGGCTTGCGCCCCTGGCCGCCGGCGAGGCACAGGATCTCATTTTGGCCGGCATGAGCGCCGATACCATCCGGCAGATTCTCGAGGCCGGCGCCTGGGTACAAAGCCCGGGGCTACGCCTGGTGCTTGTGCCCGCTACCCGGCACGGGCGGCTGCGGGCCTGGCTCTGCCGCCGCGGCTTTGCCCTCGTGGAGGATCTGCCGGTGCGCGCGTCCGGCCGCTGGTACGCCGTAATGGCGGCCGAGTACACCGGCAGGCCGACCCTGCCCGGCGCCGCTTTCTGCGTGCTGGGCCGCACGGGAGCCCATCCCGGGGCCGAGGGCTACCGCGGGCAGGAGCTTGCCAAGCTCGGAAAAATCTGCCGGGGGCTGCGGCCCGGGCCGCGCAGGGACGCGCTTTGCGCGGTGCTGCAGGGCAAGGCGCAGCCCGAGGAGCCGCTGCCCGCACAGCAAACGGAGGGATGTTACAGCGCATGGTAAAAGTGGAAGACGTGCTGCAATATTTGCAGCAGATCGCGCCGGCCTCGCTGGCCGAGGACTGGGACAATGTGGGCGCCCTGGTAGACTGCGGCGGCGACGTCACCAGCATCTTAGTGGCGCTGGACATCACCGAGGAGGTGGTGGCTGAGGCCGAGTACCAGGGCTGTCAGCTTATCGTATCCCATCATCCGGTGATCTTTTCGCCGCTGCGCCAGCTTAGCCGGCGGGACGTGCCCTACCGCATGATTAAAAAGAACATCTCGGGCATCTGCATGCACACAAATCTCGACGCGGCCGAGGGCGGGGTCAACGACATCCTCTGCAAGCTGTTTGGGGTGGCGGACGCCAAGCCCTTTGGGGGCCTGGGCCGGGTGGGCCGGCTTACCCGCCCCTCCGGCGCGCAGCAGCTCGGCCTTGCCTGCCAGGAGACCCTGGGCGCGCATGTCAAGCTTGTGGACGCGGGCAGGCCGGTCAGCACCCTTGCGGTGGTGGGCGGCTCGGGCGGCAGCCTGCTGGAGGCGGCCGCCGCGGCCGGGGCGGACGCCCTGCTTACCGGCGAGGCCAGCCATCATGCCGCCATCGACGCCAAGCGGATGGGGCTTTCGCTGGTGGTGGCTGGGCATTTTGCCACCGAGTTCCCGGTGGTGGCGGTGCTGGCCGACAAGATCGCCCGCCGCTTTAACGGGGTGCGGGTGCTGGGCAGCCGCCGCAGCCGCGACCCCTTTACCTATTTATAAGGATATCCGCCCGGCGCCGTACCCCGCTTTTGCGGTACGGCGCCGCGTTTGCACCGGGCCCTTTGGCGCTGGCCGGGCCATCCGTTTGGGCGCGCCGCGGCCCTGCCCGGCGGCTATCCGCAAAAAGGGAGGTGACCCCCATGGCATTGGACGCCGCGACCCTGGCCCTTGCCGGCGTGCAGCTCCGCAAAACATTGCTGGATGCCAGGATCGACAAAATTTATGAGCCTACCCGGGACGAGGTGGTGCTTACTCTGCGCACCCGCACCGAAACCTTCCGGCTGCTGCTCTCGGCCCGCAGCGGCTCGGCCCGTGCCTGCCTGACCGCCGAGAGCTTCGAAAACCCGCCCGCGCCGCCCAGCTTCTGTATGCTGCTGCGCAAGCATCTTGCGGGCGGCCGGCTGCTGGAGGTGGAGGCCGAACCGGGCGACCGCATCCTGTTTTTCAAATTCCAGTGCGTCAACGAGATGGGCGACCTTGTGCAGAACACCCTTGCGGCCGAGCTGATGGGCCGGTACTCCAACCTCGTGCTCATCCAAAACGGGAAGATCATCGACGCCCTCAAGCGGGTAGATTTTGAGGACTCGGCCATTCGCCAGTTGCTGCCCGGCCTGCGCTATACCCTGCCGCCCAAGCCCGCAAAGCCGGGCTTTTTTGCGATAAGCGCGGCAGGGCTGGCGGCTGCCGCCTGCGAAAAGCCGCTGCCGCCGGCCCAGGCCCTGCTCAAAAGCTGTGCCGGCGTGGGGCCGGTGGTCTGCCGGGAGGCGGTTTGGCGTGCTTTAGGGGATACGGGCCTGTTGGCCAACGAGCTTTCCGGCGCACAGCGCGCGGCCTTGGCAGAAGCCATTCAGGCCATCCGGGCCGATTACGAAAGGGGAGGCCGGCCGATAGCGGTGTATGGGCCGGACGGCGCGCCGGCCGAGTTCAGCTTTACCCCGCTTACCCAGTATGGCGCGGGCTACACCCTTACCGAATATCCCGGCTTCAGCGAGCTGCTGGAGGGCTATTATTCCGGCAAGGACCGTGCCGAGCGGCTGCGCCAAAAGAGCCGGGATCTCTTAAAGGCGGTCAAAAATATGCACGAGCGGGCCCTGCGCAAGCAGGCGGCCCGTCGCGAGGAGCTGGCCGAGAGCGAGGAAAGCGGCCGACTGCGGGTGTACGGAGAGTTGCTGCAGGCAAACCTCTGGGCGATCCAAAAGGGGATGCAGTCGGTTACGGTGACCAATTATTACGACGGCCGGGAACTGACCATCCCGCTGGATCTGCGGCTCTCGCCGAGTGCCAACGCCCAAAAATATTTTAAGGAATACAAGAAAAAGCAGACGGCAGCAAAGATGCTGGCAAAGCTTTTGGAGGAGGGCGAGCGGGAAATCGCTTACCTCGAAACGGTGCTCTACGAGGTAGAGAGCGCCCCGGGCGAGCAGGCCCTGGGCGAGATACGGGCCGAGCTCAAAAGCCAGGGCTACCTCAAGTATTACAAGGTGCGGGATAAAAGGCAGAAGCCGGCCGATTTTTACCGTTACCGCTCCTCGGACGGGTTTTTGATCCTGGTGGGCCGCAACAACCTGCAAAACGAAAAGCTCACCCTGCACACTGCCCGCGGCAAGGATCTCTGGTTCCACACCAAAAACGCCCCCGGCAGCCACACGGTGGTGATGAGCGAGGGCCGCGACATCCCGGACACGACCAAAAACGAGGCTGCCCAATTGGCGGTGCTGCACTCCAGCCAGGCCGCGGGGGCCAAGGTGGCGGTAGATTATACCGAGGTGCGCAACATCCGCAAAACCGGCGACCTCAAGCCCGGGATGGTGCTTTACGAGCGGTACGAGACCGCCTACATCACCCCCGAGCCGGGCCTGGCCGACCGGCTGAAGATTCGAAAATAAACAGGCCGGCGGCCTAGCGGACAAAGAAGCGGCAAAAATGCAAAACAGTTTCCACAACCTTTTTGCCCGGATTTCGTGGGCGTGCTTGCTTAGCAGAGAAAAGACAGACAAGTAAAGCAGGATGCCGTATAGAATGGGTGACAGAATACGTGTCTGTTTGGGAGGGAATTGATTTGAACCTTTTACACTATAGATATGAGTGCAGGGATGCATTGGATTTTTGCCAAAGTTTGCCGGATAACTCGATAAAGCTGATCATAACCTCGCCTCCGTATAATATTGGGAAAGAGTATGAGACAAAAAGCAGCATAGATAGTTATATTAACAGGATGCTGCCGATGCTGAAGGAATTTGCGCGTGTCCTTAGGGAGGATGGCAGCCTTTGTTGGCAGACAGGAAATTTTGTGGAAAGCGGCGAAGTATACCCCTTGGATATATATTTTTATCCGCATTTCAAAAAATTGAATCTTCATTTAAGGAATAGGATTATTTGGCATTTTGGGCACGGCCTTCATTGCTCAAAAAGATTCAGTGGCAGATATGAAACGATTCTCTGGTTTACAAAGTCAGATCAATATACCTTCAATCTTGATGATGTGCGAGTCCCTTCCAAGTATCCGGGAAAGCGTTACTTTAAAGGGGAAAAGAAGGGGCAAATCAGCGGCAATCCAAAAGGAAAGAACCCTGAGGACGTTTGGGAAATGACCTTAGAACGGCTTTTTGATGATTGGGACAAGCAAATCTGGGAAATCCCAAATGTAAAAAACAATCATCCTGAAAAGGTAAATCATCCATGTCAATTTCCGGTTGAGCTTGCAGAAAGGTGCGTGTTAGCCCTGACGGATGAAAATGATGTGGTATATGATCCCTTTTCTGGGGTTGGATCGACCCTGATTGCAGCATTAAAGAACAACCGTCGGGCATATGGTACAGAGTTGGAATCTGCATATGTGGAAATCGGAATGGAAAGGCTCAAAAAACTTGCGGATGATACTTTGCCAATGCGTCCCATATACCAAAAAATCTGGACACCTAAGCCGACGGATAAGGTGGCTCAGATACCGGCGGAATGGGGAAGAGCAGAATGAAGATAGGGCAGATATACAGCCATTTGAACGGCATGGAGTTTTTGCTGGTTCACCAAAACACATTATGGGAAGAAATCAGATCGACCATAGAAAGCGTTGATGCCGCTTTAGCATTTGATAAGATCAGCAAAGAAAAGACAAAGGCGGGGAAGGTCCTTTATTCTCCACGCAAATTGAATGCTTTATTCAAGGATGGGTTTTCAAAAAGGGGGTGGAAGGAATCCAACATAAGGTATTTTGTAAATGAAGACTTGAAAACAACACGGGAAACCGTGGATATGAGGGATAGGAACGCCCAAAGGCAGGCAATCACAGACAATGGGTTCACGGCGTTCGGTACATACAATCAGGTCGATTTTGTAAAGGACAGGGTGGCCATTGAGGTGCAGTTCGGAAAATATTTTTCAGTCCAATACGATCTTCATGTAAAGCATACATTTTTCTTTGATCGCGGCGATATTGATGTGGGAATCGAGATTATACCAATGCATAGTCTGATGTCTCAAATGTCGAGCGGAGTTGCATGGTATGAGAATGAGTTAACAAATATTGTGCGTGAGGGCCGTTCCAATCCATCGGTTCCGATTGTTTTGATAGGGATAGAACCAGATTAATAAAAAAGGAAAAACGGGCGCCTGAACAGGTGCTGCAAAAAAGGGAGGATGGCGTTATGTTCTGCACCCAATGCGGCAGCGAGATGCCTGAAGGGGCAGCCCACTGCCTGATCTGCGGCGCACCGGCCCGATTTGTCCCGCCCCGCCCCGCCGCGCCGGCCCCGTCTGCATCCGGCCCTGTGCCGGAGTCGGGCGCATCCC
>CAJTSP010000156.1 GCA_910578965.1 uncultured Oscillospiraceae bacterium
GAGCAGCACCGCTTCGGGGTGGCCCAGCGGATGCGCCTTTCCGGCAAGGGCGGGGAGGCCAACGTCCTGGTGATGTCCGCCACCCCCATCCCCCGCACCCTCAACATGGCCCTGAGCGGCATCCGGGACATGAGCACGATCGAGGAGCCGCCGATGGAGCGGCAGCCCATCGAGACCTATGTGCTGGAATACGACGGGAACATCCTGGCCGAGGCGATCAAAAAGGAGCTGGCCCGGGGCGGGCAGGTGTACTACCTGCACAACCGGGTGGAGAGCCTGGCGTCCTGCGCGGCCAGGGTGGGGCGGATGGCGCCCGGCGCACGGGTGGGCATCGCCCACGGGCAGATGGCCGAGGAGGAGCTTTCGGCCGTATGGCAGCAGCTTCTGGACGGCGGCATCGACGTACTGGTCTGTACCACCCTGATCGAGACCGGGGTGGATGTGCGCAACTGCAATACCCTCATCATTGAAGACGCCGACCGGATGGGCCTTGCCCAGCTTTACCAGATCCGCGGGCGGGTAGGCCGCTCGGGCCGCAAGGCCTACGCTTACTTTACCTTCCGGCGGGACAAGGTGCTGACCGACGTTGCCGCCAAGCGGCTTTCGGCCATACGGGAATTTACCAGCTTTGGCTCAGGCTTCCGTATTGCGATGCGGGATTTACAGATCCGGGGCGCAGGCAGCCTTTTGGGCCATAGCCAGCATGGGCACATGGAGGCGGTGGGCTACGAGCTCTATGTCAAGCTGCTGGGCCAGGCCATTGCGGCCGAAAAGGGCGAGGAGGCTGTGCCGGACAAGTCCGAGTGCCTGGTGGACATCGCGGTGGACGCCTACATCCCCGAAGGGTATATCCCGGCCGCAGCCGGACGCATCGAAGCCTATAAACGCATTGCCGCTATTGCCAACGCCGAGGACGCCTCGGATGTGCTGGACGAGCTGATCGACCGGTACGGCGAGCCGCCCGAGAGCGTTTCGGGCCTTGTGGACATCTCGCTGGCGCGGGTGGCCGCGGCGGCGGCTGGCATCACCGAGATCGGCCAGCGGCAGCAGAGCCTTTTGTTCTACACCGAGGCGCTCAGGGCCGGCTGGCTGCGCCCGCTTCTGGCCGCCCTGCCCGGCCGGGTGCGGCTGCAAACCACCGGCCGCCCCTGCGTACAGGTGGACCTTGCCCCCGGCGAAAAGCCGCTGGACGCGCTGCGCACCGTGCTGGGCATCCTGCGCCAGCCCGCCGGGCCGCAGGCGTAAGCAGGGCCTTTGGCCTGCCCTGCTTTGATCCGGGCCCCCGCTGCACAGTCCGGGCAGCCCCTCACCCTCTGCGCCGGCCTTTGCGGTTGGAAATTGCCCGCCCCCGCAGAAGGCAGGGCATTGCAAAACCCGCCGGTTGGCCTTATAATAAAAAGGCCGCCGCCCGCCCTTGACGGGGCGGGCGGGCAAAACCCTTTTGGGAAAGGATACGGAAAGCATGAAAAACAAACGCTTTGCCGCGCTGGCCTTGGCCGCGCTGCTGCTCGCCGCCCTGTTGGCCGGCTGCACCTTTAAGACGCCCGCCTCGGTGGGCAAGATAGGGGATGTAGAGATCCCCGCCGGGCTTTATCTGCTGCTGCAGTATAACGTGTATGGCCGCGCCGAGGGCCTCACGACCGAGGAGGATGTTTTGAAGGCAGCCCTCACGGTGGACGGGGAGGATATTTCGGGGCAAGACTATGTGTCCCGCGAGACCCTGAAGGCGGTGGAAAACTACGCGGCGGTGGAGATTCTCTTTGCCGAGCTGGGCGGCAGCCTCACCGAGGAGGAGCTCGCCTCGGCCGACGGGTATGCCGAGACCCTTTGGGCCGGCTCGCAGGAGGAATTTGCCCAAAACGGCATCGGCCTTGCCTCGCTCAGGCTCTGGATGGAGAACAGCGCCCGGGCCGGCAAGCTGCTGGAGATGGTCTACGGAAAAGACGGCGAGCAGCCGGTGGCCGATACCGAGCTGACCGCCTTTATTGACGAAAACTACGCCCGGGGCAGCTACCTGGCCCTGCCCCTGCTGGACTACTCCACCTATACCGTGCTGGACGAAGAGGGCGACAGCCAGATGAAGGAGATCGCCGACGAGATCAAAGCCGGCCTTTTGGCGGGCGAGCCCATGGCCGCCCTTGCCGCCGAGTATCTGCCAAAAGCTTACGAGCTGCTGGGCCAGGGCTTTGACGCCGCCAACGCCGAGGCAGCGGTGGGCAGCCTGCTCGCCCCGGCCAGCCAGCTTGCCCAGTACGGCGAGCAGGCGCAAAGCGACCTGCTGAGCGCAAAGCCCGGCGATGTAGTGGTTGTGGACGCCGGTATAAACCGGCTGGTCTGCCAGATGCAGGAGGTTTTAGGCGACGGGGTTACCCTGGAAGACCTGCGGGCCTCGGCGCTTTCGGAGATGAAGCAGGAGGAGCTGGATCAGGCCCTTGCCGAGATAGGCGAGGGCCAGCCGCACGCACTGGACCAAGGCGCTATGGATCGCTACAGCCCCAAAAACATCAAGCCCTGACCCTGTAAAACGGGGCCCGCACCGCACTGGCAACAGGCAGCGGACGGGCCCCGTTTCTGAAAAGCCGGCCCGCCAAGCCCGGCCCGGCGGCAAGAGCCCTACAGGTGGGATAGTCGAATCTGTTTTTTATAAAATTGCCGCTCAATGAAGGAGGGAAACGCCATGCTGATGCGCTGCGAAGGCTGCGGCAGGATGTTCGATTACGAAAAGCAAAACGGAATCTGCCCCGGCTGCGGGCGGTTCTGCGCCCTGCCCGGGCCGGCCGGGGACACAGCATGGCCCGGCCGTGCGGGCGCTTTGGAGCAAAACGGCGCAGGCGTCCATCCTAACGCAGACGGCCGGCCCGGGCAGGCCGTAAATACGGCCCATAGCGCGCGCCGCGGCCCGGCGGCTTTTTTGGCGCTGGCGCTGCTCTGGCTTTGCGTAATGGCCGGCGGCTTTGCGCTGCTGCGCCGCCAGCAGGCCACCCTGCCCGAGCGGGCGGCCTTTGCCTCCCCCGTGGCGGACGAGGTGTCCGGAGGCTTTTTGCAGGGCGGGCGCGAGGTTTCCATCACCGGGGCCGAGGTGCTGGGAAGCGGTTATCGCGCCGGCCTTGCTGAAGAAAGCTGCCTTGTGCGGGTGGGCCTGCGCTTTGGCGAGAGGGGCTGGCGCAGCGGCTGCGGCGACCTTCTCTACCTGCAAAGCGGCGGTTGCTTTTACCGTGCGGCGGACCGCTATTCGCTGGGGCAGCTCTACCCTGCCCTCGCCAAAAACGCCCTGGAGGAGGACGAGCTGCAATACACAGAGGCCGCCGAGGGCTGGCTCTATTTTGTGCTGCCCGCCCCGCCCGAGAATGCCGCCCTCTACCTTGAGCAGGCCGTGGGCTACGGCGAGGAGCGGCGGGTAAGCGGCGCGGCCTGGTGCCCGCTCAGCTTTATACCGGCCAAAACGGAAGGGGGCGGCACGGATGCATGAGTATTCGTATAACCCGCAGGGCGCCCGCGCGGCGCAAAAAAGCCGCCGCTGGCTGGCAGGGTGCTGCGCCATGGCGGCGGTGCTGCTGGCAAGCCTTGCCGGCTGGGGCATCGTGCTGGAGCAGGACGCCCAAAAGCCGATCTGCTGGCTCTGGCGCGCCGAGCCGATCCTTGCCCGGCCGGCCCAGCCGCCCGAGGGGGAGCAAGCAGACGACCGGAAAGCCTTTTATGAGGTGGAACTTGTCCTAACCAACGAGGGCGAGCGGATGATCCCCCTTTACGACTATGCGCTGGAGTACGAGTCAAGCCAGCGCGGCTATTCCGCCTGGCGCCGACCGGGCGATCCCGCCCCGCTGCTGGCGCCCGAACGGGTGCTGCCGGCCGGCCAGACGGTGCGGTTCACCCAACTGATAGAGGTCTGGGGGGACGGCAGCCCCGAGAGCGCTTTCCCCCTGGCCGTGCGCTACCAGCCTTACGGCTCAGATTTCCTGCTGGGCTATGCCGAGCTGGCAGATGGGTAAGGCCGGCTGCAGAGTGCGCTTGCACCCCTTTGGGGTGCGGGCGTTTTTTGGGGGTATCGAGGCCTGGCGCGGGGCCGGGCGTCTCAAAACCCCGAACCAGGGCGGTTGCCCTCTTTTTGGGTGTATTCCGCACAAAAACATTGGTTAAAAATTAGTAAAATGGCACAAAAACCTCTTGCAATCTTAGGAACAAAGGGATACAATAGGTGGCTGTCCGGGGTTGCGTCCCCCTTGGCGGACGCGGCGCCCGGAGCACAAGAGGGAAAGAGGGATATACCGCCATGACCAAGGATTTGACAAACGGCCCCCCGCTGCGGCTGATCCTTGCCTTTGCCGTACCGCTGGCGCTGGGCAGCCTGTTCCAGCAATTTTACAACCTGGCCGATACCGTAATTGTAGGCCGGTTCTTAGGGGTGGGCGCGCTGGCGGCGGTGGGCTCCACCGGCTCGCTCAACTACCTGGTGCTGGGCTTTGTAATGGGCCTGTGCAACGGCTTTGCCATCCCCATGGCGCGGGCCTTTGGCGCAAGGGACGAGGCCGGCCTGCGCCGGGCGGTGGCGGGGGCGGCATGGCTCTGCGCCGGGTTTGGCCTGCTGCTCACCGTTTGCACCGTGGCCTTTACCCGGCCTATCCTGCTTTTGATGCAGACGCCGGCGGATATTCTGGACGATGCCGCGGCCTACATCGGCATGATGTTTGCCGGCATCCCGGCCATTTTTTTGTACAACATGGTCAGCGCGCTGATGCGGGCGCTGGGAGACAGCAAAACGCCGCTTTACTTTTTGCTGCTTTCCAGCGTGCTGAACATCGGGCTGGACCTTGCGCTGATCCTTTTGCTGGGCGCGGGGGTCTTTGGCGCAGCGCTGGCCACGGTGGCCAGCCAGCTAATAAGCGGGCTTTTGAGCCTTTGGGTGCTCGTGCGCCGCTTCAGGCTCTGCCTGCCGCAGCATGGGGAGTGGGGCTTTGCCCCCCGGCATGCGCTCGGGCTCTGCCGCGTCGGGGTCCCGATGGGCCTGCAGTGCAGCATCACGGCCATCGGCTCGGTGGTGTTGCAGGGTGCGGTAAACGGGCTGGGCAGCGTGACGGTGGCCGCCGTAACCGCCGCCAGCAAGGCCAGCATGCTGCTGAGCGTACCGTTGGAGAGCATCGGCACCGCCATGGCCACCTATGCCGGGCAAAACCTGGGCGCGCTGCGGCTGGACCGGGTGCGCCAGGGGGTGCGCTGCTCGCTGGCGGTAGGCGCAGCATATTCGGCGGCGTCCTTTGCCGTTTTCCGGCTGGCGGGGCGGTGGGTGCTGCTATTGTTTATGGATGCAGGCGAAGCAACCGTACTGGCCCAGGCGCAGGTGGTGCTGTTTTGGTACAGCGCCTTTTACCTGATGCTCTCGACCCTGATCGTTTTCCGCTACACCCTGCAGGGGCTGGGCTGCAGCGCGCTTGCCATGATGGCCGGCGCGGCCGAGATGGCCGCCCGCGCGCTGGTGGCCTTTTGGCTGGTCCCCCGCTTTGGCATTTTGGGGGCGGCCTTCTCCAACCCGGCGGCCTGGGCGGCGGCCTGCCTCTACCTGGCCCCGGCCTACTTTATTGAGCTTCCCCGGCTGCAAAACCGCATCAATACCGAGGTGCTCGGCCGGCGCGGCAGCATCGCCGCCTCAAAGGGCTGCAAGCCGCCCGAGGATAAAAAGCGGCCCTTCCGCCGCACGGCGGGATAAGCCGGGCCGCCCTTGCCCGAAACGCTTTTCCCCCTTTGGGCCCCCTGC
>CAJTSP010000157.1:0-2331 GCA_910578965.1 uncultured Oscillospiraceae bacterium
GTCCCTATTCCCAGGGGTGGGCTGCCGGGGGGCTGGTGTTTACCTCGGGCCAGATTCCTGTTGACCCCGCTACTGGAATGGTGCCGGAGGGCATCCGGGCGCAGGCCGAGCAGAGCTGTAAAAATGTCGGCGCCATCCTGGCCGCAGCCGGCTCCGGGTTTGAAAAGGTGGTTAAAACCACCTGCTTTTTAGCCGATATGTCGGATTTTGCCGCCTTTAACGAGGTGTACGCCCGGTACTTCACCGGCAGGCCGGCCCGTAGCTGCGTTGCGGCCAGGGCCCTGCCCAAGGGGGTGCTGTGCGAAATCGAGGCCATAGCCGAGGGATAAGGGGCCTTTCGGCTGCCCCCCTCGACACCGCAGATACTTTTACAAAGGAGGAATCTATCATGGCAGACTTTTCCACCAGGAGCATCAACTTTGACGTGCTCCGCCAGCGGGCTTACAACCTGCGCTGGGCCGAGGTTCCCGAGGGGGTCATCCCCCTCACGGCAGCCGACTCGGATTTTCCGCCCGCGCCGGAGATCAGCCAGGCGCTGATCGAGTACATCAAAGGCGGCTACTACTCCTACACGCCCAAGCGCGGCTTTGCGTCCTTTAAACAGGCAGTGGCCAAGGCCGTAAAGGAGCGCAAAAACGAGGAGGTTGACCCCGAGCTGATCCTCCCCATCGACAGCGCTGCGCGCGGTATGGACGCGGTGGCCAAGGCGGTGCTCAAGCCCGGAGACGAGGCGCTGGTGTTTGACCCTGTGGATTTTCTTTTTAAAACCTCAATGGAGGCGGCCGGGGCTAAGATCAACCTGTATCCCATGCGCTTTAGGGAGGACGGCAGCATCGATTTTTCGGACCTGGAGCAGTACATCACCCCCAAAACAAGGATGCTGGGGCTGTGCAACCCGCACAACCCCCTGGGCAAGGTGTACCCTTTGAGCGATCTGGACCACATCCTCAAGCTGTCTGAAAAATACGGTTTTTACATTATGAACGACGAGATATGGTCGGACATTGTATACCCGGACGCCCAGTTTAACAGCATCCTGAACCTGGGCAACGAGCGCAACGGGCGCACCATGACCGTTTTTGGATTCTCCAAGAGTTTTGGCATTGCCGGCCTGCGGGCGGGCTGTGTCTACTGCCAGGACCCGGCCCTGTTTGAAAAGGTGGTGGAGGCCTCCCAGGTAGAAACCACCATCGGCGGCATCTCGGCCCTCTCGCAGGTAGCGGGGCAGGCCTGTGTGGAAAAATGCTACTACTGGGTGGATGAGTTCATGGCCCACATCACCGCCAACCGCGATTACGCGCTGAAGCGTCTCAACGCCATGCCCGGCGTAAGCTGCTATAAACCCCAGGCCACCTTTGTGCTCTTTCCGGATGTTTCGGGCGTGGGCCTTGAGCCAGAGGAGCTGGTGGATTACCTTGCGCGGGAGCATAAGCTCTCGATCGTGCCCGGCGGGGCAAAATTCTTTGGGCCCGGTTCGGCAGGGCATGTGCGTATCTGCCTGGCCACCAGCCGCGAGGTACTGGCCGAAGGCCTGGACCGCATGGAGGCCGGCATCCGGCAGCTTATGGGCAAAAAGTAACCGGGCCCTTAGCGGGGCGCTTTTTTGAAACGCCGCCCCGCCCAACATAGAAAGGATGAACTTATATGGCAAAAATCCTGATTGCTGTTTTGTACATTGCCGCCATCCTGGTTATCGGCATTATGGCCGGCCGTAAGGTCAAAACGGCCGACGAGTTTGCCACGGCAGACCGTAACATCCCCTTCTGGACCAATACCTTTTCGATGTCCTCCGCCTGGATCGGCGCCGGTTCCACCCTGGGCTGCGCCAGCATGTGCTATGCCTACGGCATCTCAGGCTTTTACCTGGCCATCGGCGTGGGCATCGGCTCGATCCTGGCCAGCGTGGTGTTTGCCAAGCGCATCCGGGAAGAAAATGTCACCACCATCCCGGAGCTGATCCGCAAGCATCTGGGGCCCAAATGCGCCGATGCCATTGCCCTGCTGGCCATCTTTAGCACCTTCTCGGTGGTAGCCTCTCAGATTCGCTCGCTGGGCACCATCCTCAACATGTTTATCCCCTCGCTGCCGCTGCTTTGGGCAATGGTCATCATGATGGCCGTCATGCTGGTCTACACGGTCATCGGCGGCATGGCCGCCGCCACCAAAACCGATAAGCTCAACATCGGGCTGATGGTTTTGTCGGTCATGATTATCCTGCCCATCATCTCGCTGGTAAAGGTGGGCGGCGTGGCCAACATGGCCAACATCATCCGCACGGCCGACCCGCTGCGCATGAAGATTGCCGGCACTGTGGGCTGGGGCGCCATGATC
>CAJTSP010000157.1:2341-5737 GCA_910578965.1 uncultured Oscillospiraceae bacterium
CCATGATCTCCTCCGGGCTGTATTTCGGCACCAGCGGCATGGTGAACAGCGAAAACTTTTTGCGGGTCTGCGGTGCGCGCAGCGCCAAGGAAGCGCAGGGCGCTTCCCTTACCGCCACCCTCATGATCTACATCCCCTACCTGCTGTTTGCCAGCTTTATCGGCCTGATCGGCAGCGCCCTGATTACCGACCTAGGCACCTCGGATTCCATCCTGCCCGCCATGATCGACCAGTTGGCCGGCACCTTCCTGGGCGCCATTTTGCTGGCTGCCTTGCTGGCCGCCGTAATGGGCACCGCCGCCTCGGTTACTATGCTCACCTCCATCACCGTATCCCGCGACGTAATCGGACGGTTCAAAAAGATGGACGACCGGCAGTTGCTCACCACCCAGCGGGTGCTGATGGTCGTTGTGGCTGTACTGGGCCTGATCGTTGGGTATTTTGGTTCCTCCATCGTCTCGATCATGGAGGATGTAGGCGCCCCGGCCGGTGCGGCGCTGGTGCCCATCTTCTGCGGGCTTTTCTTCTGGCGCAAAAAGATGAACGCCAAGGGCTGCCTGATTACCATCGTGGTGGCCGTTGCCTCCACCCTGGGCTACTGGGCCATGGGTTCCCCGCTTGGGATCAGCCATTTCCTGTTTGGCATCATCTGCTCCACCATTACCATGTTTGCGGCCAATGCCATCTGCTACAAGCCCGGACCGGCCGCCTGAGCGCCGAGCGCAGGATTGAAAGGAGTACGCTGCTATGGGTATTATCGACTATATCATCATTGCCGTTGGCTGTGGGCTCGGCATCGCCGTATTTTACAACATGATCCGGGAAATGCTGGGCAAATAGCCTCCCCGGCAAGGGCCCGTAAAAAAGGGGCCGGCCACAAAACGGCCGGCCCCCGCCGTATTTGGAAAGGAGCGCCCTATGCGATACGACAAAAACTGGAAAAGCCTGTATTTCCCTGATTTTTCCCCCTTTGAACGCCTGGACCCGGAACGGGGCATTATGCTGATGTCCGCCGACATGTTTGCGCCGGACGGCGACTTTCCCCAGGAGGTCAAGGACGCCATCCACCGGGCCGTGGACGACGATCTGCTCCACTATCCCTCCGGCCGGGTACAGGCCGACTTTGAGGCCGCGGTGGCCCAAAAGCTGGCCGACTTTAACCAGATCCGCTTGGACGAAAACACCCGGCTACTCACGGTCCCGGGGTCTGCGTTTGGGCTGTTCCTCTCGATCCGGGTATTGGTAGACCCCAACCGGGACAGCGAGGTTATCAACTTTACCCCCACCTTTGCCGAAAACATGAACGATGTAACCATGATGGGCGCCAAAAACGTCTTTTGCCCCCTCTCGGCCGAAAACGGTTACCAGATTGAGGTGGAACAACTGGAGCGCTGCGTAACCGCCAATACCCGGTGCATCGTCCTCACCCATCCGGCCAACCCCATCGGCACCGTCTACCCGCGCGAAACGCTTGAAAAGCTGGCGGATATGCTCAGAAGGCGCGATTTGTTTGTGGTGGTGGACCAGGTGTTTGAGCGTAGCGTTTACGATGGGCGCGAGTACACCACCTTTGCCTCGCTGCCCGGCATGGCCGAAAGGACCCTGACCGTTTTTGGGCCCTCCAAGGAGCTTCGTCTGTCCGGCCTGCGGATCGGCTATGTGGTGGGGCCGGCCGAGCTGATTGACAAGATGCGGGTGGCGGCAAACAACTATGTGGGCCTGCCCAATCCCCTTTCCATGGTTGCCTGTGCCGAGGCCTACCGCCATCTGGAATACACCGAGCAATGGCGGCGGATTCTTGAAAACCGGCGCAACAAGGCGCAAAAAATCCTGGATGCGATCCCCAACGTATCCTGTCCGCTGCCCCCGGCCGGTTTTTCGTTCTGGCTGGATGTGAGCCGGCTCGGCAGCTCGGACGAGATCGTGGCCTATCTGGTGGAGCACGCACAAGTAGGGGTCGGCCCCGGGCACTGGTTTGGCATCAACTGCGACGGCTACCTGCGGGTGATGTTTGCCTGTTACAAGGACGACGAAACCGTTTACGAGGCCTGCCGGCGCATTGCCGCCGCGCTGAAAAAATTCCAGGGTCTTGCCTGAACGGCCGGCGTTCCGCAGCCTATAGACATGCAAGCATGCATTGCCGCCGCACAAGGGCAAAAAAGCCCCGGCCCCATCCGTTGCTGGATGGGGCCGGGGCGCTTTTTTGCCCTTGTGTATGGAGGGTGCAGGGGCCGGCTTTACCAATGCAGACGGCCGGTGCCCGTGCGGCAGGCTACGGCTTCAATCGGCTGCTTCTACGTTATCGTCGGTATTTTCCTGCATGGTGGGCGCACCGTCCTGATATTCCTCGTTGAGGCTGTGGCCGTTCATCATACAGTAGTCGTACATGCCATAATCGGTAACGCCCACATAGGTTTTGCCGCAGTTGATCTCGACGTCGATCTCGTTGCCATCGTCATCTACAATGCGCAGCGGCTCGCGCGGCAGGCCCTTGAGCCAGCGGATGCGCTCAAACCGCCCTTCGCTGAAGTAGTAGCCAACGCCGCCCCAGCTATATTCCACATGCACAAGCTGCTTGGCGTCATAGCCGAGTTGGCTGTAAGGCACCACCTCGGCAAACAGGAGCAGCACGTTTTCAAAGGCCAACTGCTCGCCGGTGTCGCCGTCGATGTGGGGCTCGCCCTTGGTGTTGGTTTTGAGGTACTTAAAGCTGGCAGGGTCGTACTCAAAGCCGGCATAATAGCTCGATGAATACTGGAAATACATGCTGTTGGCGTCGCCGTCTTCCAGCACGCGGCTGGGCTCGTCATACCGCACAAAGTTAAAGATGGGATCCGGCTCGCCGGAATCGTCTGCGCCGGCCGCCACTGCCGCGGCCACCTGCTCTCCGCTGGTGTAGGCGCACATCTCCTGGCTGCGGTAGGCCCGGCGCTCCTGATCCCATTTGACCACCCCGCTGCCAATGCCCAGGGGGTTATTGAGGTAGAGGTCCCGGGTACCCCAATCGTAGGTGCCGTCCTCCTCCAGCTCATAGGCCTGCTGGCCCGAAGGATAGGTGCGCATGCGCAGCATACGGGCCGCAAAGATACTGGCCCCCTCGTGCACATACAAAGCGCCCATCGGCAGCATTAGCTGGACGTGCTGGTCGCGCGCAGAGCGCACCGGCCCGACCTTGGGCATCTTGTCGTAATCGCTGAATACCGCCATCATGCGGGTGATGCCGCCCTCGGTGACCATCTCATAGATAATATCGGCGCTGCCGATGCCCCACTGGGGGAAGGCATCGTTTCCGCTGGACATCTTGATGTTGTTGACCATAACTGCCACCGGCGAGCGGCCGTTGTGAAAATCGCTGTCCTTCTCAAGGCCGGTGAGGGGATTGGGGTAGATCGGTAC
>CAJTSP010000158.1 GCA_910578965.1 uncultured Oscillospiraceae bacterium
TCCTTGGGGCGGGTCATCTCAACCTTGCCAAACATGGTAGCGCCCTCTGAAATGCTGATCTTGCCGGCGGTAAGGTCGCCCTCCATGCAGGCCTTTACGCTAAACAGGCTTGCCAAGCCAGCAATATTGGCATCGCCCTTGAGGGTTCCGCCCAGCGAAAACTCCTGCGATTTTACATTGCCCTCCAAAAGGCTGCCCTCGGCCAGGCGTGCCGAGCCGGTGCATTCCAGGTTGCCCTTTACCGTGCCGCCATTGAGCGCAAAAGACTCACAATTGATATTGCCCACAACCGAGCCCGAAACCGTAACCTGCTTTGAGCAAACAATGTTGCCCTCCACATGCCCGTCAATCACCATCGCCTCTTTAGACGCAATGTCCCCCTTGATTTTGGTTTCGGCGCCAAGGGTGGTACGCTGCGGCACCAGCACAACCGGGGGCTGTTCCTCCGGCTGCGCCACCGGGGCGGGGTCGGCAGCCTGGCTACGCGCGGGCATCATCACGTCCATCGTGTCGTCCTGGCCCACCGTGTAGTCGTCGCTCCTGCTCTTAAAAAAAGCCATTATCCTTCAGTCCTTTCTTTGTTGATCTGGTTTCTATCCCAGAAAAATATTTATGCAAACCGCCCTCCCCTGCAACGGGGCAAACGGGTTGGGCACACTCTGCCCAGGGCCGCAAAGGGGTCAGCCCTTGGGCTTCATGGAGCGTTCGAGTTCCCTTGCCACATCCTTTACAACAATCGGCTTGGCAATGTGGGCGTTCATACCGCATTCCAGGCACTTTTTAGCGTCCTCGGCAAAGGCATCGGCGGTCATGGCCACAATGGGAATGTCCGCATCCGGGCGCTCCATGGCACGGATTGCCTCGGTAGCCTCGTACCCGGTCATCACCGGCATACGCAGGTCCATCAAAATCGCGTCGTAGTATCCCACCGGTGAAGCACGGAATTTGTCCACGCATATCTTGCCATTTTCGGCCCAATCCAGCTCCATGCCCAGCTCGCTAAGCAGCTCATGCGCAATTTCCCAGTTAAGCTCATTGTCCTCGGCCACCATGACCCGCCGGCCTGCAAAACTTACCTCCTTGTGAGCGGGAACCGCCTGCCCGTCGGCCGCCTGCTGCCCCACAAACGACTTAAGCCCGTAAAACAGGGTGGATTTGAAGAGCGGCTTCGAGATAAAGCCGTCGATGCCCGCCGCGCGCGCGTCCTCCTCAATCTCGCTCCAGTCGTAGGCCGAGATCAGCAAAATCGGCAGGTCCTCGCCAACAGCCTGGCGGATCCGGCGCGCCGTTTCGATACCGTCTATATCGGGCAGCTTCCAGTCCAGCAGGATAATCTGGTAATCGTCCCGCTTTTGGTGGTGCTCCTTTACCATACGCAGCGCCGTCTCGCCATCCAGCGTCCAGTCCGCCCGGATGCCGATGCCCTGCAGCGAATCCACCGCGCTCTCACACAACTGCCGGTCATCATCCACTACCAGCATATTCCAGGACGGCAGGATCATTTCCTCCTCCGAAACATCCGCCTTCTCCATATCCAGGGTCACAAAAAACTCGGTGCCCTCGCCCAGCTCGCTTTTCAGCTCAATGGTGCCGCCCATCATATCAATAATATATTTGGTAATCGCCATGCCAAGGCCGGTGCCCTCGGTACGGTGCACCCGGGCGCTGTCCTCCCGGGCAAAGGATTCAAAGATGATCTTTTGGAATTCCGGCGTCATGCCGATGCCGTTATCCTTGACACGCAGGTGGATACGCACCCAATCCTCCCCTTTAGGGGAGGCTGTCTCGTGCAGCGATACCGTAATTTGGCCGCCCTCAGGCGTAAACTTGATCGCGTTTGAGAGCAGGTTTAGCAGCACCTGATTAAGCCGCACGCTGTCGCAGCAGACGTTTTCGGAGGAAATATTGTGGATTGAAACCTCAAACCGCTGCCTTTTCGCCTTTACCTGCGGCTGCACGATGCTTACAATGCTGTCCATCACCTCTCGCAGGGATACCTGGTCGATATTCAGGTTCATTTTACCGCTTTCGATCTTAGACATATCCAGCACATCGTTGATGAGGCCAAGCAGGTGCTTGCTGGAAAGGCTGATCTTTTTTAGGCAATTCTGCACCTGCTGCGGATCGTCCATATTGGTAGTGGCGATGGCCGTCATGCCCACGATTGCGTTCATAGGAGTACGGATATCGTGGCTCATATTGGACAAAAACTCGCTCTTTGCTTTGTTGGCGTGCTGCGCCTCCTTGCGCACTGCATTGAGCATTTCCATCTGATGCTTGGTCAGTGTGTAATACCGTGCAAAAATCAGCAGCAAAACCGCCAGCAGCAGCCCACAGGAGCCAAACGCCAGCAAAATCCACTGCGTGCTCAGGCCGTTTACCACCTCGTCCAGCGCGCCGTAGGGCATAACGGTTACGAGGTACCACTCGGAATACGGCAGCATGGTACAATACAGGTGCCTGCGCTCGCCGCTGCTGACGCGCAGCACGCTGGAATATTCCCGATTTTCCTGCATGGCGGCCGAAAGCTCCTCCACGTACTGCTCCGCCTGCCCCATCTCATCGCTATCAAACAAGCTGCGTATCTGCCCAAAATAATTTTCGCCCAGTTGGTCGGCACTGCAGATAACATAGCTGCCGTCCCGCCGGATGATATGGGAGTACACCAACGAATTGTTTTCGTCCAGCGAAAGGGTGGTACTGATATATTCCACCGGCAGGCCCGCCACAAGCGCAATGTATGTCCCGTCCGGCATCACCAGGTCCGGGATAGGCTGGCCCATCAAAACGATCCTGTTTCCGGCGCTGTCGGTGCCCACCGCAACCTTTTTTTGGCCGGCGGCCATTGATCCGTCAAACGGGGGCGGGTCGGTCACAAACATCTGCTCGCCGTATAGCATCTTAAAATCGCCTTCGCTGGTGTAAAATGCCAGATAGTCAAACCCCCGCGCCTTGGCGTCACGCACAAGGTCAGAAAACCGCTCCTCAATATTGGTTTCGCCTCCGGTTGGCACAGCACCCATCAGTGCCTCGAGCTGAGACAGGCGCAACCCCACAACGGTTTGGAAATGCAGGGAAATCTGCTCGCTCATGCCGGACATGTACAGGGTACCGACCTCATTCATCGTCTCACGGCTTTGGAAATTCATAAAAACTGCCAAAAACGAGAACATCAGCAGGCAGAGCAGCAGGATAATGACGAGGCTTGTACGCAAAAATCGTGTTGTCTTGTTTCTCACGTTTCTTCCCTTCTCCCGAACGGTAGGCCGGCCATACGCAGGCCGCACGGCGCGCAAGCGCCGTGCCCCCATGGCCTTTTAGCAGGTTTCACCCTTTTCCTCAATGGGGGAAATCACCGAAAGCATCTCGTTCATCGAGTGGTCGTAAAAGCAGTACCGCCCGCGGCCACCCCGTTTGGCGGCATAGAGCGCCTGATCCGCCGCATGGAAAAGCGTCTCAAAGTCCCGGCCAATCTGCTCGGTGTCCGCCACACCCATGCTCAGCGAAATCGGAAAATCTTTATAGCGCCCGATCAGCAGGTGGAAAATCCGGTCGATGATATTTTCCAGCGATTCTACATACTCAAGCGCAATCAAAAACTCATCGCCGCCCGCCCGCGCCGCAATGTCGCCGCTGCGGATGCTTCGGCGCAGCTTATCTGCAAGGTAGATCAGCACCTCGTTGCCAAACAGATGCCCATAGGTATCGTTGGCCGATTTGAAGTGATCCAGGTCGAACATGACAATAGCAAACTTACTGTTGACCCGGTCGTTCAGCCGTTCCTGGATGCGCTGCCTTGCATAGCTGAGGTTAAAGAGCCCCACAAGTCCGTCGTGGAAAGCAAGATTCTCCAGGTGGGACATTTTTACATGAGCGTCGTGGGTATCCACCGCCTTACCGATCGCGCCTAAGTACCGGGGCGGCAGGTCGCTCGACCAGGTGGCCCGGCCAATCAACTGGGTCCAGCGGGCCTCGCCGCCCAGGTTGATCTGGCAGTCGTACTTGACCACCGGCTGCTCGGGAGTCGTGCTTTGCAGCATACCCGAAAACTCCCGCAGATGATCCGCCCCCATCAGTTCAATAACCTTCTGGTTGCGGTGCGGGCTCATGATGACCTCATCGATACCCAGCCGGTTTGCGCCCCATGCTGTAAGGGTAACGATGGGCGGCGAAACCTTGTATTCAAACTGGATCTCCTGTGACATATCGGCAAAGAAGTTGTACTTCATCCTCTCGTGCTCCAGCAGTTGCAGGGTGCGGTCGGACGCATCGGCCTTGTCCCGATGGAGCACCTCCTCCGCGATAGCCCTGGCCTGGCGCTGATCCGGCCGTTTGGCGCCGCCAATCTCCTTGGGGATGGAATCCGCAATATCCAGCAGGCACTGGATCAGCAGGGGGTTAAAGGTACCGCACTCACCGGTCACAACCATCTGAACGGCAACCTCATGCGGGAAAGCCTTTTTGTACACCCTCTTGCTCACCAGCGCGTCGTACACATCCGCCACCGCCACAACCTGCGCAGACAGCGGGATCTCGTCCCCTTTCAGCCCGTCGGGGTAGCCGCGGCCGTCGTATCTCTCATGATGCCAACGGCAGATCTCGTATGCCGTGGCAAGCAGCGGCTCACTCTGGTGCATCGGCAGCGCCTTGAGCATATTGGCCCCGGCCATAGCGTGCGTTTTGATTACCTCAAACTCCTCGCTGGTGAGCCGGCCGGGCTTGTTGAGGATCTGCTCCGGGATAGCGATTTTACCAATATCGTGCAACGCGGCGGCAAGGCTTATAAGGGAAATTTCCTGCTCGGACAACGAGTATTGGTCGGTTTTTTGGGCAAGGCGGCGCAAAAGCAGCTCGGTAAGCTGCCGGATGCGTAGAACATGCAGGCCGCTTTCCCCGTTGCGGAACTCCACAATATGGCTAAGAATGTCCACCATCATCTCGCTCTGACGCTCGTTTTCGCGTATCTGCTCCATCACAAGCGCCATGAGCTCCTTTTGCTTGTTGTAAAGCAAAAGGGTATTTACCACCCGGCGATACACGATCAGCGCATCAAACGGGCGGCTGATAAAATCCGAAATTCCCAGTTCAAAAGCGCGCTCGATGCGCGAGGAAGCGTTTTCTGCCGAAATCATAATCACAGGGATGGTTTTGATCCATCCGTTGCGGTTCATCTCTTCCAAAACGCCAAAACCGTCCATCTGGGGCATTACGATGTCCAGCAAAACCAGCGATATTTCGTCGCCGTACCGGCTCAGCTCCTTTACGGCCTCCAGGCCGTTTTCCGCCTCGATGATCTCATATTCGCCATCCAACATATCCGACAATATGGCACGGTTCATTTCCGAGTCGTCGGCGATCAACAGCTTTTGCTTGCTGTTTTGGTCCAGATTCACAGAATGCCACCTCCAAAAACCGGGTCTTTGCCCGGGACGGCCGCACCTTGCGCAAAAC
>CAJTSP010000159.1 GCA_910578965.1 uncultured Oscillospiraceae bacterium
GGGGTATACAATGTGCTGTATGGTAGAGCATGCGGCTGTTAACCGCAGGGTCGTTGGTTCGAGTCCAACAGGGGGAGCCAAAAAAGCACGCGGCCCTCAAAACGGGCCGCGTGCTTTTTCTTTCTTCTTGGGGATATTCCGAGAAAACGTCTCCTGGGCTGTCGATAAAAAATCCCCGGCCTCGCCGGGGATAAAAAAGCCCGCGCCATCCATTAGATGTATGTATCAATATGCCCCGGGCCGGGAACCGGCGCTGCCTGTGCCATATCCTCAATTAGGCTCAGGGCCTGTTGCTCCATGCTTTCCATCGAACGCTTCAGCAGCGCGGTGCTACAGGCCGCTTCCATCTGCATTGCGCTCATGCTCATGGCGGCAGAAGCAATTCCGTTTACGTCCATAGTGGCTTCTCCTTACGCTGTAAAACTTGCAAAAAACCCTTAGGCGCAACAACGCTCCAGAAACCCGCCCCATTGGGCCGGCCTGCGCCCTTTTGCTTTTTGTACAGCTTTATTATAAAGGATTTTTGGCCGGAATGCAAGCAGGGAAAACCCGCTCGGAAACCCTTTTTTGCAAATATGGCAAGCCTCCCTCAAAAAACTTGCGGCAGGGCCAGGAAGGAGCGGCTATCCCGGGGGGAAGCCGCTCCTTTTTATGGCAGCACTACCTCAAGGCGAAAGGCCTTTGCCTTAGGGCGGTGCTGCCCCTTTTTGGGGGATGCCGCGCTTTTTTAGGTTGCAGCGCGCAGATTCAGTCCCCTTCTGCCCTGGACGCGCCGGGGTCGAAGCTGGGGTTAAAAGCGTAAAAGTTGCGGGAATCAAGGGTGGCTTTCAAATTTTCCAGCGCCTCGCCAAACCGCTGGAAATGCACGATCTCACGCTCGCGCAAAAAGCGGATGACATCCTGCACATCCGGGTCGTCCACCAGCCGCAGGATGTTGTCATAGGTGGTGCGGGCCTTCTGCTCGGCAGCCATGTTTTCGTGTAGGTCAGTGATGGCGTCGCCCTTGCTGGCAAAGCTGATGGCGTTGTAGGGGGTGCCGCCGGCCGCTTGGGGCCAGATGCCGCCGGTGTGGTCCACAAAATAATCCGCCATGCCCTGGGCCTGGATTTCCTCGGCCGATAGGCCTTTGGTGAGCTGACGCACCATCGCTCCGATCATCTCAAAATGGGCCAGCTCCTCGGTGCCGATGTCGGTGAGCAGGCCGGCCGCCTGCCGGCTGGGCATCGTGTATCGCTGGCTGAGATAGCGCAGGCTGGCCCCCAGCTCGCCGTCCGGCCCGCCGTACTGGCTGATGATAACCTTGGCCGCGCGGGCGTCCGGGTTTTTGATGCGGATAGGGTATTCCAGCCGCTTTTCGTAGTTCCACATAGCTCATTCCTCCTCGTTCTGCCAGGGCAGCGGGGCCGCGGCCCAATCCCAGGGGCCGTTTTCCTGCATGCAGGGCGGGTTTTGGCCAAGCTGCTCCGCAATGCGGGCGGCAAGATGCCGGTAGCTGGCCCGTGCGGCCTCGTCGGCGGGGTGGGTGTCCAAGAAAAGGCGCAGCTCATACAGCGCGAACTGCATGGCGCCAAGGGTACAGGGCGGGTTTTGCGGCGCAAGAGGGCAGCCGCCCGGTACGGCGGTAAAGGGCAGCTCAAGCTCGGCAAAAATGGTGCCGCGCGGCCAGCCCTCGGCCGGGTTATAAACGCCCCGGAACGTCTGCATCGGCACGCTGGCAATCGCAAGTTGTAACATGGATGGTTCTTCTCCTTTCCTGATGGCGGGGCGGCCGGATGCAGCCGCCCGTACCCCATCGTATGTGTTGCCAGGCCGTGGGGTGCCCCAGAGCAAAAAAGCCCCCGGCCGGCCGCCTTTCCCGGCGCATCCCACCAACCGGTTTTTGTTGGTGTTTGAAAAAGCGGTTCCACTTTGCAGGGCTTATCCATATCTGAATGCTATAAAATATTATTCAATATAGATATTTGCTATTTTGGCCCGGCCGGTATACAATTCCCTCAAACAGAACAAAGGAGACATTTTTATGGGCAAGCAATTAGTCGCATATTTTTCGGCCAGCGGGGTCACGGCCGCCGTGGCCAAAACGCTGGCCGAAGCGGCCGGCGCTGACCTTTACGAAATCCGGCCGCAAACGCCCTATACCCGCGCGGACCTGGACTGGCAGGATAAAAACTCCCGCAGCAGCGTGGAGATGCGGGACAAGGCATTCCGCCCGTCGCTGGCCGGCCCGGATGCCCCTGTGGAGGGCTGCGATACCCTCTTTTTGGGCTTTCCCATCTGGTGGTACACCGCCCCCACCATCATCAACACCTTTTTGGAACGCTATGATTTCACCGGCAAAACCATCATCCTGTTTGCCACCTCCGGCGGCAGCGGTTTCGGTAAGGCCGCCACGGATCTTGAGGCCAGCGCCCCCGGCGCGGTGATCCGGGAGGGCGGGCTGCTGAACGGACGACAGACCAAGGAGACGCTTGCCGCCTGGGCGGCCCGCCTGCTGGGATAAGGGGGGTGCGCCGGATGAAACGGATCGTTTGCCTTTTTTGGGCCTTGACCCTTTCGTTCACCCTCGCCGCTTGTGGCGGGCCTGGGCGGGGAGACGCCAGCCCCGCCCCCGTGCCAGGCAGCGAGGCGTCCTCCTTCGCGGTATCGCAGGCGTTTCCGGCAAGCCGGCCGGCGCCTGCCGCGCCGCCAAAGGAAGAGGACGCCCCAGAACCGGACGGCGGCGGGCGGCGAATTCTCATTGCCTATTTTTCCGCTACCAACAACACCGAAAATATCGCAAATCATTTGCAGGGGTTCTTGGACGCCGACCTCTACGAGATTCTGCCCGAAACGCCCTATACCGCCGAGGACCTGGATTACAACGACCCTGAAAGCCGTTCCAGCCGGGAGATGGACGACCCCGACGCCCGGCCCGCCATTTCCGGCGGGGTAGAGAAGATAGAGCAGTACGAGGTCATCTTTTTGGGCTATCCTATCTGGTGGGGCGAGGCTCCGAAGATCATCCATACATTTCTGGAAAGCTATGATTTTACCGGCAAAACCATTGTGCCCTTCTGCACCTCCGCCAGCAGCCCGCTGGGCTCCAGCGCCGTAAAATTGCAGGAGCTGGCCGGCGGCGCAAGCTGGTTGGAGGGGCGGCGGTTTGCCGGCGGGGATGCCGCCGCACAGGTGCAGGCCTGGGTGGACAGCCTTGATTTGAACGGGTGAGCTGATGCGGGCAAAGCAGCCCCCGGCCGCCCTGAAAACCGGGCGGCCGGGGGCCGAAAAAAGGGGATCGCACCGCTTGACAAAAGGGAATCTGTTCCCCCTTGCCAGGCGACGCCTGGGAGGCTTTATAAATGGCCCCGGGTTCAGGGCTCGAGGTCCTGCAAGGCGTCGTAGTTTTCCTCGCCGGTGCGCACCTTGACCACCCGCGCCACGTCGTAGACAAAGATCTTGCCGTCCCCGATGTGGCCGGTGTAGAGCGCCTGTTTGGCGGCGTCCACCACCTGCTGCACACTGAGCTTGCTGATGACCACCTCCACCTTGATCTTGGGCAGGAGGTTGACGTCCATCTCGACCCCGCGGTAGAATTCGCCCGCGCCCTTTTGCAGGCCGCAGCCCATCACCTGGGTGACCGTCATGCCCGAGACGCCCAGCGCGTTGAGGGCCTTTTTGAGCGGCTCAAAGCGGTTTTTGCGCAAAAGGATGACCACCTTGTGCATGGCGGGGGCCGCCGGGCCGGCCTGCACGGCCGGCACCGCCGCCGTCTGCACCACCGGCACCGCCGCGTCCCGGGCCGCGCCGGTGGCCTCGGCGTAGTGCTCGGCCCCGATGCTGGTGTTCTCGTTGGCGGTAAGCACCGGCATAAAGTCGGCATACGAGGAGACAAGGCCGTGTTCGTGCACGTCCAGGCCGTCCAGCTCCTCCTGCTCGGTGACCCGCAGGCCCACCGTCTTTTTGATGAGGGTAAAGATGACCAGCATCATCACCAGCACCCAGGCGGCCACCGAGGCCACCCCCAGGCACTGCACCCCAAAAAAGCCGAAGCCGTGGCCGTAGAAGGCCCCCTGATCCACCGAGAGCAGGCCGGTGAGCAGGGTGCCGGCGGCGCCGCAGACCCCGTGCACGCTGATGGCGCCCACCGGGTCGTCGATCCTGGCGGCCTTATCGAAAAACTCGACCGAGAGCACCACCAGCACCCCGGCCGCAATGCCGATGACCGCCGCGCCCACCGGGCTGACCAGGTCGCACCCGGCCGTGATGGCCACAAGGCCGGCCAGCGAGCCGTTGAGGCTCATCGAGACGTCCGGCTTTTTGTACCGCACCCAGGTGAACGCCATGGTCACGCAGGTGGCCACCGCCGCCGCCAGGTTGGTGTTGACAAAGATGAGGGAGGCCGAGACGATGGCCTCGTCGCCGGTCATCGAGACGGTGGAGCAGCCGTTGAAGCCGAACCAGCAGAACCAGAGGATAAAGCAGCCCAAAGCGGCCAGGGTAAGGCTGTGGCCGGGAATGGCGTTGGGTTTGCCCTCCGACGTGTATTTGCCGATGCGGGGACCGAGGATAGCCGCGCCCACCGCGGCGGCTACCCCGCCCACCATGTGCACGGCGGTGGAGCCGGCAAAATCATGGAAGCCCAACTGGGCCAGCCAGCCGCCGCCCCAGATCCAGTGGCCCGAGATGGGGTAGACCAGCAGGCTGATGAGCCCGCTGTACAGGCAGTAGGCGCTGAACTTGGTGCGCTCGGCCATGGCCCCCGAGACGATGGTGGCCGCGGTGGCGCAAAAGACGGTTTGGAAGATGACAAAGGCCCAACTGGGGTAGCTGGCGCCGTAATCGCCCTGGATAAAGGGGTCCAGCCCGCCGATGAGCGGGCCGCTGCCCGCAAACATCAGCCCAAAGCCCACGATCCAGAAGCAGGGGGTGCCGATGCAGAAATCCATGAGGTTTTTCATGATGATGTTGCCCGCGTTTTTGGCCCGGGTGAGGCCGGTTTCCACCATGGCAAAACCCGCCTGCATAAAAAATACCAGCGCCGCGCCCAGCAGCACCCAGATGGTATCGACCGATGAGTACATTTCCGTTCCCTCCTCGCAAGATGAAAGACGCCGGGGCGCATAAGACGGCCGCGTCCTTGCGGCAGGCCCCATGGCTCCGGCTTTCGCATCCCGAAACACAAAAGGCGCCGACGGCTCCCGGGAGCCATCAGCGCCTTTGCTTTCGATGCCGCAAGTATAGGCCGGTTTGGGCAGATTGTCAAGCAAACGCCGCGTATTTTGTGCGCTTTGCTAAAGAAACTGCCCGGCAGCGGAAAATTTTGGCGGTTTTGCGCCCTTTTGCGGGGCAAGGCGTTCTGTGGGGGGCGGGGCTCAGGGCCCGGCGC
>CAJTSP010000160.1 GCA_910578965.1 uncultured Oscillospiraceae bacterium
AAATATGATATTGCGGTTGTAGAAAAAATCAGGATGCTGTATTTCGGGTTCCAGCTCATATAAAAATAATAACTGGCAGCCAATAGCAGCAGGCACCTATATTTATGCGGCAGTATCCAATATAAAGCAAAAGCAGCAATCAAAAACACCGCAAAAGAAATGGAATTAAACAGCATCCCGCTTTTGTCCTCCTCTGCTTTTGTTCCAGTGTGCAAAAGCCTCGCGACCCTCTTACTGTAGCGCCGGGAGGGCCGTTTGTCAACCCGCAAAGACAAGCCGCCCTCACCCGCCGGCCTCAAGCGGCACATCCACCTCCACGCCCAGGGCAAAGCTGTAAAGGGTACAGCGGCGCACCGGCAGGCCCAGCCGTTTTTCGACAGCCTTTGCATAGAGCATGAGCTGGCCGCGGTAGGCCCGCAAAAGCTCCTTGGGCGTTTTGCCGCGGTCGGTTTTATAATCGACGATCTCGGCAGAATCCGGCCCCGCCAGCACAAGGTCAGCCACCCCCTGCACCAGCACCTCGGCCCCGGCGTAATCGGCCGCTTTATCGGCAGCGGCAGCAGCGGCGGGCAGCGCCGTGATAAAATCGTATTCCCGCAGCACCTGCGCGGCTTTGCATAGCCGCCGGAACACATCGCTGGCAAAAAATTTTTCCAGCGCATCATAGTCCAACTGCCCGGCAAGCTCGGGAGCCAGCAGTTGCAGCCGTTGCTGGCGCGCCGCCTCCGCCTTGGGGTCGGCCGCGGCGGCGGCAAGGTCGGCATGCTGCAAAAAGGCGTGCAGCGCGGTGCCCTTTTCGGCTGCCGAAAGCCCGCCCTGGGCCAAAAAGGCCGGCCGCTCGGCGGTAAGCGTTTCCTCCCGGTGCACCAGCGCCGTAACGCTTACCTTGGCCGGCACTCGGGCAAGGGCCGCGCGGGGATACCGCCAGCCAAACAGCTCCCGCAGCCGAGTCAGCAGCCCGGCGTCCGGCGCGGCGGTGAGCAGGGGGCCAGGCGCGGTATTTTCGTCCCGCGCAGCCGGCGGCTGCGCCACGGCAAGTTCTACTGCCAGCTTCCCGGCCCCCTCGGCCTCCGGCCCGGCCGGGCAGGGGGCCGGGGACAGGCCGGCCACGGCCCGCAGCCCCCCGCCAGGATGCCCCAGCGCGGCAGCCAGCAGCCAGGCAGAGGGGTCGGCCGCGCGCAGCAGCGCGCCGGGGTCGGCCGCTGCCGGGCCAAGGGCGGCCAGCCTTTGTACCGCGGCGGCAGGATCGGCCAGCGGCAGCGTGATAAACAACGCATCCCGCGCACGGGTAAGCGCAACATAGAGTACCCGCATCTCCTCGCTGAGGGATTCTTCCCGCAGGGTCTGCCGGATGGCACGGTGGGCCGCAGTAGGCCAAAGCCCGCCGCTCCCGCCTGCCCCGCGCAACGCAAAGCCCAGCCCCAGCCGCGCGTGGCAAAGCACCGGGCGGCTTAGGTCGGCAAGGTTAAAGCGGCGGGCGGTATCCGCCACAAACACCACCGGGAATTCCAGCCCCTTCGAACGGTGCACCGTCATAATGAGCACGCAGCCCGGCCGGGCGACCGGCCCGGCCGCTCCCTGGGCAGGCAGGCCGCCCCCACGCTGCGCCGCGTCCATGGCCCGAACCAGCCCCCCCAGCCCGCTTTGCCCCGCGGCCGAGGTTGCAAAGGCGGCAAAGCGCAGCACATCCTCCCGCCGGCGGGCGCCGTTTTCCTGCGCGCCCACCGCCGCAAGGTAGCCGGTCTCGGCCAGCAGGCGCTCAAGCAGCAGCCCGGCCGGCAGGGTGCGGGCCAGCCGCCGCAGGGTGGCCAGTTGCCGGTAAAAGGCTGCGCATCTTGCCTGCCAGCTCCCCGGCGCGCAGGCTTCGCCCGCCTGGGCCGGGGGGACGGTCAAGTCCTTCTGCCCGCCGGCATGGGGCGGGATTCCCTCCGCGTCCGGTTGGGCAGCGCCCTCCCCCGCCCCCGGCGCGCAGGCGGCTAGCGCCCCGTACAGGCTGCCGGCCGGGCAGGCGGCCCGCAGCCGTACCAGGTCGTCCGGCGTAAAGCCAAACAGCCCGCTCAGCATCACGGCGGCCAAGGGCACGTCCTGGGCGGGGTTGTCCAACACCCGCAGCAGGGCCGCCAGCGGCCGGATATGCCCCTCCTCCAGCAGGTTGCCGGCCGTGTCGGCACAGGAGGGGATGCCCTCGGCCCCGAGCGCAGCAGCATACTGCTCAAAGTGGCTGCGCGCACGTAAAAGGATACAAAAGTCCTCATACCGGGCAGGGCGGGAAGAGCCGTCCTTTGCCCGCACCAAAAAGCCCTCGTCCACCATCCTGCGGATGCGCGCGGCAATCGGCCCCGCATCGCCGGCCGCCTCGCCGCTCTGGGCCAGCAGCAGCCCGGCGCATCCGGCATACCCGCCGGCATCACCGCCCGGCACCAGCCGCTGGCCGGGGCCGTATTCCACCCCGCCCAGCCGCCGGCTCATGAGCCGGCCAAAAAAGAAGTTGACCGCCCGAATGACCTCGGGCGCGCTGCGGAAGTTCGCATCCAACGCAAGCCGGGCCGGCCAGCCCTCGCCCAGGGGGATAAACCGGTCCAGCTTTTGCAGGAAAACGCCGGGGTCGGCCTGCCGGAACCGGTAGATGCTCTGCTTGACATCCCCCACCAAAAAGAGGTTGGAGCCGTCCGGCCTTGCAAGGCAGCGGTAAAGCGCGTCCTGCAGGGCGTTGGTATCCTGGTATTCGTCCACCATCACGGCGGCAAACCCGGCGCTTACCTGCTCGGCCAGCGGGGTACGGGCGCCGTTTGGGCTTTGCAGCAGGCGCAGGGCCAGATGCTCGAAATCGCTGAACTCCAGCAGCTTTTTTTCGAGCTTGGCGGCAAAATATGCCTTGTCAAACGCCTGCACCGCCCGGCCCAGCGCCGCTGCCAGCGGCGCGGCGGCCGCCCGGTCGGCCTCGAACTCAGCACCGGTGCAGACAAAAACCTCCTTTTGCAGCTCGGCCACCAGTTTTTTGGCCCGCTCGCGCAGCGCCTTGACCTCCTCCGCCCGGGCGCGGTCGGCCTCGCCCGCCCCGCGCAGCGCGGCCAGCCTGGCAAAGGCAAAGCCATGCGCGGCGTCGTAGGCTTGCTGCCAGCGCCCCCCCGCCAGCGCTGCCTCCAGCCCGGCAAGGGCTGCGGCGTCGCTTTCGAGCGCGGGCAGGTAGGCAGCGAGGGCCGCATGCCGCGCGCAGGCGGCCAGCGCCATATCTGCCAGCCGCCGGGCGTACCCGGCCGTGCGGCGGGCCGCCTTAAAAAGGGCGACGCCCCAAGGGGTTGCCTCAAGCGGGGCGTCGCCGGCCCAGGCCGCGCAAAAGCCGTCCAGCGCACCCATGGGGTCGGGCAGCGCACGCAAAAAGTCGTACACCTCCAAAACGGCCTGGCCGGCCGCGGCGTCGGTACGGCTGCGGCCGTACAGGTCGGCAAAAGCGCAGAAATCCGGGTCGGTATAGGCGGCTTCCAGCACCCCGGCGAGCACCTCCTGCCGCAAAGCAAAGAGGGAGCCCTCGTCGGCAGGCAAAAAATCCGGCGGGATGTCCAGGGCACTGAAATGCTTCTGCAAAAGGTCCAGGCAAAAGGCGTCGATGGTGCAGATGGGGGCGCGCTGTAACAGCATGCGCTGGCGGCGGGCCGGGCCGGCCGGGTTTTGCAGTTGTTCCTCGTAAAGCCTTTGGGATATGCGGGCGCGCATCTCGGCCGCGGCGGCGTTGGTAAAGGTAACGATGAGCAGCCGGTCGGCCGGTACCGGGCCGCCGCTGCCGGCCCCCTCGCACAAAAGCCGCACCGCCCGCTCGGTGAGCACCGCGGTTTTGCCGCTGCCAGCCGCCGCGCTCACCAGCAGCGGCCCGCTCCCGGCAGTAATGGCCGCCTGCTGGGCGTCGGTCCAGCGGGGGCGCGCCCGCCCGCCTGCAAAGGGGGCCGGTCGGCCCTGCTCCTGCGGTTGACCGCCCGCAGGGAGGGAACCCGCGCTTTTACCGCTCATGCCCTTGCCTCCTTTCCGTCCGTTTTTGCCTGCTGCCCTGTGGGCCCGGCAGCTTGGTCCTCCTCAAAGGGATGAGGCGGGGCCTTGGGCGCGGCCTCGTTTTTGCCGTCCTCATGGCGGCAGACGTCCCGCCAGTCGCAATAAACGCAGGGGGCGCGGCCGTTTTTGCACAGGGGGGCGGCGTCAACCTTGCCGGCATACAGGCCGGCCGCCATGCCCGCCACCAGCCGGTTTATGTGCGCCTCGATCCGGCCCAGCTTCTCCAGGCTGGCCAGCTTGTCGGCAGCGCGGGGGGTGCCGTCCTTTTTAAAGCCAAAAGGCACAAACAGGCCGGTAGCGTCCCGATCCATCGCGCGCAGGATGGCCGGGTCGTCCAAAACCAGGCCGTCCAGCCGGTAGAGGGTTTCGCGGGCGGCCTCGGCCCGTGTGCCGGTTTTGGGGGGCGGGTCGGCCATCAGGTAAAGCACCCCGGCCGCGGCAGGGTTTTCGAACATCCCGCCCCCCTGCCGCACCAAGGCAAACAGATAGAGCAGCATCTGGCAGTCCAGCCCGCAGTACACATCCTCCAGGCTGAACTGCTTGTCCCCCGTTTTATAGTCCAGCACCCGCAGGTAGCTCTTTCCCTCCCGCCGGCAGACGTCCACCCGGTCGATCTTGCCCACTACCTGTACCTGGCGGCCGTCCGGGCTGCACAGGGTCAGCGGCGGCACCGAATCCGGCCCGCTGCCGATGGGCAGCTCAAAGGCGGCAGGGGCAAAGCCGCCCTGCCTTTGCTCGGCCTGCAGATAGCCCAGCAGGGACGCCACGCTTTTTTTGAGCCGGGTAATCAGGTAGCCAAACCGCTCGCCGCCGCCCGGCAGGTTTTGGGCCACATATTCGTCGGCAAGCTGGGCGGCCAGGGCCGCCAGGGCGCCGGGCGCAAGGGATACAAAGCCCTCGCCGGTGCGGCGCAGCGCCTGCTCCAGCACCCAGTGCACCAGGCTGCCGCTGATGTTGGGCGAGAGCTCGGCCGCGCGGCGGGGCCGCAGCCCCAGCACATACTCCAAAAAATAGGCAAACCGGCAGGTATAGTACCGCTCTACCCGGCTGGGAGAAAGCCGCAGCCCCGGCCCCAGCAGCCCGGCCAGGGCGGCAAGGTCATGCACCGCAAAGGGGGCGTTTTGAGCCGCGCGGCGCACTGCTTCAAGCCGGGGGGCGGTGTCCGGCCGCTCGGCCAGGGCCGCCCAGAGGGAGGCGGTGCGGGGGCTGTCCGGCTGCCAACTGGCCCCCAGCAGGTCCAGCGCGGCGGCGGGGGAGGCAGCATAGTCGGCCCATTCCAGCGG
>CAJTSP010000161.1 GCA_910578965.1 uncultured Oscillospiraceae bacterium
GGGTAGGGGCCTCGGTGGGCTCCGGGGTAGGGGCCTCGGTAGGTTCCGGGGTAGGAGCCTCGGTGGGCTCTGCGCTCGGCTCGGCGGTGGGTTCAACGGTAGGCTCGGCGGTAGGCGCTCCGGCAGGCTCATCGGTTTGCTCGGTTGCCAGCCAGCCGCGGCCGCCCAACAGATGCACCGCAGCGGTGCGCGGGAAAGCACTCAAAGAGGTGGCAACGCCCTGCACCTTGGCGGGGTCCAACTCGGCGCGCACCAGGTAGCTGCCGGTATCGTCGGTATAGCCTTTATAGGGGCTGACGCTGCCGTCCTTGTAATAAAGGTAACCGTCGCTGGTGAGGTTGCCTTCCTTGGGGTAGACGCTTCCACGCACCTCTTTGACCTCGGTGTTGGATTCTGCCAACTGGACGGTATTCTCCAGAGCGGGGGCCGTGCCGGTTTCGGGCTTGGTATCCTCGGCCGAAGCCTCGCTGTCCGGCTTGATCTGCTCCTGAATGGCTTCCTCGTCCGGCTTGTACACCACACGCTTTTTGATGGTGACCTTTTGCGGCTCGGGCATAATAAAGCCGGCCTGGGGCTGCAACGCAACCGTATAATCGCCCGGCTCAAGGTCCTCAATCAGGGCAACGCCAGTTTTGGGGTCGATCTCATACTCGGTTTCCTGCTTGCTGGCGTTGGTCAGGGTAATCTTAAAGGCAACGCCCAGCACCGGCTCCTGGGTAACCTGGGGCTCCGCCTGGCCATTGCCCGAACCCGAACCGGAGGACGAGCTGCTGGAACCGGATAAAGAGCTGCCGGAGGACGAACTGCTGGAGGACGAACTACTGGAAGAAGAACCCGAAGAGCTGCCGGAGGAAGAACTGCCGGAAGAGCCGGACGCGGCATCGTCGTCTTCAGGCGGCACCGGCACATCATGCAGCACCTCGATACCAAGGTCCTGCTGCACCACGCTCAGCTCCATGCGCAGCTCCACATCCGGTGCGGGTGTCGCAGTAGGTGCAGGCGTTGCGGTGGGTTCGGGGGTCGCGGCAGGCTGGGCCGCGGCGCTCACGGCCGGCTCGGAAGGGGGCGCGGATTCCGGCAGCGCCTGCAGGGCCATGGCCACTACCCCCGCGCCCAGCGAGCCGGCCAAAACGGCAGCGCCGCCCAGTGCGGCCGCCATCTTATGTAAGGGCAGCCGGGCCAGCCGGCGCCGTGAAAAATAACGCGAAAAGTTTTTGTTCATCGGTGGGGGTACTCCTTCGCTTTTTAGAGATTTACAGCCTGAGCCTCGGCCCGGCAAACGCGCGGGACGCACAGCCTTCGCCCTGCCGCCTTTGCGGCAGGCGCCAGATGGTTTTTATTATAGCACGCCGTGCCGTACGTGCAAAGCAATTGGTTGGAATTTCCACACATTTTTCGCATTTCCCCCGCGCAAAGGGCCCAGGCCAGGGAATACACAGCCATTCACCCAAGCAGCCAAACCGCAGCAGGGGCGTGGCCCTGGCAGGCCAGGCCGGCAATAGCCCACGGCAGGCAGGGCGCTACCGGTAAAAACGGCCGTACCCCGGGCAGCCTGCCCCTAAAGGCAGATGCTCCAAAGCAGGTTTGCCGGACCCAGGGCGGGTGCAGCCATGGCCGACGGAGGCGGGGCGGGGGCGCCCGGCCCTGGAGCGTTTTGCGATTTTGGCGCTTTTTTATTTGGCCCGGGGACAGTAGCGGGCCACCAGCAGATCCACACAGGCGCCATAGCTCTGCATGCCCAGCTCCTGGCCGTAGCTCTGCAAAAAGCCGTTGTAGGTGGATTCGGCTGCCTCCCGTACCGGGCCCTCAAACCGAGCCCAATAGGCATTGTTGGCCAGCAGATCGGCCTGGGCCGCGGGGCAGAGCCCGGCCCATAGCTCGCCGTAGGCGGCCGGGTCCACCCGGTAAAGGGCGTTGGAAAGGTGCAGCCAGCCAAACAGCCAGCCAGAATATTCGTACAGCGGCTGGCCGCTGGCAAGGCAGGCGGCCACCGCCACAAAGTTCGCCTCCTGCTCGGGCGCCACCCCGCGCTGGTGGGCCGTTTCATGCGCCACCGTCACCGGCAAAAAAACAGCCGGGCAATCGGTGTTGAGGGTAATCTCGCCGGTATAGGGAAATATGTAGCCGGTAAAGCCGGCCATGCTCATTAGCACCGAAAAGTTGGCCCGCTTGGGTCGGCGCTGGGGGCCGGCCAGGCAGGGGTATTCCTGCGTTACGCCGTCGTAAAGGCCAGCGCAGGCATCAAACACCTGCTGCACGCCGGCGCAAAAGCAGCCGTTTCCGTCCCGGGGCACCTCATCTGCCGTGCGGTTAACCCCCTCGCCAAACCAGCGGGCGGTAGCCAGGAGCTGCCCGGCCGAAACCGGCTGAGCCAAAAGGCCGGTGTTCTGCTGGAAGCTGGCCCCGTAATAGTGCACCCCCCATAAGGCGCATACCCCGGCATAAATCCACACGGCCAGCGCCAAAAGGGCCAGCAAGCGGCGCACAAGCCTTTTTTTGCCGCGTAGCTGCTGGGCAATGGTCAGGCCGGCCAGCACGGCCAGCGCCAGGATACCCAGTGCGCAGAGGGATTCGCCGACGCTGAAGGGCAGGCCGTCCACCCAGCCGCTCACCGTGCGTTTATAAGGGGCCGAAACGGTGCGGATAAAGCCATCCACCCGGCCCTGGCCGGTACGCACCCACCAAAACAGCCCCAGCGCCGCCGCCCCCCCGGCCAGCGCTGCCAGCGCCGGGCCGCAGCCGGCAAACATGCGGCACAAAAAAGCAGGCAGGGCCTGCCGCTTTTGCCGCAAACCCGGCGCACTCATGCGGTTTGCCCGCCTTGGGGCACAGAGGGCGTCTTAGGGCCGCGGGGCGTTTTTTCGTACAAAAGGCCCTGGGCGGCCAGTTGGGCCCGGATGCGCAAAAAGCTTTCCTCATCGGGGCAGCGCAGGGTGTGCAGATGCACTCCGCCGGTAAGCCGGGCCAGAAGGCTCTCCGGCTCGGTACGGGCCCGGCGCACAAAAACGTCGGCGTCGTACCGGCTGGCGATCTGCAGCCGGCCGGTAATCTCACCATAGAGCGGGTTTTCGACAATCACGTCTTCCACCACCCCGCCGTTGTCCACCACCGTATATAGCTCGGCCCGCAGGCCGGCCTCGTCGGTGTGGCAGCAGGCCAAAAGGCCGGTGTAGCCGGCGGCCGCCCGCGCCTCCAGCACATAGCCCCGCGGGGTGGCCTGCACCCTGCTGCCCGCGGCGCGCAAAAGGGCGATGTCCCCCACCACCACCTGGCGCGAAACGCCCAACTGTTCGGCCAGGGCTGAAGCGCTCACCGGGCCGGCTGCTTTGGCCAATATCGCCGTAATACGATCTCTGCGCTGCGCTGTGGTCATGCCGATCCCTCCCTTAAAATTGCAGGCTCCGAGCGCTGCCAGGCGGTTGGAAAGCCCCTTTATCAACCACCCGCCCAAAATACGCAGCCCTGCGCGGCCCCGGCCGGCAAGCCTGGCGTACCGTTTATGTATTAAGCGTATCACTTCCGGGAGCGTCTGTCCATATCCGCCCGGATGACAAAATCTCCCTTTTTACGCAAAGCGCCCGAAGGGAAATGCCCTTTCTTGCCGAAACACCCGGCCTGTGGTATACTAAATGGGTCAAAACTTTACATGATGCAAGCTATTTCCCGGCAAGGAGGGCTTGCAAATCCAAAAAAGGGCGGGATACCGATTATGCAGTGGCAGCGGCTTGACACAGGGTTTCACACAGGGGAGTGCTTTGACGCCTACCGGGCGCTGGGCGCGCATCCCGCCGAGGATGCCGGGCAAAGCGGCTGGGCTTTCCGGCTTTGGGCGCCCGGTGCGCGGCAGGTGTACCTGGAGGGGGATTTTTCGGCTTGGCAGGGTATTGAGATGCAGCGGGATGAGGCCGGGGTGTGGAGCGTGTTTGTACCTGGCGCGGCCGAGAGCCAGCTATACAAATATAGCATACAGGGGCAAAACGGCGGCTGGGCCGAGCATGCCGACCCCTATGGCTTTGCGGCCGAGCTGCGCCCCGGCACCGCAAGCCGGCTGGCCGACCTTACGGCCCTAAAAAACATTTGGGCCGACGGGGACTGGATGCGCCAGCGGGACAAATGCTACAACGCCCCCATGAGCATTTATGAGCTGCATGCCGGCAGTTGGCGCCGGCATGAGGATGGCAGTTGGTATACCTACGAGGAATTGGCCGAGGCCCTGCTGCCTTGGCTGGTAGGGCATGGCTTTACCCATATCGAGCTGCTGCCGCTGGCTGAGCACCCTTTTGACGGTAGCTGGGGCTACCAGGCCACCGGATACTTTGCCCCCACCAGCCGGTACGGCAGCCCGGCCGGGTTTGCACGGCTGGTAAACGCCTGCCATATTGCCGGCATTGGGGTGCTGATGGATTTTGTACCGGTGCATTTTGCCCAAAACCAAGACGCGCTGGCCCGGCTGGACGGCAGCGCCCTATACGAGTATGACAGCGACATAGGCCAGAGCGAATGGGGTAGCTGCAATTTTAACCTTTACCGGGGCGAGGTGCGCAGCTTTTTGCAGAGCGCGGCCGCCTTGTGGCTGGATGTTTATCATTGCGACGGGCTGCGGATGGACGCCATCAGCCGGGCGCTGTACTGGCAGGGGGATGAGCGGCGCGGGGTAAACCCGGGCGCGGTGGCCTTTTTGCAGCGGATGAACGAAGGGCTGCACCGCCGCTGGCCCTCGGCGCTGCTGGCAGCCGAAGACAGCACCGACTTTTTGAAGGTAACCGCCCCGGTGGCCTACGAGGGGCTGGGGTTTGATTATAAATGGGATATGGGCTGGATGCACGATACGCTGGACTATTTTTCCACCCCGTTTGGCGAGCGACCGGCCCATTATCACAAGCTTACCTTCAGCATGGCGTACTTTTATAAGGAGCTTTACCTGCTGGCCCTCTCGCACGACGAGGCGGTGCACGGCAAAAAGGCCATTATTGACAAAATATGGGGCACCTACGAAGAAAAATGTGCCGGGGCACGGCTTTTGTACCTGTACATGTTTGCCCATCCGGGCAAAAAGCTGAATTTTATGGGCGGCGAGTTTGCCCAATTCCGCGAATGGGACGAGGGCCGCGAGCAGGACTGGCTGCTGCTAAAATACCCGTTTCATGATGCGTTCCAGCGGTATTTTGCGGCGCTGGGGCGGCTGTATCACAGCGAACCGGCCCTCTACCGCGACGAATACCACCCCGACCGTTTCCGCTGGGTGGTGGCAAACGA
>CAJTSP010000162.1 GCA_910578965.1 uncultured Oscillospiraceae bacterium
GACGGCGAGGGCTATTATGTGGACGACGCTGTGGCGCTGGGGCACCGGCGGCTTTCGATTATCGACCTTGCAGGCGGCACACAGCCTATGTTCAACGAGGACGGGAGCCTTGTGTGCGTTTACAACGGCGAAATTTACAACTTCCGCGAGCTGCGCGCTGAGCTGCAAAACGCCGGGCATACCTTTGCCACCCAGTGCGACACCGAGGTGCTGCTGCACGGGTACGAGGAGTGGGGCCGCGGGCTGCTGGGCCGGCTGCGGGGCATGTTCAGCTTTGCCATCTGGGACAAGGCGGCCCAAAGGCTGTTTTGCGCGCGGGACCATTTTGGCATCAAGCCCTTTTATTATTTCCACAAGGACGGCGTGTTTTTATTTGGCAGCGAGATCAAGAGCTTTCTGCCCCACCCAGCCTTTGAAAAAAAGCTCAACGAGAGCCAGCTCGAGCTCTATCTCACCTATCAGTATTCCCCGGGTGAGGACACCTTTTTTGAGGGGGTCAAAAAGCTGCTCCCGGCCCATTGGCTCGAACTTGAGGAAGGCCGGCTTACGGTGGAACGGTATTGGACGCCGGAATTTTGCCCCGAAAATGGCAAAAGCCTGCCCGAGTGGGAGGAGGCTATTGAGGCCGCCCTGCGCGAGAGCGTTGCCGCCCACAAAATAGCGGATGTGGAGGTGGGGTCTTTCCTCTCATCCGGGGTGGATTCCAGCTATATGGCCAGCCTTGCCCAGGTGGACAAAACCTTTACGGTGGGCTTTGCGGACGCGAGGTACGACGAGACCGAGTACGCCAGAGAGTTCAGCGAGGCTATCAAGGTCAAGAACTTTGCCTACCGCATCACCCCCGAGGAGTATTGGCAAAACCTGCCCAAAATCCAGTACCATATGGACGAGCCGCTGGCCGACGCCGCCAGCGTCGCCCTCTACTTTGTAAACCGGCAGGCGGCGCAGCAGGTCAAGGTCTGCCTTTCGGGCGAGGGGGCGGACGAATTTTTTGGCGGCTACAATATCTACAAGGAGCCGTTTACGGTTAGCTGGTACGACCATATCCCCCTGCCCATCCGCCGCGCGGTGGGCGCTTTGGCCGAAAGGCTGCCCCCGGTGCGGGGGATCAACTTTCTGGTGCGGCGGGCAAAGCCGCTGGAGGAGCGATACATCGGTAACACCAACCTGATGACCGAGCGGCAAAAAAAGCGGCTGCTGCGGCGTTATACCGGCAAGGTCAAGCCCACCGACCTATCCCGCCCACTCTTTGCCAAAACCGCCGGGCAGGACGATGTGACCCGCATGCAGTACACCGACCTCCAGCTTTGGATGGTGGGGGACATCCTGCTCAAGGCCGACAAGATGAGTATGGCCAACAGCCTCGAGCTGCGGGTGCCCTTTTTGGACAAAGAGGTGTTCGAGCTGGCCCGCCAGATTCCCGCCCCCTTCCGGGCCAGCCGCGACCAGACCAAGATCGCCATGCGCGGGGCGGCGCTGCGCACCATCCCGGCCCGCACCGCCGAAAAGAAAAAGCTCGGCTTCCCGGTGCCGGTGCGGGCCTGGCTGCGCGAGGAGCAGTACGCCGCCCGGGTGCGCGAGGCCTTTGCCGGCGAGAGCGCCCAAAAGTTTTTTGATACCCGGCGGCTGCAAAAGCTGCTGGATCAGCACCTTGCCGGCAAGCGGGACAACTGGCGCCAGATCTGGTGCGTGTTTATGTTTCTGGTTTGGTACGAGGAATATTTTGTCAAGCGGTAAGCGTACAAAAGCTGTAACGCGGTTTGGTTTATCCAATCCTCAAAGATTCGCACAGGGGCCGGCGCGCGGCCGAAACGGCTTTTGGGGTACCTTTGGCGCGCTGCCGGCCAATCAAAAAAAGGGGCGCGCCGCCGGCCCCGGTAGGGGGAGAGTTGCTTTGAAGTTATCCGAATTGCTGGCCGGGCTGCCCGCCGGCGGGCTGGAATATACCCGCCTGCAGGGGGAGGCCGACCCCCAAATTGCCGACATTGTGTACGACACCCGCCGCCTTGTGCCGGGCGCGGCTTTTGTGTGCATTGAAGGGACCCAGCGGGACAGCCACGACCTTGCCGCCGAGGCGCTCGAGGCCGGGGCGGCCGCTTTGCTTGTGCAGCACGAGGTATCCCTGCCCGCCGGCTGCGCAGCGCCGGTCATTCAGGTGCAGAGCACCCGGCGGGCGCTGGCCCTGCTCTCGGCGGCCTGGTTTGGGTACCCGGCCCGGCAGATGACCCTCATCGGGGTCACCGGCACCAAGGGCAAAACCACCACCGCCCACATGATCCGGGCGGTTTTGCAGGCGGCGGGGCGGCGCACCGGCATCATTGGCACCAACGGGGTGGCCTGGGGCGGTCTGCAGCAGGAGCTGCCCAACACCACCCCCGAAAGCTACGAGCTGCACCGGCTCTTCCGCCGGATGCTGGATGCCGGCTGCGACAGCGTGGTGATGGAGGTCTCCAGCCAGGGCATCATGATGGACCGGGTGGCCGGCATCCATTTTGACATTGGGGTGTTTACAAACCTTTACCCGGACCACATCGGCGGCCCGGGCGAGCATAAGACCTTTGAGGAATACCGTTGGTGGAAGGGCCGGCTTTTTACCCGCTGTGAGGTGGGGATTGTGAACGCTGACGACGCCAACACCGACGCTTTGTTACAGGGGCATACCTGCCGGCTGGTGCGGTACGGCATGCATCCGGGGGCCGACTACCGGGCCGACCGCCTTGCGCTGCGCCGCAGCGAGCATTTTTTGGGCATTGCCTTTGATGTGCATGGGCGCGAGGAGCTGGCGGCGCAGGTAAACATGCCGGGCGAGTTCAGCGTTTACAACGCGTTGGCAGCCATTGCGGTAGGGCGTGAGCTGGGGCTGCCCCACGCCGCTATCCACGACGGGCTGATGAATACGGTGGTCAAGGGGCGGGTGGAAATGGTGCCCATCAGCCGGCGCTTTACCATCCTCATTGACTTTGCCCACAACGAGAGCGGCACCGAGAGCCTGCTCTCCACCCTGCGGGCCTATAAGCCCCACCGGCTGGTCTGCCTGTTTGGCTGCGGGGGCAACCGCTCCAAGCTGCGGCGGTATGGCATGGGCGAGGCGGCCAGCAGGCTGGCGGATTTTTTGATCCTCACCGAGGACAACAACCGCTTTGAGGCGGTGGAAGACATCCTGAGCGACATCGAGCAGGGCATCGCCAAGGGCAACCCGGCCGTGCCGTATGTCAAGATCCCTGACCGGCTGGACGCCATCCACTACGCCATCGACCACGCCGAGGAGGGGGACCTCATCTGCGTCATCGGCAAGGGGCACGAGACCTACCGCGACCGGGCCGGGGTCAAGACCCCCTTTTTGGAGCGGGAGCTGATCGAGGCGTATGCCCACGAAAAAGGGCTGTCGTAAGCAAGGCGCCGCCCGGCAGGGAAAAGCTCCCCTGCCGGGCGGCGTGTCTTGCGCCTGCGGCGCATTTTGGGGCATTTTGAGCGCATTTCGCGCCTATGGCCTTGCGTTTTTGTGCGGCATCCGGCATGATTAAAAAATAGGCTGCGAAAAGCGCCGTGGGAGATGGCCCAAACGTTTCCCAATAAGCATAAGCCGGGTGTGAAACGCTTTTTGCCCGGGTGGCCGGGGCCGGCCTGCGGCGGGCAGGGGAGGGCAAAGGCATGCTGACATTTGCAGTTTGCGACGATGAGCCGCAGACGGTGCGCGCTCTTGCCGCGCAGATAGCCGGCTATATGGCCGGCCGGCCGGGCCTTGCGTATAAAACCGATCTTTATCCAAGCGGGGCGGCCCTTTTGCAGGGCGGCAAACGGTACGACCTGGCCTTTTTGGACATCCAGATGGACGGCCTCAACGGCGTCGAGACCGCCCGGCGGCTGCGCGAGGCAGGAGGGTGCAGGCTGCTGGTTTTCGTAACCGTGCTGCGGGAGTGGGCGTTGGACGCCTTTGAGCTCGAGGCCTGCGATTACCTGCTCAAACCGCTGGACGAGGACCGCTTTGCCCGCACGATGGATCGGGCTCTTGCAAGGCTGGGGCAAGGTGCCTCCCGGAGCCTTGTGGTGCGCAGCGGGGGCAGCTTCGAGGTGGTACCGCTGGAAAACATCCTTTACTGCGAGGCGCAGGGCCGCCGGCTCTATCTGCATAAAACCGACGGCAGGATTATCAGCTATTACCAAAAGCTCGGCCGGTTTGCCCAACAGGCGGATGCACGTTTTTTTTGCTGCCACCGCAGCTATTTTGTAAACCTGGATCATGTTTTGGGGTATGGTGACGGCCGGATTGCCCTGCCTCGGGGCGAAACGATCCCGGTATCCCGCCTGCGCGGGCGGGAGTTCACCGAGGCGCTGCTGCGCCGCATCAAAGAACGGGAGGGATGGGGTGCAGCAGGCCGGCCTTTTTATCCGCTGCCTTAATGCGGTTTGCCTTGCGGTGCAGGGGCTGCTGCAGTTGGGGTTTTCGGCCCGGGTGCTGGGCCGGCCGCAAAGGGCTTGGCATACCCTCCTGTACCTTGCCCTGCTCTATGCGGCAGACTGGGCCGCCGGCCGGCTTATGCTGCCCTTTTGGGCAGCCGCCGGGATACAGCTAACCCTTTTGTACGGTGCAAACCGGGTTGCGCTGCGCGGAGGACGGCTAAAAGCCGGCCTTGCTGCGGTGCTTGCGGTGTATATCCTGCAATTGGCCTTTGGGATACTCAATTCGGTGGAAACCCTTCTTTTCCCCTGTATGGCCGGCCGGCCGGCAGTTTACGGGCTGATGCTGGCTGCCTCGGCCGCATCCTTTGCGCTGGGCGCAGGCTGCTTTGGCCTTGTGCGGCGCGCCCTCTGCCTCAAAGCCGGGGACCGGGCCTTTTGGCCGCTGCTGGTGCCGATGCTCTTCTTTTTTGGGGCTGAGACCTATGTCATGCAAACCGCCTATACCCAGGCGGTATACTGTGAGGGCCCGGCTTTTTTGTGGACGCAGGCCGGCCGGCACACGGCACTGCTGTTTTTGCAGGCGCTGGGGCTGGCGGCGCTCTTTTGTACCATATATGCCTGGAGGGCGGTTTGCCGCGGGCTTGAGAACGAGGCGGCGCTGCGCCAGGCGGCCGCCGCGCAAAAGGGATATATCGCCGAGGCGAGGGCGCGGTATGAGCAGACGCGGGCCTTCCGGCACGATTGGCAGAACCATCTTACCGTGTTGGACGGCCTGCTGGCAGGCGGCCGGACGGGGGAGGGCAGGGCCTACCTGCAAAAGCTCAGGG
>CAJTSP010000163.1 GCA_910578965.1 uncultured Oscillospiraceae bacterium
GGCCATCTGCGTTCCGTACCTGAGCGCCTATCAACAGGAGTGGCCCTGTGCCGACCAGGCCCTCCAGGACCGGGAGGCGCTGCGGGCAAAGCACGAATCTCGGCCAGGCGCGCAAAGGCCTCCTCAAGGCCCACCTCGCCCTTTGCAAGCGAGCGGGAAAGGGCGTTGACCCGCTCCACCCGGCCAAGATGCACCTGGGCGCCCGGCAAATAACGCACCTCGCCCAACTGCCCCGCGCTGGCAAAAATGCCGTTGGTGAGCACGTATACCCCAAAAGCCTGTACCCCCAGGCTTTGGGCCATAATTTCCATGGTTTGCTGTACCCGGAACACTTCGGCCCCGTTTTCCAGCAGGGTGCGGCCGGCCTCCATTACAAATTCCAACGCGCGCTGCTCCTGTTCCATCCCTGCTGCACGCTCCTTACTGCGCCGGGCGGATCGCCTTTTGCACCGCCCCAAACTGCGGGTACCGCCCATAAAGATGCGACGCAATGGCCTCCATCAGCAAAAAGTCCGCCTCGCTGTCAATGTCCAAAACGCCGGTATCCATCATCACCGAAATGCCAATTTTGCCGTCCCACACAAAATTTGTTTTGCTGTTCGCCAAAAAATCCCGCCGGAAAACATAAATGCTGGCATTAACGTCGTAGTAATCCGGGGCCTGCTGCCGGGCGGTAAAGGGGCTTTCGATGGCTTCCTTTACATAGCCGCCGCAATCCCGCACCATATTGAAGCAGGGGTTGCGGCGCGCCTCGGTAACGCTGAAGATCAGATCCAGCGAGGCATCCCGCCGGATAGCCGCCAGGGCATTTTCGATATCCTGCTCGGTGCGCAGGGGGCTGGTGATGTCCAGGTCGATGATATAATCGTACCGTTTCCCCTTCCGCTCCTCCATCCGGCACAGGCTGTTTTGGAATACCGCCATCTTGGGCACCGAGTCCCCCCCAAGCTCGGCCGGCCGGGGCAAAAAGGCCACCTCCGGGTAGCGGGCGGCCACCAGGTCGGCCAGGGGCTGGCTGTCGGTATTTAAGGCGATATCCACCGCAAGGTCCGGCCGGGCCTCCTTAAAAAGCAGGGCCGCCGCGATGGTGTAGTAGACCAGCGGCTGGCCGCAGAAGGTTTTGAGGTTTTTGTTGGCAAACCCCTTGCTGCCCGCACGGCCGCAGATGGTAATGAGTACGCGCTCCATAAAAACGATCCCCTCCTACTGTTTACATCCCTTTGCCGGCCAACGCTGGGGCCTTAACGGGCGGGCAATGCCCCGGCGGCGCCTGTGCTTAGCGGGCAGGGGCGGCCGGCCGCCCCTGCCCTTGTGGCCTGCCCTCGGTTCTGCCCCTATCCCAGCCCCAGGCTGAGCGAAAGCACCCGCAGGGCCGTTTCAGGGCTGTTTACGCTTGCCCCCTGCCCGGTGAGGGCGTAACGGAGGAAATAATCCATTTCCCGCAGGTAACGCTGGTTGAGCGGTTCTTCACAATGCAGAACCCGGCCGTCCGGCAAAGCAAGGGTACCTGCGCCAAAATCGGCCGTAGCCGTACCCTCCTGGCAAAAAAGCTCCAGGGTACGCCTGTAACTCCGGCCAAAATAATCCAGATGCAGCTCGGCCAAAAGGCCCGGGTACCGGGCAATGTACACAGCCAAATCATCGGAGTCAATTTCGAGCTGGCTGTATTTTCCGGCAAAGCAGGCCATCTGCTGCGGCAGACCAAAGAGGTCGGCCAGATAATCCCACTCGTGGATAAGGTCAATACCCACCCCGCCGCCCAGCTCCCGGCGGGCCGAGTAAACGGTACGGTAATCCACCCCGGGTCTCCAGTCCGGCAGATAGGAGGAACAGATGGCCCGCACGCTGTAGGGCGCAAGGGCCGGCAGCTCCTTTTTAAGCGCCTGCATCACCCCGCACCAGCGCATAGGCGCAGCCACATACGCCTTTTGGCCCGAGGCCGCATCCAGCCCCAGGGCCTCCAGCGAAGGGCCAAGCCCGCTGAAGATCGGCTTTTCGATGAACCAGCAGCCAGCCCGCCCCTTGAGCCGAGCGAGGGTATTGGCATGCAGGGCGGTGGGATTGGTGACAAAGGCAATGTCGTACCAATCCTCGAGAGCATCGGGGCTGTCGGCCTCGCGCCGCACCAAAGCCGCGATGTCCGCCGGCAGAAGGCCCTTTTTTCCGCTGCGCAGGGCATGGATCTCAAGCGGGAGCGGCGGGCACAGCCCGCCGGCCAGTTGCACAAGGTTTTTAAGATGGCGGGCGCCAATGGAGCCCAGCCCTACAAACAGTACCTTCACCGCCCGGCCCCTTTCCCGCCTTGGTTGGCCTGCCCGCCCGTGCAGCCCTCGATCTCGTCGATCAGGCGCAGGGCTTCCAGGTCCTGCGCAAAGCTCCAACGGGGGCTCTCGCGCCCGGCCAGCACCTCAAAAAAATTTGCCAGCTCGTCCACATAGGCATTTTCCACCACATTGTCGCTGTAGCGGGGGTCGTGCTCAAACGCCCCGTAGGTGTCCACCGGCCGTTTTTCGCCGGCATCTGCGTCAAATTTGTAAAGCGACTTGGGGTTGCCCTCCCAAAAGAGGTGCAGGCCCTCGCCAAAGCACTCAAAATTGCGCACCGCCTTGGGGCTTACCACATCCGCCGCCAGCACCCCCTTGGCGCCCGAGGCATGCCGCAGGGTTACAAAAACGCTGTCTGGATAGGGCAGTCCAAGGGTGCTGATCGTATCCCGCTCGGCATGCAGGGAGATTACCGGGCCAAAGGCGTCCAGCAGCCAGGGCAGGTCGATGCCAAAAATCTCACGTACCCCGCCGGTACGGGCCGAGCCGACAAAAAAGTCCTTGTAATGCTCCCAGGGGTGCCAATCCGGCAGGTACTGGCCGATGTGATAGATGTAGTTGACCGGCTTGCCGCTGGCCGCGCAGAACCCGGCCGCCTGCTGCTTGATGTACTGGGTCTCCCGCCGGTAGAGCATGGTGCTGGAGAGGAAAAGGGGCAGGCCCTTTTGCCTTGCCAGGGCCATGTTTTGGGCGTAGCCGTCCGCCACTAAGTTCAGCTCGGTAAACACCGGCAGGCCCAGCCCCAGCAGCTGGGTGATGATGCCGGCATGGGAGAGCGGCGCGGTGCAGACCAGCGCGGCGTCAAACCGGTGGGCGGCCGCCGCCTCGCCAATGTCCGCATAGGCGAGGATGCCAAGGGCGGCCGCCTCGGCCCGGCGGGTGGGGGCAGAGTCCACCCCGCACACCTCGATGGCCCCGTCCATGCCCCGGATAAGCCGGGCGCGCCGCTTGCCCATGCTGCCAAGGCCCACGATCAACAGTTTCACGGCAGTTCCTCCTTTTGCGCCGGCAGGCCGGCAAACACGGCCGTACCCGGCCAAAATTTTGTTCTCCCTTTGCGCGGGACGCGGCGTTTCCCCCGCTTAACCCCTGGGCATGGCAAGGCTGTCCCACTCGGCCCAGCCCAGATGGCTGCCCAGCTTGACCATGGCCATCCGCCCGGCCCCGGCGGCAAGGCCCACCGTTTGCCCCACCGCCAGCGGCGGGAACCAGCCGGGGGCGTCCCCCCGCAGCTGCCAGGCCTCCCCGCCGCCGCACAGCCAGCCTTCGGGCACAAACATCTGCCCGCCGCTGGCAAGGTGCAGGCAAAGCCGGCCGCCCGGCTCGGGCCGCAGGGCCCGCACCCGCAGATCCGGCCCGGTAAAGCAGACCGCCGCGCCCCGCCCCGGCTGGCTGCGCAGCACCCGCACCATGGGCAGGCCGTCCGCCATGGCAAAGCCCTCGTACACCCCGCCCCGCAGGATGGCCCCGTTAAGCTGGCCGCCCGGCGCAAGGCCCAGGCCGCCGTCGGCCGAGACGATCTTGAGCGCGGGGCTGTAATGGGGCGCGTGGCAAAGGGTGGTGCGGCCGTACCAGCCGGCCGGCCAGTGGGCCACCGTAAGCAGCTTTGGCATGGCCGGGCCGCGCTGCATGCCGGTAAAAAAGCCGCGGGCGGCCAGCACGGTTTGCAGGTCCTGATCCTTTAAGGGGCCGGGGCCAAGGCCCGCGTGGGCAAACAGGTACTGGCGGCTTTCTAAAATATGCGGCATGGCGGCCAAAAAGTCAAGCTCGCGGGCAAATTTGGGCCGCATTGCCGCCAGCGCCGCCGCCGGCTGGGCCAGCGCGGCCTTTCGGGCAAGGCCGGCTTTGGCGCAAAGCTGCCAGAACAGCCCGTCCTGCCGGGCGGCCAGCCGCTGCCGCCAGGCCTCCTGCACGGCCTCGTCCGCCCCGGTTTCGGGGCCGGGCAGCAGCTCTTCGTCCCCGCACAAAAAAAAGACGCAGGGCAGCCGGGCAAGGTCCATGGCAAAGTGCAGGGTCTCAAGGTTCTGGCCCCCGCCGCCCACAAGGTCGCCCAAAAAAACCAGCGCGTCCCGGCCGGGATGGAACTGCAGCCGGTTGAGCAGCACTTCCAGCAGGGCCAGCCGGCCGCGCACCCCGCCAATGGCCAGCACCCGCTGGCCCGACTCAAGCTGCACCTGGCGCACCCTGCATGTCACCTGCTCCACCCCCTTTTTTGTGCGGCGCGGCCGGGCGTCATCCCGCCGCCTGCCGCCGCCTGGTAAGGTTATTGTTGCTATGTACCGCGCCTTTTACACCGTTTCGGCCTGCTGCTGGGCCGCGCGCTGCCACTCGGGGGGCACCGGGCCGTCGTAAAAGCCCTTGGGCGCGCCAAAGCCGGGGGCAAACAGGGCCTGTTCCAGCGCCGAGACGATCCGGCCGCTGGTGTCGCCGCCGTTGTAGGGGCTTTTGACCGCCCGCGCCCGCCGCAAAAACTCCGGGCTGAGGGCGGCGGCCAGCGCGGCCTCCACCTCGGCCTGCCCGGCGCCGCAGCACAAGACGTTTTGGCAGCGGATGCGCCCGGCCTGCCGCCGCCCCACGTTGACCGCCGGCACCCCAAAGCTGGGGGTCTCCACCACCCCGCTGGAGGAGTTGCCGGCCACCACCGCCGCGTACTGCATGGCGCTGAGGTACCGCTGCACCCCCAGGCTGGCAAAAAAGGCCGCCTGGCCCGGGTGGGCCGCCGCCCAGCTGCGCGCAAGGGCGTTGATGGCCTCGCCGCCCGCGTCGGCATTGGCGCCGGTAAGCAGCCATTTGACCCCGTGCGCCCGGCCGGCGGTTTCCAGCGCGGCCAGAAACTGCCG
>CAJTSP010000164.1 GCA_910578965.1 uncultured Oscillospiraceae bacterium
CCCCCCCGCAGAGAGGCCGGCCCCGGCCCAAAGAGCGGCGCGCCGCCGGCCGAGGTGCAGGCGATTTGCCGTTACCTCAGGGCGCACTACGCCGAGAAGATTACACTGGACGATGTAACCCGGCAGGTGGGGTTCAGTAAGTATTACGGCGGGAGACTGTTCAAGCAGTATATGGGCACCACCATCATCGACTACCTGATCCAGCTCCGGTTGGACCGGCCAAGGAGCTGCTGGCCGAGGGCGAGTACAGCATCAAGCAGATCAGCTATATGGTTGGCTACCAGGACCCCAACTATTTTACCTGGTCCTTTAAAAAAGCAACCGGCGTTTCGCCGGTCAAGTACCGCTATTTCCAGAATCCGGGCTGAGACCCCGCACCGCAATATTTTAGAGTACAGCCCCGCATTTTAGACAATATATCGCGGCAGGAACGCAAGTTATTGTAGTGCCTCGCTTTTGTGTGACCGGTATAATAATCCCATCAGGGACAGCAAAATTTCTGTCTATTATTTCCGAAAGACCACAACCGAAGGAGGAACCAAGATGAAAAAGATCGTTTCCCTGCTGCTTGTGCTGTGCTTGTGCGCAGGCATGCTGGTCGGCTGCGGCGCGGGCAGTGCCGGTACATCCGCACCGGCACAGGAACCTGCCAGCACGGCCCCCGCAAACGACGGCGAGGTGTATATCATGCAGATGGGCCACGGCCAGTCCACCACCAGCCCGCGGCACCGCACCTGTGAGCTGTTTAAGGAAATGGTGGAGGAGCGCACCAACGGCCACGTGCTGGTAGAGCTTTTCCCCGCCGGCCAGCTCGGCAATGAGACCGAGATGACCGAGGCGGTCTCGATGGGCAGCCTGCAGGCCATCCGCGGCGGCCGGTCGGACTATCTGCCCCAGATCACCCTTCTTGCCCTGCCGATGGTCTGCGACAGCCTCGAGGATGTCCACAAGGTCTGCAACAGCGACTTTGTGGCGGATATGCTCAGTACCGTTGAGGCCGAGCACAACATGAAGGTGCTGGTAGTCAGCGACGACAACGGCTTCCACCAGATCACCAACAACGTGCGTCCCATCACCTCGCCGGAGGACATGAAGGACCTGAAGATGCGCACCTCCATCGAGGTCATCAGCCTGGCCCTGCAGGCGTTTGGCGCCTCTACCGTCTCCATTCCCTTTACCGATCTGTATATGGCCCTCAAGACCAACGTGGCGGACGGCCAAGAAAACCCGGTTTCCATGATCGACGCCCAGAAGTTTTACGAGGTGCAGAAATATTGCTCGATCATTGACTATATGTACTGCGCCGAAATCACCTATGTAAACCTCGACTGGTGGAACTCGCTGCCCAAGGAGTACCAGGACATCATCACCGAATGCGCCCAGGCGATGGTTGAAGAAAACTCCCGCATCACGGTGGAGGAAAACGACCAGTTTATCGAGAACATCCAAAACAACGGCTGCGAGGTCACCGTGCTCACCAAAGAGCAGCGCGAGTCGTTCCGGCCGCTTGCCGAGGCCGTTTGGAAGGAGTATGTGGAAAGCGGCCGCGTAACCAAGGAGGACCTGGAGGAGATGCTGGCGATCGTGGGCAAATCGATCGACTGGTAAACACCGGCTCCATAAGGGCCACTCTTTTTGACGGCTGCCCAAACCGGCGTTTGGGCAGCCGTTTTCAAAAAGCCTAACAGGGAAAGGAGCTGCGTATCATGATGGGCAGGCTTGCAAAGGCCGGCAGGGCCATCTACAAGGCGTATGTGGCGGTAGGCATTGCCGCCACCGGTTTTTTGGCCGCAAGCGTGATCTTTGCGGTAATCATGCGCTACTTTTTTGGAATCACCTTCCTCTTTTTGGAGGAACTGATTACCCTTGTGTTTGCCTCCATCGCATTTTGGTGCATCGGCATCTGCGCGCTGGAGAACGATCATGTGGTGGTTGATTTTTTCTTTAAGCGAATCCCGCTCAGAATCCGGCGGTATGTGGAAATCTTCAACACCCTTGTTGTGATTGCGGTCTTGGCCGTGATCGATTGGTACAGCATCGGCTGGATCAAGGTTGCAGGCAAAACCCTCTCGGTGGGAATGCGGGTCAAATATGTCTATATTTACGGCGCCATGCCGGTGGGCATTACCCTCAGCCTGGTATTTGTGATCTACAAGCTTATCTGCCTTTTGCTGGGCCGCCCCTGCCTTAAAACCGCCGCAAAGGAGGATGAGCTGCCATGATTATGGTGTACTTATTGATCGTGCTGATCGTTTTTGCGCTGATCGGGGTCCCGCTGGCCTTTGCCATTGGGGTGTCCTGCATCAGCTATGTGGGGGCCTTCGCGCCCAACCTGATGAACATGCTGCCGCAGCGCATCTGGTCCGGCTGCTTCAGCTATGTGATGGTGGCCGCGCCGCTGTTTATGTTTATGGGCGAACTGATGAACGAATGCGGCCTTACCCGCCGGCTGATCGACTTCTGCGAATACCTGGTACGGCCGATCCACGGCGGGCTTGGCGAGGTGAACATCGTTGCCTCGATGATCTTTGGCGGCATTTCCGGCTCTTCGGTAGCAGACACCTCCTGCCTGGGCTCGGTGCTGATCCCGGAGATGGAAAAGCGCGGCTACCCGCCCTCGCTCGCGGCCGGCGTTACGGTGGCTTCCTCCACCATGGGCATGGTCATCCCGCCCAGCTCGCCCATGATTATGTTCTCGATGCTCACCGGCGCGTCGGTGGGGGCGCTATTTGTGGCCGGGCTGATCCCCGGGCTGCTGGTGGGCGTTTTGCAGTTGGCGGTCTGTTATGTGATCTCTAAAAAGAACGGATACCACCCTAAGCTGGAAAAGCTGAATGTTAAAAAGATGCTGTACACCATGCTGACCAGCCTGCCGGCGGTCATCATGCCGGTTATCCTGGTGCTGGTTGTCTCGTTCGGCATCTGCACGGCCAGCGAGGCGGGCGCGGTGGCCGTGTTCTATGCGCTGATCATCGGTTTTTTTGTCTACCGGGAACTCACGGTCAAGGCGGTGGTCGCAGCGCTGCGCAAAACCATGAAGTCTACCGCCTCCATCGTAATCATCATCGGCTTTTCCACCATTTTTACCTGGCTGATGACCATGCAGCAGGTGCCGCAAACCGTGGCGGCCATGTTTCTGTCGCTGCGGCTGCCGCGGTGGGCGCTGCTGCTGATCCTGGATGCGCTGATCCTGTTTTTGGGCACCTTTATTGACGTGTCGCCCGCCCTTTTGATGCTGACCCCGATCCTGATGCCCATCATGCAGGGGCTTGGCATCAGCAACCTGCAGTTTGGCGCGATCTTTATTGTAGGGCTGGCCATCGGGCTTATCACCCCACCGGTGGGCATGTGCCTGAACGTCTGCAACAAGATCAACGGGATGTCGATCATGGACATCGCAAAGGGCGCGCTGCCCTTTGGCCTGTGCAACGTAGCGGTACTGGTGCTGATTACCTTCATCCCGGAGCTGTCCATCTGGCTGCCGCAGTTGCTCAATTATCAAATATAGCCTGCGTGGGAGGTGGCTGTACAAGATGCGCAAAGGGCACGGTGAAAAAAGGGTTCTGAAGTACTTGCTGCCCGACCTGTTCGGCGCACTGCTGCTCGGGGTCGGCGTTTCGGTTTTTTCCGTCCAGGCCAAATTTGCCCCGGGCGGCGTGAGCGGGCTGGCTGTGATTGCCAATTACCTGTTTGGCCTGCCCATCGGGCTCGCCACCCTCATCATCAATGTCCCCATCATCCTGTTCACCGTTCGCAAGCTGCGCTGGGCCTTCTTTGCGCTCTCGGTCAAGAGCATCCTCATCTGCGCGTTTTTTCTGGACTATGTTGTGGTTCATCTTCCCGTATATGAGGGTCCACGGCTTTGGGCCTCCGTGCTTGCGGGCGTCTGCTGCGGGATCGGGTACTCCCTGATCTTCAACGAGGGATCCTCCACCGGCGGTACCGATTTTATCATTGTAGCGGTCAAGCAATGGAAAAAGGAGCTGTCCTTTGGGCTGCTCGCCTTTATAATCGACAGCATCGTTGTTGTCCTATCCGTTTTTGTGTTCCGGGATTTGTGGTCGTTTGTCTATGGCCTTTGCTACACAGTGGTCACAAGCGCCGCGCTGGACCTGACCACAAAGGTGATCGAGCGGTTTGCCGGGCCCGGGGGGCCATCGGCCGGCGGCCCCTGAGGCAGGGGGCCGGCAGGATAAGGCGGCATCTAAAACAACCTGCCTTTTTGAGCCGCCCCGGCAAAGGGGGCGGCGGGCCATTGGGGCGTGCTGCGGTTTTTCTGCGGCACGCCCCTTTCGCCCCTACTCCTCCCGCTGCGCGTCAATACGCCGGCGCAGCCAGCCGCCGGGCAGGTAATAGCACAGATACAGCAAAAGGGTCACGCACCAGCTTACCGGGAAGCAGGCCAGCCCCGCCCGGATGCCGCCGTACAGCGGCGCGGCCCAAAACAGCCAGGCAAGCCGCACGGCGCAAACTCCAAACACGGTAATGAGGGTTGGCACCAGGGTATCGCCTGCGCCGCGCATGGTGGCCGAGAGCACCTCGATACCGATAAACGAGAGATACCACGGCATAACAAAGCGGGCCATCAAGAGGCCCAGCTCCACCACCTCGGCGTCGGCGGTAAAGCAGCCAAACAGCGGGCCGCCGAGCCCCAGCATAAACGCAACGATGCCCAGCGCAAACCCAAAGCCAATCCCGCAGGCCTGCCGTACCCCGCTGCGCATGCGCTCAAAACGGCGCGCCCCAAAATTTTGGCCCGCAAAGGTGGTTACGGCCAGCCCCAGAGACTGCACGGTCATCCAAAACAGGCTGTCCAGCTTACCAAACACTGCCCAAGCCGCCATGGCCGTGGTGCCAAACGCGTTGATGTACACCTGCACCAGGATGTTGGAAATATCGTATAGCATTGCCTGCAGTGCCGCCGGAAGCCCAATGCGGGCCATAGCCGCCAGCGCCAGGGGGTCAAGGCGCAGCCCCTCTTTTTGTAGGCGGTAGGGCTGGCCCTCGGCACACGCGCCGGCCAGCCGATGCAGCACCAGCAGCGCGCTGGCGGCCTGGCTCAGCAAGGTGGCCAGCGCCGCCCCCAGCACCCCCAGGCCAAGGC
>CAJTSP010000165.1 GCA_910578965.1 uncultured Oscillospiraceae bacterium
GTATTCGGGCGGGGCCTTGGGGCGGCTGGCGCTTTGGGGCGCCGGCCCGGCCGAGGACAGGATGCTGAACAGGATCAAAAGCCCGACGGCTACCGGCGGCACCGTAAACAGGCCGATCCAAAAAAGGGTCTGGGCCAGGGCGCGGTTGCCCAGCAGGAAAAGGTCGGCAAAAAACTGGAAGCCGTCCTTTTTCTTTTTATTTTTGCCCATGGCGCATCCCCCTCTCGTTTTTATTTTTTGCCGCCCCCTCTTTGCGGGGGCGGACGGCGGTTTTTACGCTTGCCGCCCGCTGCTTTTGCGGCGATCCTTTTTGTTTGCTGTTTCCCTTGGCGTTTTTCAGCCCTCATTCCCCGCCGGAGGCCGGCTGCCAGCCGGCCAGGATGGCGCGGGCCGCGCGCAGCCCGTCCACCGCGGCGCTCACGATGCCGCCGGCATAGCCGGCTCCCTCGCCGCAGGGGTAAAGCCCCGGCAGGGCCTCGGCCTCCAACGTATCGCTGTTGCGCGGGATGCGCACCGGGCTGGAGGTGCGGGTCTCGGGGCCGGTAAGCACCGTGTCCGGCGCGTCATAGCCCGGCAGCATCCGGCCAAAGGCCCGCAGGCCGGCCCGCAAAGCGCCGGAAAGCCCGTCTCCCAGCAGCCCGCCCAGGCTGGCCGCGCGCACCCCGCGCGCATAGCTGGGGGTTACCCTGCCAAGCTCAAGCCGGCCGCAGCCGTCCAAAAAGCTGCCCAGGGTCTCGGCCGGGGCGGCGTACCCGCCGCCTCCCGCCACAAAGGCGGCCTGCTCCAGCCCGCGCTGGAAACCGATAGCCCTCATAGCGTCGCCGCCAAAATCCGCGCCGTCCACACTTACCACCACCGCCGCGTTGGCGTTGGGGCCACTGCGGGCGTGCAGGCTCATGCCGTTGGTAACCACCCCGCCCGTTTCGCTGGCGGCCGGCACCACCTGCCCGCCCGGGCACATGCAAAAGGTGTAAACGCACCGCCCCCCAAACGAGGACAGCCGGCGGGAAAGCTGGTATTCGCCCGGGGGCAGGCCGGGGTGGCCCGCCGCGCCGTGGTAAAGGCCCTTGTCGATCTCGGTTTGCAGGTGCTCGGCCCGCACCCCCACCGAAAAGGGCTTGCAGCAAAGGGGCAGACCGCTTTGGGCCAGCATGGCAAAGGTGTCCCGCGCCGAGTGGCCCACCGCCAGCACCAGCGCCTCGCAGGGCAGCGGGCCGGCGGTGGTGTTTACGCCGGCCAGCCGGTTGTTTTTTTGCACAAGACCGGTGAGGGCGGTATCAAACAGAACCTGCCCGCCCAGCGCCTCCAGCTCCTTGCGCATCGAGAGGATCACCCCGCGCAAAAGGTCGGTGCCGATGTGGGGGCGCTGCTGCCAGGCGATCTCGGGCGGGGCGCCGTGAGCCAGCAGGGTGTCGGTTACAAGACCGCAGAGGGCGTCCCCGATGCGGGTGGTGAGCTTGCCGTCCGAAAAGGTGCCCGCGCCGCCCTCGCCAAACTGGATGTTGGCGTTGGGGTTTAAGGGGCCGCCGGCCAAAAAGGCCTCGACCGCCCGCACCCGGCCGCCCGGGCCGTCCAGCGCGGGGCCCCGCTCCAGCACCAGCGGCCGGTACCCCTGCCGGGCCAGCGCCAGTGCGCAGAACAGCCCCGCCGGGCCCAGCCCGCAGACCACCGGCCGGTGCATAAGGCGCCGGGCGGGCGTTTTTAGGGGCAACAGCCCCGCCGGCGGCCGCTCCAGCCGCACCACCCCCGGCCGCCCGGCCAGGGCAGGCTCGGCGGCGGGGTCGGCCAGGGCCAGAGCCACGCTGTACACCAACACCGGCGGGGTGCGCCGGGCGTCCACCGAAAGCCGGGCCACCCCGGCAAAGGCCACCTGCCCGGGGCTTACCCCCAGCCGTTTTTGCGCGGCGACAAAGGCTGCCTGCTGGCTGCTGCCCAGCGCAAGGCGCAACTGCCGCACCAGCAGCATCAGCGGGTAGTTACGGCGCACTGCACCGTATAGCTGCCCACCGCAAAGATGCTGGAGGAGGAGGGGATCACGATCTGTACCGGGATGTTTTCCTGCCCGACTTCCACCTGGAAATCCTCGGCGTTGATGCGGGCAATGACGTTGCTGGCCGAGATGTTCTCCAGCTCCTCGGCCGGGCCAACCAGCACCACATTGTTGATGCGGCGGCTTTCCACCTTGAGCTCGTAGCTGGAGGGCAGGTTGATGACCCGCACATTGTCAGCCGGGATGTTCAGCACCTTTTGGGCAAGGCCCGAGGTGTCAAAGCTCAGGGTGACCGCGGTGATATTTTCTTGGCTGACGATGCCGCTGGGCAGCTCAACCGGAAGCTGGAAATCCTTATCCATCGAGAAGCTGGAGGCAAGGTCAAAGGAGGCCACGGCCAGCTCGGTAAGCTCGGCAAGCTGGCGGGCCGGGCCTGCCACGATCAGGCTCTCGCGGGACAGGGTGTAGTTGAGGGTAGAAGGGTCGAAACCGGAAGGCAGGTTGATAAAATCCACCCGCAGCGGCAGCTCGGCCAGTTGGTACACCGAGACGGTTGCGTCCACCATAGCGTTGTCCAAAACGGTGTACTCCAGCGCCACCGGCTCGCCCTCCCGGTCCACCGGCTGCAGCTCCACCTGCACCAGGCGGCTGTCGCTGAGCTGCTCGTCGATCGAGACCTGGGCCACCACCCGGCCAATGGCCTCCACCTCGCTCTCGGGGCCGCGCACGGTCACCTCGGCAGGGGCGGTGGTAACCCGGTTGAGCACATACCCCTCGGCGGTGGTGATGCCGCTGGTTTCCACCGTCACCGGGAAAGACTTTTCCACCACCGTGTCAAACACCACCTCGGCGGTGGTCTGCCGGCCGGTAATGGTGGCGGTGACCCGGGTCTCCACCTGGCTGTCCAGCGCGCGCACCCGCAGCTTGAGCTCGGCCGTGCCCGCGCCGCGCACCGCCGAATAATCCGGGTAGACCACAAAATCACTGGCCACCAGCCCGCCCAGGTCGTAGCCGTTGCCCTCCAGGTACAGGCTTACGCTGCCGGAGGGCTGGTTGACGATGTCCAGCCCCAGCGAGGTATACTTGCTGGCGTCGTATTCAAAATTGATGGGTACATTGTCGATGGTCTGGCTGGTGCCGGGCCGCACAAGGGTGGTCACGATCACCCACACCAGAATCGCCAGCGCCAGCGAGAGCAGCATGGTAAAACGCTGGTTGTCCAGGATACTTTTATCCCTGCTTTTTTGCTTGCGCATCTTGTTCACGCTTCTTCTTCCTCCGTAACTGGAAGCTTTTTGCGGGTTTGCCTGCATCGTCCTCATCGGCGGGCACAATATCGCCCTGCAAAAGGTTAAACAGGTTCTGCCGGTCCAGCCGGCGGATCAGCACCCCGTTTTTGGCCAACGAGATGATGCCGGTTTCCTCGCTGACCACCACCACCACCGCGTCCGAGTTTTCGCTCATGCCCAGCGCCGCCCGGTGGCGGGTGCCCATGTCCTTGCCGATCTCAAGATTGTTGGATAGGGGCAAAACGCACCCGGCCGCCTTGAGCATGCCGTCCCGCACGATCACCGCGCCGTCGTGCAAAGGGGTGCCCTCGTAAAAGATGGTTCCCAGCATCTCGGGGTTGACGTCGGCATTGAGGGTGGTGCCGGTGCGGATGATCTCCGAGAGGTTGGAGGTGCGCTCCAGCACGATCAGCGCGCCGGTGTGGGTGTCGGAAAGCTGCTCGGCCGCGTCGCAGATGGCCACCGCGGCACTGCGCCATTTGGCCCGCACCGAGTCGTCCATCCGCTGCATCCGCAAGAGGCTCGCGGCCCATTTGTCGGTACGGCTCATCTGCTCCAGCGCACGGCGCAGCTCGGGCTGAAACAGCACGACCAGCGCCAAAAAGCCGATCTGCAAAAGGTTGTCCAGCAGCCAGGTAACGGTGCGCAGGTTGCCCCAGCTTGCCAGCGCGTACACTACCAGCAGCAGCAGTACCCCTTTGGCCAACTGGGCGGCACGGGTTTTGCGCACCAGCTCCAGCACCCCATAAATGACAAAGGCCACGATCAGAATATCGATTACATCGGCAGGCTGGATCGCCTGGAAATTGGTGATGATCTGATGCAGCAGTTCCAGCAGCTCTGACAAGCAAAGCCCTCCCGTCCTGTTTATCAAACGGCCCAGGGGCAAAGGCGGCCGCCGCGGCCCACCCCTTTGCATTCGTACTCTTTAGTATAGCATGTCTTTGCCGTTTTGGGAACCCGAAAGGGTGAAATGAATGTGGAAATCTGCGGCAGGCTTTTTGTTCTATAATGAATGCAACGGGCAACGCCCTGTTGCAAAACTCGCCCACCGGCAAAAGGGCAGGCAGGCCGCCGCCCGGGCAGCTCAGCCGCCTGCGGGCAGCAGCAGGGCCACCGCGTGGGCCGCGATGCCCTCGCCCGCGCCGGTAAAGCCCAGGTGCTCCTCGGTGGTGGCCTTGACGCTCACCTGCCCGGCCTCAAGGCCCAGCGCGCCGGCAAGGTTTTGCTGCATGGCCGGGATGTGGGGCGCGAGCTTGGGCGCCTGGCAGAGCACCGTTGCGTCCAGGTTGCCCACCCGCCAGCCGGCAGCGGCCAGCTTTTGGGCCACCGCCCGGGCCAGGGCCAGGCTGTCCGCCCCTTTGTAGGCGGGGTCGCTGTCTGGGAAATGCCGGCCGATGTCCCCCAAAGCCGCCGCCCCCAGCAGCGCGTCCATTACCGCATGGGTGAGCACGTCGGCGTCCGAATGACCCAGCAGCCCTTTCTTATAAGGGATATGTACTCCCCCTAAAACCAGCGCCCGGCCCTCCGCCAGCCGGTGCACGTCGTATCCATGCCCGATGCGCATGCTACTCTCCCCTTTCAGGTCCTCCGCGGTGGTGATTTTATAGTTGGCGTAATCGCCGGGGGTCAAGGCCACCGGCCGGCCGGCCTGCTCGAATAGCTGGCAATCATCGGTGAGGGCAGGCAGGCCGCCCTCCGCCTCGGCCTTTTGTAAAAGCTCAAGATAGCTTTCCCGCCCAAAGCACTGGGGGGTCTGCACCGCAAAGAGGGCCTCGCGCGGGGGGGTGGCCCGCACCAGCAGGGGCG
>CAJTSP010000166.1 GCA_910578965.1 uncultured Oscillospiraceae bacterium
AAAGGGAAGGGGCCGGGAGCGGGCTTTGGGCAAAGGCTTCAAAAAACGTGAAAGCCAAAGGGGGCGGGTGCGGCACGCAAAAAGCGGCCCCTGCGCAAAGGCTATGCGCGGGGCCGCTTTGGCGGTGCTTTTTGCGAGGCTGCGCTTTTACAGTACGATGGAAAGGATGCGCAGCACAAACAGGGCAAAAACGATCCACATTACGGGGTGGATGTCTTTGGTTTTGCCGCGCACGATCTTGAGGATCATCCAGGTAAGGATGCCAAACATGATACCGTTGGCGATGGAGTAGGTAAAGGGCATCATGATGATGGCCACAAAGGCGCCCAGCACGTCGGCCATGTCGCCCTCAAACTTCACCTTGGCCACGCTGCTCATCATAAACATGCCCACAATAATGAGGGCCGGGGCGGTGGCAAAGCTGGGGATGGCGCCAAAGATGGGCCAAAGGAACATCGACAGCAAAAACATCACCGCGGTGGTGGCGCTGGTCAGCCCGGTGCGGCCGCCCTCGGCCACGCCGGCCGAGCTTTCCACATAGCTGGTTACGGTGGAGGTACCCAGGCAGGCGCCGGCCACGGTGCCCAGCGCATCGCTCATCAGCGCCTTGCCCACCCGGGGCAGTTGGCCCTTCTCGTCGAGCATATTGCCCTTGGCGGCCACGCCGATCAGGGTGCCCACTGTGTCAAACAGGTCTACAAAGAGGAAAGCGAACACAATCACTGCAAACTGGGTAAAATGCCCTGCCACAAAGCTGAAATCAAACTTGAAGGCGGTGTCGGCCAGGGCGCCGAAGCTGGGCAGGAAATCGGCGGCGCTGCTGATTTGGGGCAACACCGAGTAGACCCCCGCTTCGGGGTTTGGTACGTACCAGCCGGCCAGCTCGGCAAGGATGCCCAGCACCCAGGTGGCAAGGATGCCCCAGAGGATCGCGCCCTTTACGTCAAAATAAAGCATTGCACCAATAAGCACAACGCCAATCAGGGCCAGGGCCACGCCGGGCTCAGACAGGCTGCCCAGTGCCACCAGGGTGGCGTCGTCGTTGGCGGCCACCGAGGCGTTTTGCAGCCCGATAAAGGTGATGAACAGGCCGATGCCGGTGGTGATGCCGTACTTGAGGTTTGCCGGGATGCAGTTGACCAGCGTCTCGCGGAACCTAAAGGCCGACAGCAAAATAAAGATCAGGCCCTCCACCAGGATGGCGGTCAGGGCGATCTTCCAGGGGTCGGCCTCGGCGGCCAGCTCGCCCAGGCAGATGGTGTAGGCAAAATAGGCGTTAAGGCCCATGCCCGAGGCCAGCGCAATGGGGTAGTTGGCCAAAAACGCCATGATAAAGGTGGCAATGGCCGCCGAAAGGGCGGTTGCCATAAACACGCCCTGGGTGTTCATGCCGGCCGCGCCCAGCATGCCGGGGTTTACCGCCAGAATGTAGGCCATGGCAAGAAAGGTGGTGATACCGGCCATGACCTCGGTTTTTACCGTGGTGCCGTTTTCCTTGAGACGAAAGAGTTTTTCCATCATGCTTCCTCCGTTTTCTGCAAAGCCCTGCCGCAGGGCGGTGCGCCCGGCGGACCGTACAGGGCCCCGCCACCGTTTTTTATTACCCCCGCGGCCCCGTGAGCCACGCCGCGCCCCGCGCTTGCCCCGGCGGCTGCCGGGGCGGGGGTGAAAGGGCTTTGCGGGCATGAAAAAAACATTTTTATTGTACCCCAAGCGCCCCCTGTGGGGCAATACGCTTTTTTGCCAAAGAAACTCCTCGGAAAACCGCGAAAGAGGGCAAAAAAGCCAAAACACCCGCCAAACGCGGGTGTTGCTGCCCAGGCCGCGGAGAATAGGGGAGGAATCCCGTTTGCCGCTTGCGCGCTGCCGGCAAAAGGCTGTGCCTCTGTCAAGCGATGCTTATTCGTTTTGCCCCAAAAACCCTGCATGCCCTTGTTAAGCAATGTTAGCTTTGTGTTTGCACACAGACGCTTTTTTGCCGGGATCTCCATAAAAAACACCGCCCGCAAAGCTTGCGGGCGGCTGTAACAGGGGGCCCAGAGGCAAGGTGAATTGCCGCAAAGCGGCAAGACTGCGCCCGCAGGCGCGTGTCGGAGGCCCCGCCGCAAAGCGGCGGTTCCAAGGCCGGAGACGGAGAATCCCCAGGGGGCTTTGTTTCCTTGTCGAACCGCCGCCCAAAAACAGGAGGGAGCGCCCATGAACCGGCAGGAAGCCGTCGACCAATACGCCCGCGCCTTAAAAGCGGGCAAAAAAAGCTATAAGGAATGCCTTTTGCGCGGGCAGCCAACCGCCCCCCCGGTGCTGGATGAGCTGCTCGCGGGGGTGCCGGTGGCCGGCCAGATGGATCTGGGGCTGGTGGAAATCCCCTCCGGGCTGATCGTGGGCACCAAAACCGAGGGCCGGCGCTCGGCCTTTGCGCCCAACTTTATGCCCCTGTTGGACGAGAGCAGCGAGTTTGCCTTTAAGTGGATCAGCCTGTGCGCGGCCCACCTTGGGGACGAGGGCATCCGGGACCCTGTCCGCTGCTTTGAGTACCTGGGCCGGTTTTATGTGCAGGAGGGCAACAAGCGGGTGAGCGTGCTCAAAAGCTACAGCGCCCCCAGCATCCCGGGGTATGTGGTGCGCATCCTGCCCATCTGGAGCGAGGACCCGGAAATCCGCGCCTATTACGACTTTATGCAGGCCTACCAGCTCACCAGGATGTACCGGGTGCGCTTTAGCCGCCCGGGCAGCTTTGCCAAGCTGCAGGCCGCCTTGGGCTATCCGGCCGACCATGCCTGGACCGAGGAGGAGCGGCAGCGGTTTTCCAGCGGACTGGTGTATTTCCACGAGGCGTTCTGCAAATTGGGCGGCGAGGCGCTGCCCATTACCGAGGCGGACGCGCTGCTGGTGTGGCTTAAGGTCTACCCGCTGGAGAAGCTGCGCGGCTTTTCGTCGGCCGAGCTGCTGCGCTCGCTGGAGGGGGTCTGGCCAGACATCAAGGCCCTGGTACAGGACGACCCTATCGCCGTAACCACCGAGCCGGAGGACGCCGGCGAAAAGACCGAGGCCGAGGCGTTGGCCGAGGCGGGCGACGGCCCCGAGCAGGGCCTTTTGGACCGGCTGCTGGGCCGTGCGCCGGATAAGCTGCGCATCGCGTTTGTAAACCAGTATACCCCCGACGAGAGCGACTGGATCCGTGCCCACGACCTGGGCCGGCAGTACCTGGAGGCGATGCTGGGCGCCAAGGTAGAGGTGCGCTGCTACAACGGCGTGGGCTTTGGCGAGGGGGCCGGCGAGGCGATGGAGCAGGCGGTGGCCGAGGGCGCGCAGGTTATCTTTGCCACCACCCCGCCGCTCATTGCCGCCTGCCGCAAAACCGCCGCGCTGCACCCCGAGGTGCGGGTGCTCAACTGCTCGGCCGCCATGCCCTGCACCGGGCTGCGCAGCTACTACACCCGGATCTACGAGGGGAAATTTATTACCGGCGCGCTGGCCGGGGCCCTCTGTCGGGACGGGCGGATCGGCTATGTGGCCGACACGCCCATCTTTGGGGTGCCGGCCGGCATCAACGCCTTTGCGCTGGGCGCCCAGCTCACCAATCCCGCCGCCCGGGTGTATGTACGGTGGTACTGCGTGGAAAACGCGCTGCAAAAGCTGGTAGACGACGGCTTTGAGTATATCTCCAACCGAGACGTCCCCTCGCCCGACCGCCAGGCCGAGGCCTGGGGCCTGTGCCGGTGCGACGGGCAGCGGGTTTTGCGCTCGCTGGCCTCGCCCTACTGGCACTGGGGCAACTTTTATGTCAAGCTGGTGCGCAGCATCCTTACCGGTGGCTGGGACGCCCTCAGCCAGCGGGACGAGGGCCGGGCGGTGAGCTACTGGTGGGGGCTGCGCAGCCGCACCACCGACGTGCTGCTCTGCGAGGGGCTGCCCGCCGGCGCCCGCCAGTTGGTGGGGATTTTGCGCCAGGGCCTTGCCAGCGGTACCCTTTTGCCCTTTCAGCGGCCGTTGCGCGGGCAGGACGGCGCCCTGCGCAGCGACGGCAGCGAGTGGTTTTCCCCCGAGGCTATCCTGCATATGGACTGGCTTTGCGAGGGGGTGGAGGGCCATATCCCGGCCTTTGACGAGCTGCTGCCGGTCAGCCGCCGGCTGGTACGGCTGCAGGGGGTCTACCGGGATACCATCCCGCCCGAAAAGGAGGAAACGGTGCTGTGAGGCTGCTGCTGCTTTCGGACAAGGAATGCCCCTACCTGTGGGATTACTACCAGCCCGGCCGGCTGAGCGAGTACGACCTGATGATCTCCTGCGGGGACCTCTCGGCCAGCTACCTGTCCTTTCTGGTCACCTTAGGGCGGGCGCCGCTGCTCTATGTGCCGGGCAACCATGACGTCAGGTACCAGGCTGCCCCGCCCGAAGGCTGCGACTGCATCGACGGTAGGCTGGTGACGGTCAAGGGGCTGCGCATTTTGGGGCTCGGCGGTAGTTGCCGGTACAGCGGCCCTACCTACCAGTACACCGAGCGGCAGATGGCGCGGCGCATCCGCCGGCTGCGCGGTGCGGTGCGCCGCGCCGGCGGCATCGACCTACTCGTCACCCATTCCCCGGCCGAGGGCTGGGGCGACGACGAGGACTACGCCCACCGCGGCTTTGCCTGCTTTTTGCCCCTTTTGGACGAGTACAAGCCCCGTTACTTCATTCACGGGCATGTGCACGCAAGCTACGGGGCAAACCGCCCGCGGGTGCTCCAAAGGGGCGGGACCACCATCATCAATGCCTACGAAAAATATGTGCTGGACATCCCCGGCGAGGAAATGCCCGTCCTGCCGCCGCCCAAAAGGGGCCATGGCTGGTTTGGGCGGTGAGAGGCCCATCCTTGTCAAGAGCGGTTTTTCTGTGGTAGAATAGACCCGTTCAAAATATGGCGGGCACAGGGAAGGGGGCGGGAGCAGGAGCGGCTTCCGTTTTTTTGCTTCCCTTGGAGGCGTCCGGTTCCATCACCTCCGGGGGGACAGCGAACATC
>CAJTSP010000167.1 GCA_910578965.1 uncultured Oscillospiraceae bacterium
GGCGCCGTGGGCGGGAGGGTCCCACACAAGGCAGTTATACGCCGGGCCAAAGGCCTCCATCTGTTTTTCAAACAGGGTATGGTCGGCGGTAAGGCCGGGCAGGAACACCAGCCAGGGCCGGCCGCTTTCGGCCCGGCTTACCCAGTAATGCAGGGTCCCGCTGGGGGTAGCAAGGGTTTGTTCGGCAGGCTGCACGCAGGCTCTCCTCCTTTATGCCAAACTGCGCGAAGCCGCCCGGCTTCGCGCAGGATGATGGGTTGATTGGTTGCCTCTTTTTTGCCGCGGGCCCCCGGCGGGCCGCCCGTTTCCCTTTGCCTCGGGCCATCCATGGCCAGCGGGGCGTACCGGGCGCGGCGCGCGGCGGAAAGTCAGGACAGCAGCATCCGGTCGTTGGCAAACCCGCCGCTGCTGGCCTGCTCAAACTTGGCCAGCAGGTCGGACACATGCAGGTTCTTTTTTTCTTCTCCCTGCACGTCGTAAATGATATGCCCGTCGTGCATCATGATCAGCCGGTTGCCAAACTTGATGGCGTCCTTCATGTTGTGGGTGATCATCAGGGTGGTAAGGTTTTGCTCCCGCACAATCTGGTCGGAAATCTCGAGCACCTTGGCCGCGGTTTTGGGGTCGAGGGCGGCGGTGTGCTCGTCCAGCAAAAGCAGCTTGGGCTTTTTCAGGGTGGCCATCAACAGGGTAATGGCCTGCCGCTGCCCGCCCGAAAGCAGCCCCACCTTGGTGGTCATGCGGTCCTCAAGGCCCAGGCCCAGGCTTTGCAGCTTTTGGCGGTAGAGCTCCCGCTCCTCCTTGGTAATGCTCCAGGCAAGGCCCCGCCGCGCGCCGCGCCGGTAGGCAAGGGCCATATTTTCCTCAATGCCCATGGTGGCGGCGGTGCCAAGCATGGGGTCCTGGAACACCCGGCCCAAAAACGCCGCACGCTGGTATTCGGGCAGGCGGGTCACGTCCCGGCCGTCGATCATGATGCGGCCGGCGTCCACCGCCCAAACGCCGGACACCGCATTGAGCATGGTGGATTTGCCCGCGCCGTTGCCGCCGATAACCGTGACAAAATCCCCCTCGTTCAGGGTCAGGCAAAGCCCGTCCAGCGCCACCTTTTCGTTGACGGTACCGGCGTTGAACACCTTGCGGGCGTCTTGGATCTCAAGCATTGCACGGTTTTCAGGCATTGCCCTTCACCTCCCCTTTCTGGCTTTTGGCGCGCAGCCTGCCGTGGAAGTGCGGCACCGCAAGGAAAAACGCCACCACCAACGCGGTGAGCAGCTTGAGGTCGTCGGTGCTGAGGCCGAGCCGCAGCACCACCTGGATGACCAGATAGTAGATCACCGCGCCGATGCATACGGCCGTGAGCTTGAGCGCAAAGTTATGGAAGATACGGCCAAAAACCACCTCGCCGATGATCACCGCCGCAAGGCCGATGACGATGGCGCCTCGGCCCATGTTGATGTCGCTGGCGCCCTGGTACTGGGCCAGCAGCGCGCCGGAAAAGGCCACCAGCCCGTTGGATAGCATCAGGCCCAGCACAAGGTCAAAGCTGGTGTTGATGCCCTGGGCCCGGGCCATCTGCTGGTTTGCGCCGGTGGCGCGCAGCGAACATCCCCGCTCGGTGCCAAAAAACCAGTACAAGGCGCCAATCAGCGCGGCAAGCAGCACTAGCATCAGCAAAAGCGGGTTTTTAGGGCTTATTTCGCGCACATACCGTTGGGAGACCAGCAGCGGGTATTTGTCCACGCTGATGGCCTGGTTTGCCTTGCCCGAGCCGGTGCCAAAGCCCATAATGCGCAGGTTGATGGAATAGAGGGCCAGTTGGGTAAGGATGCCGGCCAGGATGGCCGGGATGCCGCAGCCGGTATGGAACAGCCCGGTAACCAGCCCCGCCAGCAGGCCGGCCAAAAAGGCGCAGAACACGGCGGCCCAGCCGTTCCAGCCCGCGCGCATCAGCATGACACAGACCGCGCCGCCGGTGGCCAGCGAACCGTCCACCGTGAGGTCGGCCACATCCAAAACGCGGAAGGTGATGTACACCCCCACCGCCATGACGCCCCAGATCATGCCCTGCGCAACCGCGCCCGGCATGGAGTTTAAGAGCGAGACCAAAAACTGCATACCCTTCCCCCCGTGCGGCCCGGCAGCCTGTGCGCCCCGGGCCGGTTTGTTTCGGATGCCCCATACGGCCAAATGCCATAATCTTTTATATTGTAGCAAAAAGCGGCGAAAAAGAAAAGGTCTTTTTCGCCGCTTTTTGAATGGTTTTTTAAACATCGCTTGACAAGGGCACGCATGGTTTTTGGGGCAAAAGGCATAAAAAACAGAAAAAGTAAAAAGCTCTTTTGTTCAGAAAAAGAATCTTTGCCCCAAAAACTCCGCAGGACCGGCAGGGCAGGGCCAGTAGTGCGATGGCAAGGCGGCGTGCCGCAGGAATCCTTGGTGGATTCCAAGGTGCGCGGGCGCAGCCAGCGTGCCGCTGGAGTTGGCCTGACGGCGTGTGAGCCTTTGTTAAGGGATGTAAGGGTTTGCCCTGTTTTTGTTAGCCGATGGCCTCGTAGCCCTCCGGCGGGGTAATGCCGAGCTGCTGGCAGATATCGGCATTGTACTTTTTGGTAACCTGGGGCGCATACTCGATGGGCATGGCGGAGATGTCCGCCTCGCCGGTAAGAATCCTGGCGGCCATCTGGCCGGTGGTGTAGCCGATGTCGTAATAGCTGATCGAGAGGGTGGCCACGCCGCAGCCGCCGCAGATGCCCTCCTCGCCCGCGATCACCGGCACCTTGGCCGGGATCACCACGTTGGCGATCGCCTCGGTGTTGTTGGCGGCAGTGTTGTCGGTGGGAACATAGAGCACGTCCGAAGCGTCGCAGGCCGACTGTACCACCGAGCCAATGTCGTTGGAGTCGGTAAAGGCAAACCGCTCACAGGTGTAGCCAAGGTCCTGTAAGGCCTTTTCGACCACATCGATCTGATAGACCGAGTTCGGCTCGCCCGAGCAGTAGATCAGGCCGACCTTCTCGGCGTCCGGGAACATGTCGTGCAGCATCTGGGCCTGCTGGTCCAGCGGGGCCAGGTCCGAGGTGCCTGAAATGTTGCCGCCCACCGTGCCAGTCCAGCCGGTGATCTCGAGGGCGGTGGCATAGTCGGTGACCGAGGTGCCCAGCACCGGAATGTCCGAGGTGGCGGCGGCCGCGGCCTGCAGCGGCGCGGTGGCGTTGGCCAGGATCAGATCGACCCCATCGGACACAAAGCCGTTTACAATGGTAGTGCAGGTGGAGGCATCGCCCGAGGCGTTGCCCTCCTCAAAGGTCACCGCGTCGCCCAGCGCCTCCTTGAGGGCGTCCTTAAAGCCCTGGGTGGCGGCGTCCAGCGCGTCGTGCTGGACAAGCTGGCAGATGCCCACGGTGTAGCTGCCGCCCTCGGACGGGGCGCTGCCGGCCGGGGTACTGGCCGCCGGGTCCCCGGCCGGTGCGCCGGTGGCGGGGGTGCTGCTGGCCGCGCCGCCGCAGCCGGCAAGAGCGGCCAGCAGGCAGAGCGCAAGCGCAATGGAAATGATCTTTTTCATGGTTTCCCTCCTGTTTGCGGCCCCTCCCCTCTATACAAAGAAAAGGCCGTGCTTGTTCCTCGTAACTGCCCCGGATTGCCCAAGGGCAATTTAACAGGATAAAGTATAGCACAGCCCTACCGCCAAAACAAGCGGCACAGATATACATAATAAATCGCTGGCTTTGCCGACAAAACATTAAATATGCACAAAATTTGCCCGTTTTTACCTTTTTATTCATCCAAAGCCATACCGCGGCCGTCCAAATACCGGCGCAGCGCCCGTACCGCCTCGCCGCCCAGCATCCAGAGCGCGGCAAGGTTTGGCAGGGCCATAAGGCCGTTAAAGGTATCGGCCAACTGCCAAACCAGCTCAAGATCCATTACGCTGCCCACCACCACAAACAGCACAAAAACCACCCGGTACCCCAAAACCGCCCCCTCGCCCCGGAGCCAGCAAATACACCGTTCGCCATACTGGCTCCAGCACAGGATGCTGGAAAACGCAAACAGCCCAAGGCAGAACGCCACCAACTGCCGCCCCGGCTGGCCCAATACTTCGGCAAAGGCATTGCCAGTCATCACCGAACCGTTTGCCAACAGGCCAAACAGGTCGGTGCCTTGGGCCATGGCGTACAGGCGGGGGTCGTAAACACCCGAGGTAAGGATGACCAACGCGGTAAGGGTACAGACAACAAGGGTATCGGCCAGAACCTCAAAGACACTCCACATGCCCATTGTTACCGGGTCGCGCAGGTCGGACGCCGCATGCGCCAGCACCGAGGAACCGAGCCCCGCCTCGTTGGAAAAAACCCCACGCGCAATGCCGCTGCGCAGTGCCTGCATTATGCTGTAGCCGGCAAAGCCGCCCAGCCCTGCCCGCAACCCAAACGCCCCCCGGAAGATGGCCGCAAACGCTCCCGGCAGCCGGGCAGCGTTTGCCCAGAGCACCGCCAGCGCACCGCCCAGGTAGAGAAGGGCCATAAACGGCACCAGCTTTGCGGCTACCCTGGCCATGCGCTGCACCCCGCCTGCCAGCACCAGCGCCGTAAGAGCCGCCAGGGCACAGCCGGTAACCAGCGGCGGCACGCCGGCCGCCGCCTTGACGGAGGCGGCGATGGAATTGGCCTGCGAGAGGTTGCCCATGCCGCAGGAGGCCAGCAGCGCAAGCGCCGCGTACACGCAGGCCAGCCCCCTGCTGCCAAGACCGTACTGCATATAGGCCATGGGGCCGCCGTTCCACCCGCCCTCCGGCGCGCGGCGGCGGTAAAGCCCGCCCAGGGTGTTTTCCACAAAGCCGGTCATGGCGCCAAAAATGGCCGAGAGCCACATCCAGAAGATGGCCCCCGGCCCGCCCGCCGCCAGCGCGGTGGCCACC
>CAJTSP010000168.1 GCA_910578965.1 uncultured Oscillospiraceae bacterium
TGGGCCATCAAGGGCACCGCATACAAGCTGGCCAAAAAGGGGAAAAAGCACCTGGTTACCAGCGCCTTTGAGCACCATGCCGTGCTGCACAGCATGATGGCGCTCGAGCGCGAGGGTTTTGAGGTGACCTACCTGCCGGTAACAAAGGACGGCTTTGTGCGGCCGGAGGAGGTTGCCGCCGCCATCCGCCCGGATACCGCGCTGGTAAGCGTGATGATGGCCAACAACGAGATCGGCACCCTCCAGCCCATCCGCGAGATTGCGGCCGTCTGCGCCAAAAAAGGGGTCTGGTGCCACACCGACGCGGTGCAGGCGGTGGGGGCCGTGCCGGTGGACGTAAAGGAGCTTGGGGTGCAGATGCTGAGCCTTTCGGCCCACAAGTTCAACGGCCCCAAGGGGGTGGGGGCGCTCTACATCCATAAGGGCATCCTGCCCTACAGCTTCATGGACGGGGGCGGGCAGGAAACCCGCCGGCGGGCAGGCACCGAAAATGTGGCCGGCATTGTGGGGCTTGCCAAGGCGCTGGAACTGGCCGCGGCCGACATGCCCCGGCGCGCCGCCCACGAAAAACAACTGCGGGATTATGTGATCGGCCGAATCATCAAAAACATCCCCGCCGCCACCCTCAACGGCGATCCCCAAAGGCGGCTGCCCGGCAACGCCAATATCAGCTTTGCGGGCCTTGAGGGTGAGACCATTCTGCTGGACCTGGACATGCACGGCATCTGCGCCTCCACCGGCAGCGCCTGCAACAGCGACAGCCTGGACCCCAGCCATGTACTGCTGAGCATCGGGCTGCCGCACGAGGCCGCCCACGGCACCATGCGCTTCAGCTTTGGGCCGCAGAACACCATGTCCGAGGCTGAGCGTCTGTGCGAGGTGCTGGAGGAGATCATCCCCCGCCGCCGCGCCATGAGCCCGGTGTGGCATTCGCTTGCCCGCTGAACCGCATATGTCACTGCCGGGCGGGCCCGGCAAGCCCTTTGCGGCAGGGCTAAGCGCCGCATCGTGCTTTTTGGAAAGCGGGCGCGACACCAATAGAAAGGATAAGGAGCAATCAGCCATGGGAATGTACAGCGAAAAGGTGATGGACCACTTTGCCAACCCGCGCAACGTGGGCGAGCTGCCGGACGCAAACGGTATAGGCGAGGTGGGCAACGCCAAGTGCGGCGACATTATGCGGATGTATCTGAAGATCGAGAACAACACGATCACGGACGTAAAGTTTATGACCTTTGGCTGCGGGGCGGCCATTGCCACCTCGAGCATGGCCACCGAGCTTATCAAGGGCAAAAGCATCGAGGAGGCGCTCAAGCTCACCAACAAAGCGGTGGTAGAGGCGCTGGACGGGCTGCCCCCGGTCAAGCTGCACTGCAGCGTGCTGGCCGAGCAGGCTGTAAAGGCCGCTCTGGCCGACTATTACACCCGCCAGGGGGTGGACCCCGAGCCGATCGTGGGCAAGCTGGACGACGGGCACTGCGCCGGCTGCGAGGGCGGCAGTTGCGGGGTATGACCGCGCGGGCCTTTGCGAGCAGGGCAGCAGGCGCCCGCTTGCCCGGCCCGGCCCCCCAGGGCGAAAGCGCCCGCCCGGAGCCTTTGGCCTGCGGCGGCGGCCCGGGCATGGCGCCCGGGGCGGGCCGGCGGGTGCTGGTGGCCCTTTCGGGCGGGGTGGACTCGGCCGTCTGCGCGCAGCTTCTGCGCCGGCAGGGGTACAATGTGGAGGCAGCAGTGATCCGCTTTTCGCCCGCGCACGAGGGGGCAGTGGCAGCCGCCCGCACGGCGGCAAGGCAGCTCGACATCCCGCTGCATGTGGTGGAGGGCGGGCCGCTGTTTGATGAAGCGGTAGCCCTGCCCTTTTGCGAGAGCTACTGCCAGGGCGAAACCCCCAACCCCTGCGTGGTCTGCAACCCGCTTGTCAAGTTCCGGCTGCTGGCCGATACCGCGGACGCGCTGGGCATCCGGCTGCTGGCCACCGGCCATTACGCCCGGGTACGGCGGGATGCAGACGGAGTTTTTCGCATACATGCCGCCGCCAGCGCCGCACGGGATCAGAGCTATATGCTCTACCGGCTGGGGCAGGGCATTTTATGCCGGCTGCTGCTGCCGCTGGGCGGCCTTGAAAAGCCGGTGATCCGCGAGATGGCCCGGCAGAGCGGCCTTGCCTGCGCCGCCGCGCCGGACAGCATGGAGCTTTGCTTTGTGCCAAACGGCGACTACGCCGGCTACATCCAAAAACGCGGTTTTTCCTGCCCGGCCGGGCATTTTATTGCGCCGGACGGCCGCGACCTTGGCCCCCACAAGGGCATCGCCCACTACACGGTGGGCCAGCGCAAGCGGCTGGGGGTGGCGCTGGGCCGGCCGGTGTTTGTGCAGCGCATCCTGCCCGGGGGCGATATCCAGCTTGCCTATGCCGGCGGCGAGTGGGCCGGCCGCCTGCGGCTGCGGGATATCTGCACCCCTGCCGGCGCGCCGCTGCCCGCCGGCAGCTATACAGTGAAGGTCCGCAGCGCCGCCAGGCCTGTATCCTGCGAGTTTGACGGAGCGGGCGCGGTGGCTTTTGCCGTGCCGGTGCGGGCCCCCGCGCCGGGCCAGAGCGCGGTGCTCTACCAAAACGGTGCGGTGATGGGCGGCGGGTTTATCGCCGCGGCAGAACCGGCGGAAGGATAGGCTGCAAACCGGCTGCCTGCATTGGGCAGGGGCCCTCGCGGGCTCCCTGACGAAACAGAAGGTGCTTGAGATGGACCGGAGGCTGGCGCTTGTGCGCCGGGCAGGGCGAGACCCGGCTGCTGCTGACCTGCGATGGGCAAAACGAGGCCTCCCGCCGCTGTATCCTGGCGTACGGCGGCGTGTTGGAAGACGAGGTAGAGGACCTGCTGGGGCTGGGCCGCTCGGGGGCAATCCAGCGGTATTGGGTCGGGTTGGGCAGATAGGCATCCCCTGCACGGGAACTGGCCCATAAAAATCCGGGCCTTTTATTTGGGGGGTTGGGTCGGCTTTGGGGCGGGATAGGGCCCAAGGGCAGGGATACCGCCCTACACAATCAGGAGGTGTGCCGCTTGGAGCTTACATGGATGGGACGTTACCGGGAGCTTGTGCGTGCCCTGGTCTTTTACTCCAACGCCTCAAACCGAGGTACGCACGGCAGGGTCCAATCGGGCCTGCCCTGCAATCTCAATCAGAACGAATACCAGGTTTTGGAGTATATCTGCGAGTTTGAGGACAAAAACCGCATCCTCACCGCCATTGCCCGGGACACCGGCATCCTGCAAAGCCTCGTAACCAAATCCACAAAGCGTTTGGTGGAGCTCGGGCTCGCAGAGCGCTACCGGCTGGTAGGCAACAAAAAAAGCGTGATCCTTAAACCCACCCCGCTCGGCCGTGCAACCTACCTTGAATATTGCCAAAGCGTCCAGGAAATCTTTGTTCCGTTTTTCCGCTCGCTGGACGGCTTCAGTGACGAAGAGCTCAAGCGCTTTGAGGCCTCGGTGCGTATTTTGGGTGGCGAGTGGGGCGATTTTTCCGACAAATCCATCCCGGGCCTTGAAAAAATCCTTTAAGCCCGGTAGGCTTTTTCTGGCGGCAGAGCATGCTCTGCCGCTTTTTTATGCAAATTATACATTTCAAAACAATATTATTTGTTTATAAATAATATTGTTCATATATGAAATATATGATATGATAAGGTCACAGCAAGGCGGGCCAAAACCGGCGTGCAGGGCATCCCCCTGGCAAGAGGGCAGGACGCAATATTGGCAGCCTGCCCTTGAAAAAGCCCCGCCGGCAGGCGGGGGTGGGGGCAGGCCGCGGCCTGGCGCGCCCGGCTGCATGCGCTCCCCTTTTTTTGGGGGCCGTAAAGGAAGGAGTGGAATCATGAAAAAAAGCACCAAGATCCTGTTGGCGGTATCCCTGTGCCTGTGCCTTATCAGCGGCATTTTTGCCTGCCAGGTACAGTCCTCCTTTGGCAGCGTGATCGTGGAGGACTTTAAGGTGATCGTGGACGACGGCCGCTATGTCAACGGCCAGATCTACATCCCCAAAAACGCCTCGCCGGACAACAAGCTGCCGCTGATCGTTTTGTCGCACGGCAGCTATAACAACCTTGAGCATCAGGACCAGAATATGATCGAGCTGAGCCGGCGCGGCTTTGTGGTCATCTCGAACGACGCATACGGGCACGGGTCCTCCTCGGTGATCCCGGGCGGCATCGACGTGGCCAACATGCAGCATGTGATCGATTACGCCTGCGCCTCCTACACCTTTATAGACACCGACCGGATCGGGGTCAGCGGGCACTCGATGGGCGGGCAGATCGCCTCGGCCACCGTACAGCATTACTTTGAGCAGGCGGCCCGGGGCGAGGGAGAAAACCTGGTAAGTGCCATCTGCACGGTGGGCTATGACCCGCAGTATACCCCCTACGAGTTTGAGGGCGTAAACCAGCCGGTGGATGTGGCGATCGACTGGGGCGTCATTGCCGCAAAATACGACGAATGGTTTTTTAAGGGCGAAACCGGCGACCCCCGGCTCTATCTTGAAAGCGAGGCGGCCAAAAGCTTTGTTTCCCAGCTGGACGGGGTGGAGCTGAGCGGCCCAGTGGAAAACCACAAGGTGTATGCCGGCACCATCAACGGCGAGGAATATATCCGGGTCATCAACCAGAACACCGAGATCCACCCGCTGAACCATTTTTCCAGCGCCAGCTGCCGCGACATGATCAATTTCTTCTACGAGGTCTTTGGGGTGCCTGCCGGCCATGAGCGGATCGACGCCTCCAACCAGATCTGGCAGTGGAAAGAGTTTTTTAACCTGGTGGGCCTGGTGGGCATCTTTTTGTTCCTGTTCCCCTTTGCCTCCATGATGATCCACGGCACCCGCTATTTTGCCGAGCTTGCCCAGCCCGAGCCCGCCCCC
>CAJTSP010000169.1 GCA_910578965.1 uncultured Oscillospiraceae bacterium
GCCGTGTACCTGGCCGGCGGGTTTGGCAACTGCCTTTCGCCCCGGGCGGCCCGGGCCATCGGGCTGCTCCCGCCTGCGCTGGCCGCCCCGGTCTGCGCGGCGGGCAACACGGCAGGCGAGGGGGCAGCGCTGGCCCTGCTGCGGCGGGACGCCCGGCAGCAGCTCGGCGCACTGGCCGGCTGCTGCCGGTATATCGAGCTTGCCACCGACCCTTTCTTTATGCAGGCATACCTTGACGAGATGCATTTTTAAGCCGCTTGCGCAAACGCCGGAGCCCTGCATGCCCCCGCCCGGGCTGTATATCCCGTCAAAAGGGCAGCCCCGTGTTTTTTGCACCGTGTTTGGAAAAAGCTTCCTCGCCCGGGCCACGAGGCCCGCCCCTCCTTTGGCGCATCCCCCTTTTTTGCACGCGGGTGGGCGTGCAGGGCATGCACGCTCTGTGCCGCGCCGGCATAGCTTGGGGCAAATGCAGACGGGAAGGGAGGGTTTGCCGTGTATGCACAGCGTCTGCCCCCGGCCGAGGCCTGGCGGCGGATGCAGGCCGGCGGGGTGACCGTGCTGGACATCCGCACCCCCGAGGAGTATGCCGAGGGGCACCTGCCCGGCGCGGTAAACCTGCCGGCCGAGCAGTTGTCTCAAGCGGCGCAGCGGCTGCCAAACCGCCCGGTGCTGGTATACTGCCGGGGCGGCCAGCGAGGTCCCTGGGCGGCCGGCCGGCTGGCTCGGATGGGCTTTGAAGCGTACAACATCGGCGGGATATTGGCCTGGCCCTATGCGCTGGAGCCATAAGGCCGTGTCCCGGCCCTCAAACCCATTAAAACAGGACGCCCCCGGGAAGGACCCTTCCCGGGGGCGTTTTTATAAGGCGCAGAGAAAGGCTTTAGGCTGGGCCGACGCAGCCGGCCCGGCAAAACGCCGCCCTTTGCCCGGGCAGGCACGGTTCAGTGCCCGGCCGGCTTGCGGGGCAGCAGCCCCCGCTCGGCAATTAGGTCGGCATAGAGCAGCCGCGCCGCCGCGGCCAGCAGGGGGGCGAGGGCCAGCCAGATGGCCTTTGCCTGCAAAAGCGGGCACAGGCCGGCCAGCAGGGCGGCGCCCGCAAAAAAGCCGGCCAGCATGGCAAGGTGTACCCCGGCACGGCGAAAGGCAGCCGGGTCCCGCCGCCGCACCCCATGGCAAAGCCAGACCCCCACCTGTCGTACATGGTTGGTGCAGAAGGTAGTGGCCATCGGGATGCCCTCGGCCTGGCGGAAGGTGTTGAACTGCATGGCGGCAATAAAATTGATGAGCACCTGCACCGGCTGGTGCGGGGCCTGCAAGGGGATAAGCCCGATGCAAAACAGGGCGGCAGCCTCCAGCAGCACAAGGCAGGTGTCCCACCTCACCGGCCCCAGCCGCTTGACCGGTCCGGGCAAAAGCTCGGACAAAAATGCCCCCAGGCAGTAGGCCGTGATGGGGATCAGGTAATACAGCCCGTCGCCCCAGCGGGCCTGCCCAAAGGCAACGGCCATCATGGCGATGTTGGCGGTTTGGGCGTTGCAGAATACCCCGCCCCGCAAAACCAGGGTGTACGCGCCCATCATGCCGCTGGCCGCCATCAGCAGCGCGTAAACGCCGCGCCGCTCGCAGGCAAGCCAGTGCGGCGCAGCGGACGTTTCCGGGAGTGCTGGTTTGGTTATGGGGCCCATGCGCGGTCAGGCTCCTTTCTTTATAAAAATCTGGATTCACAGCCTCAAGCGGCCCTCTGTCCGGGCCTTTTTTGCGGCAAGGCGGCCGCTTACGCATCCGCCGCTTTGCGGCAAAAGAGCCACAACCCCGGCGCGGCCAACGCCAGCCCAAGCAACACATCCACCGCCGAATGCTGCTTGGTAAACAGGGTCGAAAGGCAGATCAGCGCCCCCCAAAGCCAGGCCGCCGCCTGCCGGCCCCGCCGGCCGCGCAGCGGTTTTGAGCGGCTCAGGGCCAGCACCATGCACCCGGTGGACTGGCAGTGGATACTGGGGCACACGTTGGTGGGGGTGTCGGCCGCCCAAAGCAGCCGCAGCAGGGCCGCCGCCGGGTTTTGGGGCAGCGGGCCGGCCGGCCGCAGGGCGAGGCCATTGGGGAAAACCAGGTAGATGAGCAAGCACAGGCTCATGCCGCCAAACATCAGCGCACAGAGACGGTCATAGCTTTGGGTGTCGCGGCTCCAGAGGTAAAACAGCGCAAAGGCAAGCATCGCAAACCAGCTACAGTAGGGCAGCACAAACCATTCGCAAAACGGGATGGCCTCATCCAGCGCGCAGTGGATCTGGTACCGTGGCGCGGGCCCCCAGCGTTCCAGCGCAAAAAAACAGGCAAGATATACCGGCCAATAGGCCTGGTACCACAGATGCGGGTGAGCGCGCAGCAAACGGCGTTTTTGACTGGTCGATTTCACGGCGGTACCTCCCTTGGCCGCTATTGTAGCACTTCGTCCGGGCCGGGGCAAGCCCTGCGGCTGAGGGCCCGGCCGCCTTGCTGGAAAACCGCGCGGCACTATGCTATAATAACGAAGGCCAAAGAGCAAAGGCCAAACGGGCGCTCCCCGGCGGGCATTGGCGCAGAGGGGCGCAGGCTAAAGGAGAGAAGATGATGAGACAGTTTTTCGGCACAAGCCTCAAAGGAGACCTGACCGAAGCGGTCCGGGGGTTGGCAGGCCCTCAGTTTATCATGCTGCTGTCCAACGCACAGCAGTTTGAGGCGCATGTGAAGGCGCTGGAGGCCCTTTTCCCGGGCGTGCCAAGTATTGGGTGCGTGGGGATGAGCTACGACACGAAGGTCGTGGAGCAGGGGGTCGGCGTCGTTGCGTTTCTGGAAGGCGTAACCGCGGCGGCGGGGGTGCTTGAGCAGGCATCCTCCATGCCGGTCAAGTACATCGACCGGCTCAAAAAGGACCTGGCGGCGGTGGGCGGCGCCAGCCGCGATACGGTGTGCATCGATTTCTGCGCCGGCAACGACGCCTGCGTACTTACCACCCTGTACACCGTGCTCGGGCCCAAGAGCATCCCGCTGGTGGGAGGCACCGGCGACGCGGGTATGGTCTCGGCAAACGGCGTGGTCTACCGGGACGCGGTTGCGTACGGCCTGGTAAAGAATCGCGGCGGCCGGGTTAAGGCATATAAGGAAAATATTTATCACCAGATGGGCAATTATCGGTTCATCGCTTCCGGTACCGACCGTGCAAATTATGTGCTCGGTACCCTCAACGGCCGGCCGGCCAAGCAGGTCTATCAGGAAATCCTGCATGTAACCGACCGCGAGATTCTCACCCGCACCTTCCAAAACCCGTTTGGCAAGCTCAATGGGGACGACACCTGCATCATCTCGATCAAGGAGGTCAAAGGCAACGCGCTGGCCTGCTACCGGCAGGTAAACGATTCGGACGTTTTGATCTTGCTGGAGCTGGGCGATTACCAGGCCATCACCCGCGAGACCATTCGGCAGATCTGCGCGGACTTCCCCCGCCGTTCGGCTGTGTTCTCGGTCAATTGCCTGTTCCGCTATAAGCTTTTTTCCGAGCGTGGCTATATGCAGGAATACCTGCGCGAGATGGCGGCGCTGGGCAGCCACGCGGGCCTTGTGGGATACGGCGAGCATTACAACAACCGCTTTGTCAACCAGTCGATGACCTGCGTTGTGTTTGAATAAGGGAGGGGGAAACGGGATGCGGTTTTTTAAGGGCAAAAAAGGCGGAGGGCATGCCGCCCAGCAAAAAAGCCTTGCCCCGGTGCTGCATGTGGTGGACAGCCTGCGTGCCTACCGCAAGGAACTGGTGCAAAAGGAGGTGGAGGCCCTTTGGGACCTCAGCGCGATCCGGCGCGGCTTTCGCAGGATCCTGGAGGAAGCAAAGGCTTTCCAGGAGCGGCTGCAGAATTTTGGCGGCAGCTTTGCCAATATCAACCAGGCGGCGGGCCGGTTTGCAGAGGTGCGGGACGAGGTAGAGCAGCGGGTGGCTACCGCGCGGGACCAGATGGTCCAGCTTAAGGGCAGTACCCTGCAGGTACAGGAGTCCTTTGGCGAGATGGAGCAGACCTTTGACCAGCTACAGGCTTCCATTCACAAAATCCAGCGCTGCATGGAAAAGATCGTTTCGATTGCAGACCAGACCAACATCCTTGCCATCAACGCTTCGATCGAGGCCGCCCGCGCCGGCGCGCAGGGCAAGGGCTTTGCGGTGGTGGCGGTGCAGGTCAAGCAGCTTGCGGGCGAGATCAAGGTGCTGGCCAGCGAGGTAGACACCGGGGTGCGGGAGGTAGAAGGACACTCCGGCCGGCTGAGCACCCGGATCGGTACCGCTCAAAAAACCCTTGGGCAGGATGTGGAGATCGTTGGCCAAACCGACGAAAGCTTCCGCCGGGTTACCGCGGCCGCCGAGGGGGCCGCCGCCGTGCAGGCCGAGATTTCAGGGGTTATTGAGGATTCGCAGCGCGCTTTGCAGGAAATTTGCCGCTTTTTTGACCAGATCCAGGAGCGCTACCAGGAGGTGGAGGAGCGGATCGAGCACGCAAGCGGCCTTGGCACCACCAAGAGCAGCATGTTTGAGGACCTGGACAATATGCTGTCCCAGGTGCCGCCCATCGTGCGGGAGCTGGAGGCGGGCCAAGGCTGAGCTGTCCGGCGGGAATGGCATTACAGGGAGGAATCATACATGCAAAATGTACGATTTGGATTTATTGGCGTTGGCAACATGGGCGGCGCGCTGGCCAAGGCTGCCTGCCGGGGGGCGGGCGGGGCCGAGGTGCTGCTGGCCGGCCGCTCGCGCGTGTTCCGCCTGCCGTCGGTGGCCTCGCTCCTCCCCC
>CAJTSP010000170.1 GCA_910578965.1 uncultured Oscillospiraceae bacterium
CGGCGTTAAACCGGGGCGCGGCGGGCCATACTTTGTCTGTGCGGCGCCTGCGCGGGCGTATGCGCACTTTGCACGCGCAGGCAAAAAAGGGCGGGCGCAAACGGCGCGGCCCGCCCGGCGGTAAAGGGGGAGTGGTCCGCTTGCAGAAATTTGTTGCCGCGCATCCCTGGTGCATCCTGGCGGCCGGGGTGTGCATCCAGATACTCACCGGCATCCCGGCGGCCTGGGGGGTGTTCCAAGGGCCGGTGGTAAACGAATACGGCTTTTCGCAAAGCGCGGCCGAGTTCATCTTCAGCCTCACCATCGGCGCCTTTGGGCTGGGCTGTGTGCTGGGCGGCTTTTTGCAGGACAAACACGGCCCCCGCATCGCCGGGCTGCTGGGGGCGGGGCTGCTGGCCGGCGGCTTCTGCCTGGCCGGGCTTGTGCCGGCCGGGGCGGCCGGGCTGTTTTACCTTGCCTTCAGCCTGCCGGTAGGGTTGGGCTGCGCTTTTTTGTACCCCGCTGTGATGAGCTGCGCACAAAAATGGTACGCGGGCAAAAAGGGCCTTGCCACCGGCGTCATTGGCGGGGCAGTAGGGGCCAGCGGCGCGGCGCTTACCTTTTTGGTGCGTTTTTTCTCGGGGCGCTGGGGCATCCGGGCCTGCTTTTGGGTGTTGGCGGCCCTCATGCTGGCCGTCTGCGGGCTGGGCAGCCTGCTGCTCGCAAACCCGCCGCCCCCAAAGCAAAAACCCTCCGAGCAGGGGCGGGGCAAAAAGCAGCCCCCGTTTGACCTGCCGCCCGCCAAAATGCTCAAAACCCCGCAGTACTGGCTGGGCTTTGCGGTGGTGGCGCTGGCCACCCCGGCGGTGCTGCTGTTCAGCCCTATTATCGTCCAGTTGGGGACAGAGCGCGGCCTTTCGGAGGATGCGGCGCATCTGTCTATTGTGCTGGGCAGCGTGGGCAGCGCGGCCGGCCGGCTGCTCATGCCCCTGCTAAGCGACAGGATCGGCCGGCGCGCTGCCGACGCGCTGCTCTTTGCCGCGCTGGGGGCCCTCTCGCTGGCCTTCTGGGCGGCGCAGGGCTGGTGGGTGGTGCTGGTCTACTCGCTGCTCACTTTCTGCTATTCCGGCGAGGCGGCGGTGCTGCCGGCCCTATCCAGCGACCTGTTCGGCCTGCCCCATGCGGGGGTCAACTACGGCTTTCTGGCCCTGGGCATGAGCGTGGGCAGTATTGGCTTCCCGCTTTTGGCAAACACGCTGGGCCTTGCGGCCGGCCGGCATTTTATCGCCATGGGCGCGGCGGCTGCCGGCCTTGTGTGCACCCTGCTTTTGCGCCCCACCCACGGGCAAAAGCTGTAGCCGGGGCCCCCCTGCCGGGCGGCGATGTGCCCTTGCGCTTGGCCGGCGCTGCTCCCGCATTCCCGGCGTGCTTATCCTGCCGCAGGGAAGGCCCGGCGGGGGCTGTGCCGCACGCGGCAAAAATTCGGCGCAAAAACTCTGCAAAACCGGCGCTTGCCCCTTGCAAAAGCGGACAGGGTTTCTTATAATGAAGAAAGCAATGGCAAATTTTTGTCAAACCGCAGGCAAGGGCGGGCGGCTTGTGCGGCCGGCCGTCCTCTTAAAACATCCCAGGGCAGGTTTTGCCGAACCGCGCCCAGAGAAAAGGAGAGTACTGTTATGACCTATTCTCACGAAGTAGAGCGTATGTGTCCTCTGACCAAAGGCCCGCATCACGGCCCGGCCCCCATCCCTGAGGAGGGCGCTTGGGTCAAGGCCTACGAGATCAAGGACATCAGCGGCTATACCCACGGCATCGGCTGGTGCGCCCCCCAGCAAGGTACCTGCAAGCTGAGCCTCAACGTGAAAAACGGCGTTATTGAGGAGGCGCTGGTGGAGACCATCGGCTGCTCGGGCATGACCCATTCGGCCGCCATGGCTGGCGAGATCCTGCCCGGCAAGACCATCCTTGAGGCGCTGAACACCGACCTTGTCTGCGACGCCATCAACGTGGCCATGCGCGAGCTTTTTTTGCAGATTGTCTACGGCCGCAGCCAGACCGCCTTCAGCGAGGATGGCCTGCCCATCGGGGCTGGCCTGGAGGACCTGGGCAAGGGCCTGCGCAGCATGACCGGCACCATCTTCTCCACCAGGGCCAAGGGCGTGCGCTATCTTGAGCTTACCGAGGGCTACATCACCAAGCTGGCGCTGGATGAAAACAGCGAGGTTATCGGCTACCAGTTTGTGCGGCTGGGCAAGATGCTCGAGGCGATCCGCCACGGGGCCGAGCCCAACAAGGCTTATGCCGACAATATCGGTACCTACGGCCAGTTTGAGGGAGCCGCCAAATACATCGACCCGCGCGAGGAATAAGGGAGGAGGAGTATAACAATGGCAAAATTTGAATCGATGGACCGCCGCATGCCCAAGATCGAGGCCTGCCTCAAGGCCAACGGGCTGGAATCCCTAGACGCCTGCAACGAGCTGCTTCTCTCCAAGGGCATCGACTGCGACAAGATCGTGCGCGGCGTGCAGCCCATCTGCTTTGACAACGCCGTCTGGGCCTACACCCTGGGTACCGCCATCGCGGTCAAGCGCGGGCTCAAGAACGCGGCCGACTGCGCCGCCGCCATCGGCGAGGGCCTGGAGGCCTTTACCATCCCCGGCTCGGTGGCCGAGCAGCGGGCCGTGGGCCTGGGGCACGGCAACCTGGGCGCCATGCTGCTGCGGGACGAGACCCAGTGCTTCGCCTTTTTGGCTGGCCACGAGTCCTTTGCCGCCGCCGAGGGCGCCATCGGCATCGCCCGCACCGCCAACAAGGCCCGCAAGACCCCGCTGCGGGTCATCCTGAACGGCCTTGGCAAGGACGCCGCCTATATCATCAGCCGCATCAACGGCTTTACCTATGTCAAAACCGAGTTCGACTTTAAGACCGGCGAGCTCAAGGTGCTGGAAGAAAAGCCCTTCAGCACCGGCGAGCGGGCGGCCGTCAAATGCTACGGCGCCAACGATGTGCTCGAGGGCGTGGCCATCATGAAGCAGGAGAGTGTGGAGGTGTCGATTACCGGCAACTCCACCAACCCCACCCGGTTCCAGCATCTGGTGGCCGGCACCTACAAAAAGTGGGCGATTGAAAACGGCAAAAAGTACTTCTCGGTTGCCAGCGGCGGCGGCACCGGCCGCACCCTGCACCCGGACAATGTGGCCGCCGGCCCCGCCAGCTACGGCCTGACCGACTCGATGGGCCGCATGCACGGCGACGCCCAGTTTGCCGGCTCGTCCAGCGTGCCCGCGCACGTCGAGATGATGGGCCTCATCGGCATGGGCAACAACCCGATGGTGGGCGCCACCGTGGCTTGCGCCGTGGCCGCCAGCCAGGTATAACCGGCCTGCGCCACAGGCTGTTCCGTATAAAGGCAACAGGGCCGCCCCCGGACTGTACGATCTGGGGGCGGCCCTGTTCGCTGTGCCTCTGCAGGAGGGCGCGGGCCCTTTGCGGAATGCTTTTTGGCAATATGTACAAAGCCAGACTCCGAAATTTTGCGCCCGGGCCCAGGCGTTTTTGTTTGTTCGCCTTTGAATCGGGGGATTTTTATGGTATAATTTTGTACATATTGCTACCGCCTTTGCAGGGCGTATGCCCAATCCGGCGGTAGGGGGAGAGGTTTTGACCATGAACTACGACAATACCAAGATCCGCAATGTCCTTGTTGCCGGCCACGCGGGCTGCGGCAAGACCACCCTTGTGGAGGCCTTGCTCTACAAAACCGGCGCCATCGAGCGGATGGGCCGCACCGAGGACGGCGGCACCGTCTGCGATTTCGACCCTGAGGAGCCCAAGCGCCGCGCGTCCCTGTCTGCCGCGCTGGCCCCGGTGGAATACGACGGGGTAAAGCTGAACTTGATCGACGTGCCCGGCCTGTTCGATTTTGAGCTGGGCCTTTATGAGGGCATGGCTGCCGCCGAGAGCGTGCTCATCTGCGTGTCTGGCCGTTCGGGCGTGTCGGTGGGGGCCGAAAAGGCCTATAAGCTGGCCGAAAAGCAGGGCAAGAGCCGGATGATCTTTGTGACCAAGATGGACCTGGAAAACGCGAACTTTTACAAAATTTTTGAGGAGCTCAAAACCGAGTTTGGCCCCAGCGTCTGCCCCTGCGTGGCGCCGGTCAGGCTGGACGACGGCACCACCGCTTATGTCAACCTGTTCAGCCAAAAGGCTTTCCGGTACGAGAGCGGCAAACAGGTGCAGATCGAGCTGCCCGAGATGGGCCACCGGCTGGACGGCCTGGTAGAGGCTATGAGCGAGGCCGTGGCCGAAACCGACGACGCCCTGATGGAAAAGTTCTTTGAGGGCGAGCCCTTTACCACCGAGGAGATCGTGGAGGGCATGCGCAACGGGGTCAACAAGGGGGTCATTACCCCGGTCTTCTGCGGCAGCGCCATCAACCTGCAGGCCATGGATATGCTGCTGTTTAATATGAAAGAGCTGCTGCCCAGCCCGGCCGCGGCCGGCGATGTGGCCGCCGCCGGCAAGGACGGCGCCGAGATTAAGCTTAGCAGCGACGCCGCGGCCCCGCTGGCCGCCTATGTGTTCAAAACCGTGGCCGACCCCTTTGTGGGCAAGCTGAGCTATGTCAAGGTGGTCAGCGGCAAGCTTACCGGGCAGAGCGCGCTGGTCAACGCCCGCACCGGCGAGGCCGAGCGGATGGGCAAGCTGCTCTACCTGCGCGGCAAAAAACAGACCGACGCGGCCGAGATCGGCGCGGGGGACATCGGCGCCATCACCAAGCTGCCGAACGCCAAAACCGGCGATACATTGTGCGACCCCGCCCGGGTGGCGGCCC
>CAJTSP010000171.1 GCA_910578965.1 uncultured Oscillospiraceae bacterium
GCACAGGGCGGCAGGGCGGGGCCGGCTTGGGGAGCTTTTGGGATAGCCTATTCCCGTTTGGGAAAAAATCCTTTCCCTTTTTTGCCGCCTCCTTCTTTGCCCTAAAAACCATGTGCGCCTTTGCCGAGCGATGCTTGTGATATAGGATACCATTTGCCTTTTGGCGCGTCCATAACTTTTCTTACGTTTTTTGGTTGTTTTATTAACAATTTCCCATCAAAATACAATTTATTTTGTGAGCTTATACCAAGTTGTCCCCAATATGAGGCCAAAGGGCGCATTCGGTCCATCCCCTTTGCCATAACCGGCAGGGCGGTAGCCTTTGCCTTAAAGCCGTTAAAAGGGGCGCCGCTCCTTTGCATCCTCAGCAAAAAAGCGGCGCCCCTTTTCATTCATTTCCCCGCCGGGCTTAAAGCCAGGCCGGAAAGGGCTTGGTCAAAAAAGAGCGTCCCGTCAACCGGCGGCGCCGTGCAGCTCCCGGTTGAGATAAACGATCCGGCAATCGGGCCAAATTTTTTCAAAGCGGCACAAAAACATCGCTTGGCAGGGGCACGCATGGTTTTTGGGGCAAGAGGGAAAGAAAACGGCGAACAATCCTCTTGCCTTAGCCCCAAAAACCCCGCAGGGCCGGCAGTGCGGGGCCTGCGGGGCGATGGCAAGGCGGCGTGCCGCAGGAATCCTCCCGATATTTCGCTTTTTTGTGTCAGCAAAAAATGCAAAAACATCGCATCCAGAGCAACGCCCGCGGCATTGCGCGGATTTCCTTAGAAAAAAGTGCGCGGGCGCAGCCGGCGTGCTGCGGGAGCCAGGCTGCCGGCGTGTGTGCCTTTGCCAAGGGATGTAAGCCCGCCTGATACACAAACAGGCCGCCTAAAACAGCACTTTTGTGCTGGCGGGAGCGGCCTGGGCAATCTTTTTGCCGTTTTTGTAGGAGGCCAGCACCACCGCATTGGTATTGAGCGCGTCGTAATATTGCCCGGCGTCCAGCACAACGAAGCTGGCCGGGCGGCCCTTGGCAATGCCGTACCGCTCGCCCAGGTGCAGGGTACGGGCGGCGTTGGTGGTGACAAACCGATACGCGCCCATGATTTCCTCATAGCCCATCATCTGGCAGACATGCAGCCCCATAAACACAACGTCCCGCAGGTTGCCGGTGCCCATCGGATACCAGGGGTCAAAGATGTCGTCGTGCCCAAACGATACGTTGATGCCGGCCTCGGTGAGCTCCTTAACCCGGGTGACGCCCCGGCGCTTGGGATAGGCGTCCATCCGGCCCTGCAGATGGGTATTGACCAGCGGGTTTGATACAAAATTGATCCGGCTCATTTTAAGCAGCCGCATCAGCCGGGTGACATAGGCGTTGTTGTAAGAATGCATGGCGGTGGTGTGGCTGGCCGTAACCTTGTCAAAAAGCTCCAGCTCAAGCGCCCGGGCAGCTACCGTCTCGAGGCCGCGGGAGGCTTCGTCGTCGATCTCGTCGCAGTGCACGTCCACCAAAAGGCCGTTGTCGGCGGCCAGCCGCATGGCAAAGTTGAGCGATTCCACGCTATACTCGCGGGTAAACTCAAAGTGCGGGATCGCCCCCACCGCGTCGGCCCCCAGCCGCACCGCATCCTTCATGAGCTGTTTGCCGTTTGGGTAGCTGAGGATCCCCTCCTGCGGGAAAGCCACAACCTGGAGCTCCACCGTATCCCGCAGCTCCTCCCGCAGCTCAAGCAGCGCCTCCATAGCCACCAGCGAGGGGTCGGTAACATCCACATGGGTACGGATGAACTGTACCCCGTGCGACGCATAAAGCCGCACCGCGCGCTGCACCCGCTCACGGATGTCCTGCTTTGTCAGCTTATCCTTGCGCTTTGCCCAGCACTCAATGCCCTCAAACAGGGTGCCGGAAAGGTTCCACACCGGGTCGCCGGCAGTAAGGCAGGTATCCAGATGGACATGCGACTCGATAAACGGCGGCAGCACCAGCCTGCCGCCAAGATCAACCGTTTCCTCTCCGGGCTTTGGGGGCAGCGACGCGCCAAACCCGGCAAAAAGGCCGTTTTCGATACGGAAATCGGCCGGGGCCGCATTTTCGATGCGGGCATTTTGAAAGAGCATATCGATGACCTCCTGTTATACAAAAAAGCTGCACGACCTGCCAATGCGTACAGCAGGCGGGCTTTGGGCCAATGAAACCGCCGGGCCGCAAAGCCTTGGCAGCTTTTGCGACCTGGCAGCAAAGGGGGATAAAAGCCCGCCAACGGGACGCCGCGCAGGGCCGTTTGGCCATGCCTTGCAAGGCGGCAGGCGTTTTATCCCGAAAAGGCGTTGCCTTATATTGTTTACCGCCTGCCTTTGCCCAGGGCGCCAACGGCAAGGTAAACGGCGCAGGCAACCGCCATAGCGTTAACCGAGACGATGCCCCATTGCACGAGGTTGCCCACCAGCGCGCCGGCCGCCACCCCAAGGATCGCACCCCAATTGACCCTGCATGCCACAGCGGCGCCGGGAGCATAGCCCTCCTTATGCATAAAGTAATCCAGGATAATCAGCGCGCCCACCGGGGGCAGGGTGGCATTTAGGACGTTGAGGAAGGTAATGAAGTTGTTGTACAGCCAGATGGCGGTGAGGGTACCGATGACGCCGGCAGCCAAAACCATGGGCCGCTTTCGCACCTTGGTAATGTTGGACAGGCCCAACCCTGAGGTGTAGAGGGCGTTGTCGTTGGTGGTCCAGATATTGGCGCCCAGCACAACCAGGGCGGGCACCAGCAGGCCCTGCGCGAGCATGACATAGAAGATGTCGTCCTTACCGGTAAAAGCGCCTCCCACTGCGCCAAAGGCAAACATGAGGGTATTGCCCAGGAAAAAGGCGATGACCGTGGTGACGACCGCGTTTTTAGCCGAGTCGGCAAACCGGGTAAAGTTGGGGGTAGCGGTACCGCCGCTCACAAACGAGCCCATAACCAGCCCTGCACCGCCAAACACGGTAAGCTGGCCGGCGCTCTTGGCAAAGATAGCGGCAAGTCCGCCGCCCGCCGTGGTGGCGGCAACCATGGAGTATACGCCCAGCACCGCAATGAGCGGCACCGAAATATAGCTGACAATTTCCAGCCCCCGGATGCCGAAATAGGCCGAGGCGGTCATGCAGGCGCCGGCCAGCACTACCAGCAGCATTGGAGGTACGCCCAGCACCTCGGCCGCCGGGATGGCAAACATGGCCACCCCTACTCCAAACCAGCCGATCTGGGTAAAACTGATGAGGGCCGAGGGCAAAAAGGAGCCGACACTTCCAAATGAGCGCTGGGCCAAAAGGTCCAGCGACATGCCGGTTTTGCTGCCGATGTAGCCGAGCCCTCCGGTGTAAAGGCTGAGGATGGTGCTGCCGATGAGCACCGCCCAGACAAAGCCGGAAAGGTCCAGCCCGTTGCCCAGCTTAGCGCCCACCGACATGCTGGCCGAAAAGAAGGTAAACCCCAGCATGATAAAAAACATGGGCCAAAACCTTTTGCGGGCCGACTTTGGCACCGCCTCGAGCGAATAATCCTGATCGGCATACTGCGTTTTGGTCGTTTGTTCCATTTTCCACCTCTCCTTTTTGCTTGGAGGCCACTGCCGCCTGGCGGGCGGGCCGGGCCCTGCTTTCCCTTGTTTTATGCCGGCCAATGGGCAAAAAAAGAGACGGTCACCAACATGACCGCCTCTTTTGGAAGACACCCATTGTTAAAAAGGAAAGAAAGTGGCCCTGACCCGGCCGGTTTTTGCAGCGCAAAACAGTCATGGCTCTCCCCTCCTATCCATTGGGTGGTATATTACCAGAAATTACAGCCGGATGCAAGCAAAACCGCCCTTTGGCGAGGCAAATTTCCCTTTTGCACAAAAACCGCGTCGGTTAAGCAGCGGTTTTTGGCGGCGCCCATCCGGCCGTTTAAGCACGGCTTTCGGGCACAAAAAGCCGTGCCCCCCTCCCGGGGTTACAACTGTACATTAAACGAAAATCCCCGATTTTCCTCGCCGGACAAACGGTAGGCTTCTTCTACCTCGGCGCCCCAGCTATCGATGCCGCCCACCCCGCGCATGGCCCCGCAAACCGTGACCACCGTGCGCACCGGGACGGGCAGCTCCTCCCGGTGGGCCGCCTCGGCCAGTTGGGCAGGGGTGTAGGGTATGGCCGAAAAGGCAAAGGGGGCCTTTTCCATCTCGAGTGCGAGGGCCGCGCCGCCGGGCAGGATAATCCGCGCGGCGCGGGTCTCCACATGGCAGCCACATTCCTGCGGCACAAGGTAGGCCGGGATACCCACCGGCGCGGCATGCCAGCCAAACACACCGCCCTTTTTACGGTCCGGGTAGGTCTCGCCCGAAAGGCCAAGCCATTCGATCCGCTCGGCCGGCCCCGGTGTGGCAAACCGCAGCCCCAAGAGCGGCAGCCCCGGCCGGCCCGGCGCGCCGGTATACCGCACCTGCACCCGCAGCACGCCGGTATTTTGCACGGTATAGGTAACCAGGGTGCACAGGCCCGGCATGGCGGGAGAGGTGTAAGCATATTCCAGCGAGGCCTCCCCGCTGCTTTGCCTCACTATGCGCGGCCCCTCGCCCTGCTGGGATGCCTCGACCGCAGCCCAGAGGGCGCTCTCGGCCGCAAAGCCGCAGCCCATGTCGTTTTCGGTGGGGGCGCGCCAGTAGGCCGGGCGAGGGGCGCGCCAAAGCCACTGCCGCCCGCCGCTGGCCAGCGAGACCGGCCCGCCCTCCGGGATCGAAAAGAGCAGCTCGAACCCCTGCCCCTTTACCC
>CAJTSP010000172.1 GCA_910578965.1 uncultured Oscillospiraceae bacterium
CCGCCGGGGTGGCCCTGCTGGGCCGCTGGGGGCTGCGGCTGCTCTACCCCGCCCGGCCGGAGGTGTGGGCCTGGGCCGGCCTTTTGCAGCCGCTGGTGTTCTGCTGCGTGCTCACCGTGCTGGCCACCGCCCTGTGCAACCTTTTGATTATTGCGCGGGGCATGCGGGGGCTGATTTTGGGCAACCTGGCCGGGCTTTGCGCCGCGCTGGCCCTCTCGCCCGTTTTGATCGGCCGCTGGGGGCTGTATGGCGCGGCCTACGCCACCATGGCAGGGCTTGCGGCGCAGAGCGCATGCCTTTTTTCCTCGCTTTTGCTGCGCTGCAAAACCCAATTTGCGCCCGGCTGACTCCCGGGTACGGCATTGCGCTGCCCGCCGCCGGCCAAACAAAAAACGGCCTGTTTCGGGCACTGTTTGGATAAAAACCGTTTTTGAGAGGAGACGTTTTGATGAAGTATTGCAAAAAATGCACCATGCCCGACACCCGGCCCGGCATCACCTTTGACGCCGAGGGGGTGTGCAGCGCCTGCCGCCATTTTGAGCACCGCAAGCTTGTAGACTGGGACGCCCGCTGGAAGGAATTTGAGGCCCTGTGCGATAAGTACCGCGGCATGAACGGCCCAGGCGGGTACGACTGCGCGGTGGCGGTGAGCGGCGGCAAGGACAGCCATTTCCAGGTGTATATCCTCAAAGAGGTCATGAAGATGAACCCGATCCTCTTCAGCGTAGAGGATAATTTCCCTATGACCGAGGCCGGCCGGCACAACCTGCAAAACATTTCGGAGGCGTTTGGCTGCACCATCATTAGCTGCAAGCCCAACATCAGGGCGCAAAAAGCCCTGATGCGCGCCTTTTTCGAAAAGTACGGCAAGCCCACCTGGTATGTGGACCGTCTGATCTATACCTTCCCGCTGCAAATGGCCCTCAAATTCAACACCCCGCTGCTCTGTTACGGCGAAAACGTCAGCTTTGAGTATGGCGGCAGCGCCGACGAGGAGACCTACTCGGCCCGCGGCCAGGTAGAAAACGGGGTGGCGGTGGGTTTCCCCGAGGAGGAGCTGCTGGGCTGCGGCGTAACCCAAAACGACCTGGCCCTGACCAAGGCCCCCTCGCCCGAGGAACTGGCGCGGCTTGACCCCTTTTATCTGAGCTACTTTTTGCCCTGGAACAGCTACAAAAACTACCAACTGGCCAAGAGCCGCGGCTTCCACGACCTTACCCACGAGTGGAGCCGCGCCCACCACGCCGAAAACTTTGACCAGATCGACAGCCGCGCCTACCTGGTGCATAGCTGGCTGAAATACCCCAAGTTCGGCCATGCCGCCGCCACCGACTACACCGCCCGCTACATCCGCTACGGCATGATGACCCGGGAGGAGGCCATTCCCATCATCAAGGAGCGGGACGGCGCGCTGGACCCCTTGTGCGTGCGGGATTTCTGCGCTTTTTGCGGCTACAGCGAGGCCGAGTTCTGGGCTGTGATCGACAGGTTCTACAACCGCGATATTTTTTATAAAGACGAGTACGGCCGCTGGATGCTCAAGAACCCAATCTGGAAGGCATGAGCGGGCTTGTAACGCAGCTCAACCGGCTGGCACAATGGCTGGCGCTGGCGGTGTTCTACCCGCTGGCCGCCTGGCCGGTGGGGCGCTGGCGCTCGCAGCAGAACCTTGCCCAAAACCGCCCGCGGGACATCGCCGGCCCGCCGGTTTTGCAGCAGATGGCCCCCGAGACCCGCTGGCTTTGCTGCGGGGCCACCACGGCCGGCTTTGCGGGCTGCGGGCCGATCAGCGTATACAACACGCTGATACTGCTGGGCCGCTCGGCCAGCCTGGCCGAGGTGATCCACCGGTTTGAGCGCAGCCGCGCACTGGCTTTGGGCGGCCGGGCAGGCACAGACCCGCGCGCGGTAGGGCGGATACTGCGACTGTACGGCCTTGCCTGCCGCCGGGTACACAGCGCCGCCGCACTGGAAAATGCCCTTTTGCCGGGCGGGGCGGCAGTATTGCTGATTTGGAACGAGCGGGACCGTATTGCGGGCGGCGCGCATTATTTTGCAGTGCAAAAAAGCCCGGACGGCGGCTTTACCTGCTGCAACCATCACCCCCGGCAGGCCCCAAGCCTTGCCGGGCTGATTGGCGGCGGGCGGTTCGCGGCAGGGTTTGTGGTGGAACCGCCCGCCTGGCAGGCTGCGGCAAAATAAGCGCGCAAAGCCAGCCCTCCGGCCGTATGGGGCACAAAGCGCCGCAAAAGCCTCCGGCATGCCGGAGGCTTTTGAGTGGGCCTACAAAAGGGTAAGCTGCCCTGCGCCGCTTTGCCCGGGCCGGAGCGAACGTACCGGCCGCACCGTAACCCGGTCGCCCTCGGCGAGCGAATCGCAGAGCAGCGGGGAGGCGGGGTCGTACCGCGCCCTCCTTTGGGATACGCCGCCGGGCCGGGCGGTGGCATAGCAGTAAACACAGCCGTGCGGGCAGGTATCGTAGGCCCCGATATCCTCGCACCTGGCGCACAGGCACCCCGGGCGCTGGCCGCCCGGCCCGGCCTGCAGCCGGCAACCGATGATCCGTTCGATAAGGGCAGGGTCGATACAGCGGTTGTGCCCGATACCGTACCGTTCCAGCGGGATTTCCTCGGCACAACTGGCCAAACTGAGCCCATTTTCTCGGGCAATGCCGGCCAGCGCCTCAAAAAAAGCGCCTAAGGTGCCGGCGTCCGGCCGATATACGCCCAGCCGCGCAAGGCTCCTGCCGTTTTTGGCCGGGTAGAGGTCTACCAGGCTGACAACGCATTTTTCGGTGTGCCCGCGCAGGGCTGCGGCGAGCTTTCCAAAGGCGGCGAGATGGGCGCTTGGCGGCCAGGCCCGGCAAAAGAGAATAGGGTCGTATCGCCAGACCACCCGCTCGGGGCCGATGCTTTTGGACAGGGCCCGGAAGGTTTTTACCCGCTCCGAGAGAGGCGGCAGCAGCGGCTCGATTCCGGGGCCGTAAGCATTGAGGGTGTACTGGAAATAATAGGCGTACCCACCCAGCGCACCCAGATACGGCAGCAACGGCGCGGGGTTTTTACTCCAAAAAACGATGCAGTCTACCAGCTCGGGGGTAATCGCCACCCGGCTTACCTGGCGCGGGCTCATGGGGTTGCGCACACAAGCATAGCCCTCGCTGAGACGGTTCAGGAACCACTCGGGATAAAAGGCCGGAATATCGGTGCGGCGGCTTACACTCAGGATCATGGGGATTCCCTCCGCGCGGCTTGGCGCGCTGGGAGCACACGCGCCGGGCTGTTCCCGGCAAGCATGGCGGCTCCACTATACAAACGGGTTATAAAACCGGCTTTTGTTCAAAACCACGCCCGCAATGCTCACACCCGCCAGCACCGCGCCCAGGCCGATGGTGAGAAAATCGTTTTTGCCAAAGGGACGGCTGGTATACCAGGTACGCTTTTTAGGGTTTTTGCCAAATCCGCGCAGCTCCATGGCGTTGGCAATCACCTCGATGCGCGCCAGGCTCGAAAGAATAAGCGGCAGCAGGATGCTTACCGAGTTTTTAAGCCGCGCAGCCAGCTTTTCTTTACGGCCCAGCTCGATGCCGCGGGCCTGCTGGGCCTGGCTGATGCCGTGATAGTCGCGCTGGATGTCCGGGATGTAGCGCAGCGCCAGCGAAACCGAATACCCCACCCGGTAAGACACCCCCACGGCATTCAGGCTGGCCGCAAACTCGCTGGGGTTGGTGGCCGAGATGAACAGGGTGGCCACCGGCAGCGCCACAAAGTATTTGAGCGATACGTTAAAGAGGTAAAACAGCTCCTCCAGCGTGAGGTCGTACCGCCAAAAGAGGTGGCAGAGCAGATGGCGGGTGCCATAGATATCGGTACCCTGGTCCGGTGCAAACAAAAAGATAAAGGTGTCGTTGAGCAGCAAAAACACCAGCATAAACACTAAGATAAACCGCACCTCGCGCAGGCGGATCCTGCTGGCCGCAAAGGCCGCAAAGCTAACGGCCATCAGCCCCAGCAGCACCCGGGTGTCGTAGGTAACCATACTGGCAAGGGTGAACAGCAAAAAAAAGACAAGCTTGGTGGCGCCGGTAAGCTCGTGGATGACGCTTTTGCGCGGCAGGTAGTTGAGCACCGTGTTATTTGCCATGGCTGCGCACCTCCCGGTCGTACTGGATAAAGCGGTTTACAAATTCCACCGGCTGGCCGATGCCGCAGCGACCTGCCAGGGTAAACAGGCTGGTTTCCTTGAGGGCGGCCTCCTGGATCAGGTCCGGGCTGCAGAGCAGCCGGGCAGCGGGGCAGTCGGCAATCAGGCGGCCGCGGTTGAACACCAGCGCGCGGGGGGTGTATTCCAGCATCAGGTGCATGTCGTGGGTAATCATCACCACCGTGATGCCCTGCGCATTGAGCGAGCACAAAAACTCCATAATATCGGTGTACCGCTTAAAATCTTGCCCGGCGGTCGGCTCGTCCAGCAGGATCAGCTCGGGGCCCATCACCAGCACGCTGGCAATGGTCACCCGCTTTTTTTGCCCAAACGAGAGCGCCGAGATCGGCCAGTTGCGGAAGGGATACAGCCCGCAGACCGTGAGGGTGTCCTCCACCCTTTTGCGCGTCTCCTGCTCGGAAAGGCCGCTGTTTTTAAGCCCCAGGGCCACCTCGTCGTAGATGAGGGTTTTGGAGATCATCTGGTTGGGGTTCTGCATCACATAGCCGATACGGCCCGCCCGCTGGCGGATGGTATCCTCCCGGATATCC
>CAJTSP010000173.1:0-3615 GCA_910578965.1 uncultured Oscillospiraceae bacterium
GGCCCGAGCCGAGCACGAGCGCCCGGCCAAGGAGCGCACCGCGCCGGAAAAACGCCGCCCCGCCCGGGAGGAAGACCCCGGCCTGCTGCTGATTGCCCGTAAGCCGCCCCAGCAAAAGTTTACCAGCTTTGAGGAGTATATGAAAAGCCATGGCGGCGTCACCCTGCCCATCGACGGGCCGGACGGCACCGAGGAGTAGTACGCCCCCGGGCGTTCCCCGCGGCGAATGCCCCGATGGCGCGGCGGCTGCCAAAGGGACGGGCAAAGCGGCCGGTATAAAGCAACAGCAATGCCCTTTACAGCCGGCCCATGTGCCGCAAACCGGCTGGGCGCCCTTGGAAAGACCATACAAAGAGGCTGCGGCCCTTCCCGCTTTGGGAGGGGCCGCAGCCTCTTTTTTGCTTGGCCTGCCAAAATTTTACAGGTCGTCGGCATCCTGTACCGGGTTTTCGGGCTCCCCCTCGGCCGGCAGGCCGGTCCAACTGCCCTGTGGGTCGGTACCGCTGGCGTGCATCTCCTCTACCACCTCGCGCACTGGCGCGGGCAGGTCAATCCAAAACTCCTCCTGTGCGGAGTTTTGCGGGGTATTTTGGAAGCTGCTTGGCTCTTTTGGCTGCATGGCTCGTTTGCCCTCCTTGCTGCGCGTTGGCCGCGCTGATCGTGCGGCGGGCCGCTCCCGGCCGGCCTTGTGCATAGAGTATGGCCGGCCGGCCCAAACTGTATGCAGCCCACGCAGCGGCTTTTGCGCGCGGCCAAAGCAAACGGCTAAAAAACGCCGTTTACCGCGCAGAAACAAAAATCGCCTTTTGCGCGGCCAAAACAAGGGGGGCGGTGCCCATGCGGACAACCGGGCCAAAAGCCTTTTGGCTTTCTTTTTTCATTACCTTGGGGGTGGTGCTGCCGTTGATGGGCAGCTTTGCCCTGTACGCCGTTTGGCAAAGGGAGGACGCCGCGCCGGCCCAGCAGCCGCAAAGCGGGGTGCCGGTACGCACCCCCGGCCCGGATCATTGCTGTAACCTGCTGGTAACGGTGGCAGGGGAACAGCCGGCCTTTGTGCTGCTGCGGTTGGACGCAATGCAAAACACCCTTGTAATCGAGGCGCTGCCGGGGCAGAGCGTGCTGCTGGGGCAAAGCGGGCCGGTGCTTCTGGCCGACAGCTATGCCGCCGCCGGCCCGGCCCGCGCGGCCGAGCTGCTGGGCCAGACCCTCGGCATCCCCATCCACCGCTATCTTGCCCTTACGGCAGACGCGCTCTGCACCGCTTTAGAAAAGATCGGCCTGATACGGCTCAACCTTACCGGCCTGCTTACCGAGGAGGAACAGGCCGAGCTTGGCTTTGCCGGCCCGGTGCAGGAATACAGCCCGGAAACTGCCGCTGCCTTTTTGGCCGGCATGGATGCCCGCCTTACGCCCGAGCGGGCCGGCGCGCTGCGCGCGGCGGTTTGGGAGGCGTTTTTGCGCCAGAACCTGGAGGCCCTGCCCGCCGCCCTGCCGGACGGGCTGCGTGCGGTGAGCAGCCGGCTGCTTACCGACCTCACCGCGGCCGACCTCTATACCCTGGGCCAGACCCTCAACTTTCTGGCCGCCGGCCCGGCCGGCGCCGCACCGCTGCCAAAAACGGAAAACGCAGGGGAGGGCCCGGAGGATTCACCCGTACAGGACGGCGCCCTCCGCATTACCGCCGGGGTGCTGCCCGGCCGCTGGAGCCCGCAGAACGGCCGGTACGAGTTTGACGAGGATACCGCCGCGCTTGCCGTGCAGCTATTTGGCGCGCAGCCCACACCCGACGCCGAAAACGAAGAAGCGCCCGAGGCTGTGCAGGGGCCGGAGGGTAGAGAGGAAACGGGAGGCGGGACGGCGGGCACAGCCCCGCCGCAGGGGCAAAACGATGCAGAGCCCGCCGCACAGGGCGCGCCCGCCGTCAGCCCTGCCGCAGGCTGAGAAAGCCGGCCGGGCCCACCCCGCGGCAAAGGGCGCAGGGGAACCAGGCTACAGCAAAGGGCGGTTTGGGCCGGAGCGCGGCGGAGGGATAAGCCAGGCCGTGGAAAGGCCTTTTGGCCGGCAGCCCACGCCGCAGCCTACCCCAGCCAGGCCCGGGCTAAGGCCCGGGCCAGAGGAACAAGGCCCTCGGGCGGCAGGCCGGCGTAGCCCACCACCACCGTGCGGGGCGGGCAGAGCTCGGGCCTGGCCATGTAATAGCTGCTTAAGCCCGCCAGCCTTACCCCCGCGCGCCGCGCGGCCCTTGCCATCTGCTGCTCGGTGGCCTGAGGCTGGTCGCCGCACAGGCTCAGCAGCAGGTGCAGGCCGCTGTGCCGCCCTTGCAGCCGCAGCCGTCCCGGACCAAAAGCCTCCTCCAGCGCCGTGCAGAGCCCTTCCATCCGCAGCCGGTAGGCCTTGCGCAGCCGGGCCAGATGGCGGGTAAAATGCCCTTGCTCCATAAACCGGTAAAGGGTTTGCTGTTCAAACCGGCTCACCGTGCTGGAGTATACCCCGTACATGGCATGGTACCGCTCCAGCAGCGGCCAGGGCAGCACCATGCAGGCCACCCGGATGCTCGGCGCGAGGCTTTTGGAGAAGGTGGTCAGGTACACCACCGGGCCCTCCGGCCCCGCCATCCCCTGCAGGCTGGGCAGGGGGCGGATATCATACCGGAACTCCGAGTCGTAATCGTCCTCCAGGATATACCGGCCCGGCCCGCCGCGCGCCCAGGCCAGCAGCTCGGCCCTCCGGCCCGCCGGCATGGTTATCCCGGTGGGAAACTGGTGGCTCGGGGTTACATAGGCAAGCTGTGCCCCGCTGGCCGCCAATGCGGTTACCGGCAGCCCGCCGCTGTCGATGTCCAGTAAATGGCAGGGGATACCGTTGTTGCCCAGGATGATGCGGGTGCGGGCATAGCCCGGGTTCTCCACCGCCGCCGTGCTGCCGGCCAGCAGCCGCGCCAGCAGCCCCAGCAGGTATTCCAGCCCTGCGCCCACCACAACCTGTTCGGGGCTGCAGCGTACCCCGCGGTAGCCGCTCAGGTACCGCGCAATCTCCGCCCGCAGGTTTTCGTCGCCCTGGCGGTGGCCATGCCCCAGCAGCTCGGGCGAGGAGTAGAGCAGCTCCTTTTGGATACGCCCCCAGGTACGAAACGGGAAAAGCTGGGTATCTACCCCGCTGGTGGAAAGGTCAAACCGCACCGGCGGCCCGATAGCCGGCCCGGCGGCCTCCCCGCCCGCAGAGGATGCGCCCCGCTCCGCAGGGGGCGTAAAAGGGCTGTCCGGCTCGGCCGGGCCCGGTGCAGGCGGGCCCGCAGCGCCCGCCCAGACGCCCGGAGGGATTTCCTGCACAAAAAAGCCGCTGCGGGGCCGGCTCTCAAGGTAGCCCTCGGCCGCCAGCATCTGATAGGCGGTGTCCACCGTGTTTACGCTTACCCCCAGCGCCTCGGCCAGGCTGCGCTTACCCGGCAGCCGGCTGCCTGCCGCCAGCTCCCCGGCTTGGATCTGCCCGGCCAGGCGCCGGTAAAGCTGCTCATATAAGGGGGCATCCTCGCCCGGCCGCAGCGCAAAAGGCAGTTCCAGCATACGGTAATCCCTCCCACCAGCCGCCCGCCGGCGGGGCGGATGGCCCCCCGGC
>CAJTSP010000173.1:3625-4648 GCA_910578965.1 uncultured Oscillospiraceae bacterium
ATAAAAAATATATATTCTGGATATTTTAATAGAGCCAGATTGCGCTATAATGGGAGCATAGAACAACAAGGCGGATTTGTCAAGGGGCGCTCGGGCGTCCGGCAGCCGCCGCGCAAGGCAAGGAGGGAACCTTTATGCAAACCAGGCAACCGTATTTTACCGCCCGGCGTCTGGCCGCCTTTGGCGTTATGAGCGCGCTGGTGTTTGTATCCAGTTGGATGCAGATCCCCATCGGGGAGGTCACCCGCGTCCATCTGGGCAACGGCTTTTGTGCGCTCACCGGCCTGTTGTTTGGGCCGGCCATCGGGGGCTTTGCCAGCGGGGTGGGCAGCATGCTGTTTGATTTTACCAACCCGCTCTACATTGCCGAAAGCTGGCTCACCTTTATCCTCAAGTTTTTTATCGGCTTTTTGGCCGGGGCCATCAGCCATTACAGGGTAGCCGAGGAAGGCTTTACCAGAATAAAGGACATCGTCGGTGCGGCGGTAGGCGCGGCGGCGTATGTGATGCTTTACCTGGGCAAAACGCTGGTCATCAAGCTTTGGCTCGAGCACCAGGCCCTGGGCGCGGTGCAGGCCCAGTTGGTCACCAAACTGGCAGCCTCCAGCATCAACGCGGTGGCGGCGGTATTTGTATCGGTGCTGCTGGCGGCAGCCCTGCGCCCTGCGCTGGCCCGCGCGGGGCTGTTTGGCGGGCTCACCGGCCCGCAGGCAAAAAAAGCATAACCTTTAGGCAAAAGGAATGAAGGGAAAAACACCCGCCCTGTACATGTACGGGGCGGGTGTTTTTAAGGGCCGGTCCTCATGCCCCGCCCCTCCCTTGCCGCTGTCCGGGGCTGCACTGCGCCGTGGAAACGCCGGGCTGCTCTCAAGGCAGAACAAACAGGCCGGCCAAAAGCTAAAGCAGGAGGCGTTTGCCAAGCGTTTTGTTTGTAGGCAGCCCGTTCCACGCAACAAAAGGATGTGCAAAAAGAGCCCGGGGGCTGCTGCCCCCGGGCTAAAGGTTTGTTGCGCTAAGGTTGCC
>CAJTSP010000174.1 GCA_910578965.1 uncultured Oscillospiraceae bacterium
GAGACAGAGAAAAGGCTGCGGCGGGCGGCTTTGCCTATCTGGTGGGGGCTGGCTGCGCCGACCGGGAGCTGATTACCCTGCGGGGGCTGCGGGCTATGCGGCAGGCGGATGTGATTTTATACGACGCGCTGTTGCCCCGGGGCCTGCTGGAATTTGCCCCCCGCGCCAGGCAAATCTGCACCGGCAAACGCGGCGGGAAGCCCAGTATGCCCCAGGAGGAGATCAACGTGCTGATGATTGCACAGGCAAGGGCCGGGCGGGTAGTATGCCGGCTGAAGGGCGGCGACCCCTTTGTTTTTGGGCGCGGCGGCGAGGAGGCACTTGCTTTGCGGCAGGCGGGCATCCCCTACCAGGTTGTGCCGGGGATAAGTTCGGCCCTTGCAGTACCGGCCCTCGCCGGCATCCCGGTAACCCACCGGGCCTTGAGCCGGGGGTTCCATGTGGTGACGGCCCGTACCGCCCACGGCCTGCGCGGCGACCTGCAGCGCCTTGCGGCCGAGCCCGACACCCTTATCTTTTTAATGGGGCTGGGCCAACTGCCCGCCCTGGCCGCCGGGCTGATTGCGGGAGGCAAAGGCGCCGATACCCCTGCCGCCGTACTGGGCAGTCGGGTGGTGCGGGCGCCCCTTTCAGCCATTGCCGCGGCGGCCAAAGGCCTGCGGCCACCCGCCGTGATTGTGGTAGGCCCTGCGGCAGGGCTGGACCTGCGGCCGGAGGGGCACTTGCCCGCATCCGTCGCCATGCCCGGCTCCGCCGGGGCCGGCATCTGCGCCGGACGGGAGGAAGTATGATGAAGCATCGGCCCTTGCCCCCCAAAAAGCGGCTCTGCGCCCTGTTTTGTGCCCTTGCGTGCGGGCTGCTGGCCGGCTGCGGCGGCTGGGCGGCGGCCTTTGGCAGCCTGCCGCCCGCAGCACCGGTAAACACGCCCGCCGTTTCTTCTGCGCCCGCCGCAGCCGGAAAGGACGACGAGACCATCGCCTTTACCGACGACCTTGGCCGGCAGGTCGTGGTTCCCGCCCGGCCCAGACGCACGGCGGCGCTGATCGGTAGCTTTGCCAGTGTCTGGCAGTTGGCCGGCGGGGAGCTGGCTGCCGCAGCCCACGACGCCTTTACCGATTTTGACTTAGGGCTTGCCGACACGGTGACCGACCTCGGCAAGACCAGCGCCATCAGCCTGGAGCTGCTGCTGGCGTCCGACCCAGATTTTATCCTTGCAAGTTGCAACACCAAGCTGGATATGGATCTTTTGGGAACCCTTGAGAGCCTGGACATCCCCACCGCGTATTTTGCGGTAAGCAGCTTTGAAGAATACCTCCATATGCTGGATATCTGCACCCGCATCACCGGCCGGCCCGACCTTTACGAGCAGAACGGCGGGTCGGTGCAGGCGCAGGTAGACGCGGCGGTGGCCCGGGCGGACGGCAGCAGCCCCGCCGTACTCTACCTGCGCGCCTCGGCCAGCGGGGTGCGGGCCAAGGGGGGCAGCGGCAATGTGCTGGGCGAGATGCTGGCTGCCCTTGGCTGCGTAAACATTGCCGACACCGACGGCAGCCTGCTGGAAGCCCTGAGCCTCGAGCGCATTTTGGAGGCCGACCCCGCTTACATCTTTGTGGTGTTGCAAGGCAGCGATACCGCCGCCATCCAAAAAAGCCTGGCCGACGCCCTCACCGGCCACCCTGCCTGGGGCTCGCTCACCGCCGTGCGGGAGGGCCGCCTGTATTTTATGGACGCCCGCCTTTTTAACCTCAAACCAAACAACCGCTGGGGGGAAGCTTATGCGCAGCTTGCCGACATCCTCTACCCGGCCGCCGCATAGGGCGCTGGCCCTGGCCGCGCTGCTCTGCTTGCTGTTTGCGCTGCTGAGCATCCTGCTGGGGCCGGTATCCATCCCGCCGGGCCAGCTTCTTGCCATCCTGGCCGGCGGCCCGCAGAATACCCCTGCCTCCCGGATCGTCTGGTATGCGCGGCTGCCCCGCACCGCCGCCTGCCTGCTGGCCGGGGCGGCGCTGGCCACGGCGGGCGCTATTTTGCAAAACGTGCTGGCAAACCCCATGGCGAGCCCCGGCATCATCGGGGTCAACGCCGGAGCAGGGCTTGCCGTAACCCTTTGCTGCGTATGTACCGGCACGGGATGGGTGGTTTCGGGCGCGGCGTTTTTAGGCGCGGCCGGGGCGGCCGCCCTTATTGTGCTGCTGGCCCATAAAACCGGGGCCTCCCGCATGACCGTGGTCCTGTCCGGCGTAGCCGTAAACAGCCTGCTCAATTCGGCCAGCGAGGCGCTGGGCATCCTGTTTCGGGAGGCCGGGGCGGACAGCGCCGATTTCCGGGTGGGGGGCTTTTCGGCCGTTTCTATCCCGCGGCTGCTGCCGGCCGGCGCCGCCATCCTGCTGGGGCTGGGCCTTGCCCTCAGCCTTGCCAACGAGATAGAGCTGCTCTCGATGGGGGAGGCCAGCGCCCAGGGGCTGGGGCTGCCGGTGCGCCGTACCCGCGCCCTGCTGCTGGGCCTTGCCGCGCTGCTGGCCGGGGCCAGCGTGAGCTTTTGCGGGCTTTTGGGGTTTGTAGGGCTTTTAGTGCCGCACATTGCCCGGCATTTTATACGGGCAGGCAGCGCTTGGCTGCTACCGATGTCCGCCTTGTGCGGGGCGGCATTGGTAACCCTGTGCGATCTGGCGGCACGGCTGCTGTTTGCCCCCTATGAGCTGCCGGCCGGCATCCTGCTGTCTTTTTTGGGCGGGCCGTTTTTTATCCTGCTGCTGCTCAAGCAGCGGGGAGGGCGCACCTATGGTTGAGCTGCGGGAGGTTTGGGCCGGCTATGGGGCCGAGACGGTGCTCAAAGGGATAAGCGCCGCATTGATGCCGGGCAGGGTTACCTGCATCGCCGGCCCCAACGGCTGCGGAAAAACCACCCTGCTGCAGGCGGTAACCGGCCTGTGCCGGCTGCAGGGTGGCGAGGTGCTCGTTGACGGCCTGCCCAGCAGCAGGCTCTCCACCCGGCAGTTGGCACAGCGGGTGGCCTACCTGCCCCAAGGCCGTGCCCTGCCGGACCTCACCGTTTATCGGATGGTGCTGCACGGGCGGTTTGCCTACCTCGGTTACCCGCGGCGCTATCGCCCCGAGGATCATGCGGCCGCCCGCGCCGCGCTGGGCTGGGCTGGCTGCGCCGAGCTGGCCGACCGGCCGCTGGCCGCGCTTTCGGGCGGGCAGCGCCAGCAGGTATACATCGCCATGGCGCTGGCGCAAAACGCCCAAACCATCCTGATGGACGAGCCAACCACCTACCTGGACGTCCGCGCCCGCTTTGGGGTAATGGAGCTGGCCCGCCGGCTGGCCGGGCAGGGGCGGGCGGTGGCGCTGGTGCTGCACGATCTCGAGCTGGCGCTGCGGTATGCCGATTGGATGCTGCTGCTGCAAAACGGCGCCCTGGCCGCCGCGGGCGCCCCGCGCGAGATCTGCAAAAGCGGCCGGCTGGGCGAGGTGTTTGGGGTGGCTGTGCACGAGGCAGCCACCCCCCACGGGAGCCAGTATTATTTTACGCCGCCTGCGCAAAACGGCGGGCGCCCGCTCTGAGCGCGCCTCCTCCGGGGGCCGCACAGCGGCGTCCAAAGCCCGCGCGCGCCGCCGGCAAGGGAGCACCCGTATTATGCCCTGTTCTCTCACCGCCGCGACCGGCCTAAAAGCCCCCCGCCGGCCTTGCGGGGCATACCTATAGCCTGCTTCGGCCAGCCTTGCGGCTGGCCTTTTTTTGTACCGAAACGCTTTCGCGGCTTATATCCAGCAAAAAAGCAATCTGCTCATCCGGCACCGTGCCGTCCAGCAAAATCGTAATCCAAGAATCCTTATTCATATGATAGGCCTTAAAAAAGCCCGGCATCCGCTGCAAAGAGCCCGCAAGGATCTGGCCGCACTTGAGGTTAAGGATTTCGGCCGTTCCATCAGACGCAAGCCCCAGCCTTGTTTTGGGAATGCGCATCATCACCGCAAACCACTTTTGGTTATTGGAGCAGCGAAAAACCGCGCTCACCGGGTCGTTTCGGAACGGATGTTCCTCTGCCGCGCCATAGCGCTCGAGGATCAACTGCACGATACGCGCCCTCTGAACAGTATCTGCCATACAATCGCCTCCCTTGCAATTTGGTTTTATGCGCATTGCACCCCCCGCCAAAGGCCGGCAGGCCATCAGGCGGGGCGAGTGCCGTAAAAGCGGAAGCACAGCATTTCCCCCATGCTCCCGCGGGCAGATTGGGCCTGTACATCCAGACTGTCCCGGCTTTACACATGGCCCATACGCAGGATATTGGCACCATACCCGTTTTCCGGCCGGGACGTCCCCCTGTGGGGGCCGCTTCTGGCGGCAAGCGCCCGTAAAAAAAGAGATGCCTTGCCACCCCCCGGGCTTTTTGTTTTGGCGGCCGCGCCCCTGCCGCCCTGCGCGTTTGCCATAGCCGGCGGGGCGCAGGCGCGCATCCATGGTATGCCGGCAAGGCATGGTAGAGCATTTATCATAAGTATTAGACATTTTTTGTTTGCGCTTTATAATAAAAGCCAAAGAAAACGGCAGGCATGGGGCGCAGCCTTCGCCCGATCCTTTCAAGCCGGCCCCTTGCCTGCCGGGCCGGCCCAGAAA
>CAJTSP010000175.1 GCA_910578965.1 uncultured Oscillospiraceae bacterium
CAAGCGCGCAGAACGCGGGGCGGCTGGACAGCTATGCGGCCGCCGGGAAGCTGGGCATCAAGCTCAAAAAGGAGTGGCTGGCCACCCTGGACGGCCGCACCCGGCACGCGCACGCGCTGCTGGACGGGCAGCAGCGGGAGACGAGCGAGCCGTTTGAGGCGGAGGGGGAAAAGCTCCAGTTTCCCGGGGACCCGGCCGCCGCGGGCTGGATGGTATACAACTGCCGGTGCACCATGGCAGCCGTGGTGACAGGGGCGGATGGCCGGGCCCTGGGGGGCAGCGCCCAGAGATGGGCCCGCGACCCCGTAACCGGGCAGGGCGTGCGCATAGAGGATATGAGCTTTGGGGAGTGGGTAGAGTGGAAAGAGCGGCAGCTTAAAGAGCGGCAGCCTATTGTAAATTTGCAAAAAGATAGTATACTTACATCAGGCGGCAGGATCACCGATCCATACAGCAAGCGGGCTCTTGCCTTTGCCAAGATGTATTATGAGGAAATCCGCCATTTTTCGACCGACGCCAAAAAAATTGCGCAGAACACAGGCTTGCCGGAAGAAAAAATCCAAAAAATAAAGGCCTATTTGTTTTTGGACGATTCCTTATATGACAGTAAAATCGGCCGGTGGAGACGCTTTGATGCCGACGCAGCCATCGCCCAGAGCTGGCAGCGTCTGATGATCGGCGTCCATATCAAGCCCCATGATCTGACCCTGCTTCGGCACGAAATCTTGGAAATGGAGATCAAGCGCACCCACCCGGGGATATCGCACGACGAGGCCCACACATTGGCCTCCATGCAGTACAATTATAACAAGGAATCGGAGGAATACTATGGTACTCTTAAAGAACATCCGGCGAGGCGATGACTACATCGAGGCCGACTATTATGTAGAGGGCGAAAGCCCCTGCGGCCACATCCGCGTTCGTTTGTCGGACGGAGAATGCATACAGCTTACGTTTGCCCCCGGACATGAATACTCAACGGCCCCCTCTCATGCGTACGGGCGGCTGCTGGAGCTGGCGGAGATGGATACCCTGCCGGAGGAAAGCCGCGTCTATTGGTATTAAGCCGGGCGTTTCGCTGCCTTTTGCCTGGCGATTTTCTTTGAAATCGGAGGAATAAGAAGGGAGTGCGCGTGCCTGTGGGAGCCGGTACCGCCGCACAAGGGCCGCCGCCCCAAACAGGGCCCCGGCAGGGCAAAAGACCGGCCGGGGCTGTGCCGTATCGGGTGTGGAAGCCCAAGCGTTTTTTGCATTTTATCGTAAAATTTTAGGATATTGCAGGGCCTGCGCCTCCTGCGTTGCAGGGGCCGCGGGCCTTTTTGCCGCCGTTTTTTCAAAGGAGGAGGCGCCTGTGGCCCCGCGCTTGACAGACCTGCAAAAAAAGCAGATAACCGCCGATTATGTGCAGCTTGGCAGCTATAGCGCGGTTGCCAGGCTGCACGGCGTATCAAGGGATTCCGTAAAGCGCGCGGTGGCAGGTTGCGCAGATTTCGCCCAAAAAGCGCGGCAAAAAAAAGAGCAGGAGGCCGCCGGCATCCTAAACTATATGGAAAGCCAGCGCAAGGACGTTTGCAGGGTGCTGGGCCTCTGCCTGGGCGAGCTGAAAAGGGCGGAGCGGTATGCGCGGAGCTCGCCCCAGCAGATTGCCACCACTATGGCGATCCTAATTGACAAGTACGGCGCCTTCGCCCCCCCGCAGGACGGGCCCGGGGAGGACGGGCTGAGCCGCAGCCTGCGGGAGCTGGCCGAGGGGCTCAAGAGCGACGGATGAGCCAAAAGGCCCCGGCGGCCCGCCCCTGGGCTGAGCGACGCTTTTGGCAAAGGGCCGCTGCAAAGGGGCCCCGCCCGGCGGCCCGGCGGCGGCCAGGCGCAAGGGGCCCCGCTGCCGCCCCGGCAGCCCGGCGGCCCGCGGGCCCGGGGGGAGGGTAAAAAAGCATGATTTCCGCCAAGCAAAAAAGGATCCTCGCCTTTCCCTATTCCTCCTATGACGCCCTGATCTGCGACGGCGCGGTGCGCTCGGGCAAGACCTCCCTTGAGATGGTGGCCTTTGTAGACTGGGCCATGCGGGAGTTTTCGGGCCGGCGGTTTGGCCTGTGCGGCAAAACCGTGGGCAGCGCCATCGAAAACATCGTGGCGCCCTACCTTGCCTGCCGGTATGCCCAGGAGCGCTACGCCCTGTGCTGGCGGCGCTCGCACAAGCTGCTCGAGGTGCGCCGGGGGCGGCGGGCCAACCTCTTTGAGGTGTTTGGCGGGCGGGACGAGGGCAGCTTTGCCCTCATCCAGGGCCGGACCCTGGCCGGGGTGCTGCTGGACGAGGTGGCGCTCATGCCCCAGAGCTTTGTCAACCAGGCGCTGGCCCGGTGCAGCGTGGAGGGGGCGCGGTTCTGGTTTTCCTGCAACCCCGCCGGCCCCGGCCACTGGTTCAAAACCGGATGGATCGACCAACGGCGCAAGCGCAACGCCCTTTACCTGCACTTTGAGATGGCCGACAACCCGGCCCTGAGCCCAAAGACCCTCGCCCGGTACCAGGCGATGTATTCGGGCGTGTTTTACGACCGGTATGTGCGGGGCCTCTGGGTGGCCGCCGAGGGCCTTGTCTACCCCGGGTTCGACCCGGCGCGCCATGTCCTGCAAGGGCCGGTAAGCACCGAGGGGGATTATTACGTCTCGGCCGACTATGGCATCCAGAACCCCAACGTATTTTTGCTCTGGCGCAAAGAAAAGGGCAGCGGCCGGTGGCTCTGCCTGCGGGAGGACTACTACTCCGGCCGCGAGGAGGGCCGGCAGCTCACCGACGCCCAGCTTGTGGACAGGCTGGGCGCCATGCTGGCCGGCATCCGGCCCCGGCGGGTGATCCTGGACCCCTCGGCCGCAAGCCTGCGGGCTGAGCTGCGCCGGCGCGGCTACCATACCCAGGATGCAGACAACGCCGTTTTGCAGGGCATCCAGGAGGTTTCCGGGCTGCTGCAAAGCGGGGGGCTGGCCTTTTTGGCGGGCTGCAAGGGCACCCTGCGGGAATTTGGCGGGTATTGCTGGGACCGGCGCGCGGCCGAAGCGGGGGTGGACGCGCCGCTCAAGAGCGGCGACCACGGCATGGACGCGGTGCGCTACCTGGTGCGGACGCTGCGGCTTGCAGGGCGGGCCGGCAGGCGGCCGCCGGCAGGCCCGGGCTGGGAATAACAAACGGCCGGCGGGGCCGGGCTGGGAATACCAAACGGCCGGCAGGGCCGGGCTGGCAGCAAGGGGGGCTTACGATTTGAAAACCTACCAGGACCTTTTGGCCTGCGGCCCGGATGGCGGGCGGCGGGCCCGCTTTATTCTTGCCGCGATTGCGGACCACAAAAGCAGCGCCCTTTACAAAACCGCCGCGGACGCCCGGCTGTACTACCAGGGCGAAAACCCCACCATCGGCCGGTACGAAAAAATCCTGTACGACATGCAGGGCAAGGCCCACCGGGATCTGTACACGGCCAACCACAAGCTTGCCAGCGGGTTTTTTCGCCTGGCGGTGGACCAGGAAAACAGCTATTTGCTGGGCAACGGGGTGGGGTTCCGGGCAAGCGCCGCCCGGGAGCGCCTGGGCGCCGGCTTTGACCGGGAGGTCAGCCGCGCGGCGGAGTACGCGCTGATTGGCGGGGTGTCGTTTGGCTTTTGGAACCTCGACCACCTGGAGGTGTTTGAGGTTACCGAGTTTGCGCCGCTGTACGACGAGGAAACCGGCGCGCTCATGGCGGGGGTGCGCTTTTGGCAGCTCGACGACGGCCGGCCGCTGCGCTGCACCCTGTACGAGCCGGACGGCTACGCCGAGTATATCCGGCGCGGGGGCGGGGAGCTGGCGTCCCTGCGGCCCAAAACCGCCTACAAGCTGCGCGCCACCGCGGCGCAGCTTGGGCCCGCCCCGGCCTGGGAGGGCGAAAACTACCCGGCCTTCCCCATTGTGCCGCTCAAAAACAACCGGGAATGCCGCTCCGAGCTGTGCGGCAGGCGCAACACCATCGACGCGCTGGACCTGGTGCGCTCCGGCATGGTGAACAATGTGGACGAGGGCAGCGTGATCTATTGGGCCCTGACCAACTGCGGCGGGATGGACTATGCCGACGCAGAGCGGTTTTTGTATACGGTAAAAACCTCGCACGTTGCCTTTATGGACGGCGCCGACGAGGGCTCCAGGGCCGAGCCGCACACGGTTGAGATGCCGGTAGCCTCCACCCAGGCCGCCATCGAGGCCCTGACAAGGGCGCTGTATGAGGATTTCCAGGCCTTTGACCCCTCGGCGGTGACCGCCGGCGGCCAGACGGCCACGGCCATCAAGGCCAGCTATGCCCCGCTGGACCTGAAGACCGACCGGTTTGAGCGCCAGGTTACCGAATTTATCTGCGGCATTCTGCGGCTGGCCGGCGTTGAGGACGAGCCCACCTATACCCGCAACCAGATCGTCAACAGGCAGGAGGAGATCCAGTCGGTTTTGATGGCGGCGCCCTATGTCACCTCCGAGTACCTCACCCGCAAGCTGCTGTCCATCCTGGGCGACGCCGACAGGGCGGAGGATATCTTGAGGCAGCGGGCGGCGGAGGGGTCGGG
>CAJTSP010000176.1 GCA_910578965.1 uncultured Oscillospiraceae bacterium
CTCGGGGGGCAGGGGGCCGCGCCAGCAGGCCTGGACGCAGGGCTCGGTTTCGGTGCAGCCGGCCCATTGCCTTATAAGGTCGCGGCAAAGGGCCCCATGCGCGCAGAACAGGCCGGTTTTGGGCAAAAACGGCAGGGCCGCGCGGGCGGCCTGCTCATCCTCCGCGCCCGCCTGGCCGGCCCAGAAAAAGACCGAGCCGCTGCCGGTTTCCCGCAGGACCAGCACGCCCGGTGAGAGATACAGCAGCTCGGCGGCGCCCCGGCGCAGGATTTCCAGCATATCCGCGTTTTCCACCGGATGCTTTTCCAAAAGCTCTTGCGGCGTCATAACGTCTGCTCCTTTTTTGCTAAAACCTGCCTGCCCAGTCTTTTCGGGCAAGCGGGTTTTTGACCATATTCCTGCGGCCCGGATCGCAGGCAGAAAAGCCTTTGCTGCTTGGGCCGCCGCCAACGGGCGGATTTTTCCGGATCATTTCCCCGCGCGAAGTTTCGCGCGGGGGTGATAGAGGGCTGATCCGATGTTTCGCATTTTGAGACAGTCTCATTCCAAAAGAGTAATCCCGGTCCGCGCAATTTTTTGCGCGGGGTGATGGGGGTCTGGGGGGCGCGCCCCCCAGATCGGCTTATTATCCCAGACCAGTCAACTTTCTTACAGCTCGATCTTGCCGTACAGCTCAAAATCGGCGGCGTCGTTGATGCGCTCGGTGCGGGGCGGGGCCACCGGCGCTGCCGAGGGGTCGCGCGGGCGGTCGGCAAATTCACGGCCGGGCACGCTGCTGGGCCGCGGACCGCGGGGGCCCCGCCCCCCATAGCCTCCACGCCTATCGCGGCCCCCTGCGCCCTCGCGGGGAGGACGGCCGCCGCGCGGGCCGCGCGCGGGAGGACGGCGGTCGCGCTCGTGCTCGGGCCGGTCCGGCTTTGCGGCAGCACTGGTGCAGTACACCACCACCCGCCGGTCGGCCCCTTCGCCCTTAGACTCGCTGCGCACGTTTTCCATCTGGCCAATCGTACTGTGGATAATCCGCCGCTCATAGGGATTCATAGGCTCCATTGCAAAGCTGCGCCCGGTTTTGGCTACCCGCGCGCCGATGCGGCGTGCCAGTGCCTCCAGGTCCTGCTCCCGCTTGCCGCGGTATCCGGCCACATCCAGGCCCAGCTTGATATAGTCTCCCTCCTGCCGGTTTGCCACAAGGCTCGCAAGATAGCTCAGGGATTCCATCGTTTCGCCGCGCCGCCCGATCAGCGCACCGACGTTTTCGCCCTCTACCTTGAGGATAACCGCCTCGCCCTGCCGTACCGGTAGGATGGTGGTGCCCGGCACGCCCATAGCGGCAAAAACCGTCTTGAGATATTTGGACGCGGCCTCGACCTTGGGGTTCGCGGCCAGCTCCTCGCCGGCCTGTGCGGATTGCTCTTCCGGCTTTTCAGGCGCCGGTTTTACGGGCCCGCCGGCCGGAGCGGGTCCTTCCTTTTTTACTGCCGGGTCAACCGGAAGGACGGCAGCCGGCCGGGGCTCCGGCGCCGGCTGCGGCTCGGGCAGCACCAGCCGCACCTTTGCGGGGATGGACTTGAAAAGCTTTTTGACCGGGAACGCCTCAACCTCTACCGAGACATCCTCCCGTGCAAAACCCATAGCCTCGGCTTTTTCGTAGGCGGCCTGGGTGGCTTCCTCCACGGTTTTCCCGGTAACAAACACTTCCTGCATGGCTTTATTCCTCCTTGGGATCCTCCCCCAAAGCGCGGGCGGCCGCCGCCGCGGAATTCTCGGCCCTTTGCGCCTTACGGGAGGTTTTTTTGCCTTTGGCGGGAGGCTGCAAAGCAGCCCGCTCCTCATCGGTCAAGGGGGTGGTGCGCTCATCCTTATACTTTTCGGCGTCCTGCCGGCGGGCCATCTCAAGCCGGAGCTTGGCCAGCTCGGTATCGTTGAGCTGCCTGACGACGAGGTTGCCGCTTTCGTCCTTTACCTTAACCTCTTTTTTCTTTTTCTTGGCCTCTTTTTTGGCCTTGATCTCCTCGGCAAGCTGTTTTTTGTACTCCTCGGGGTCATAAATTTTTTTGAGCAGCGCACTCTGTACAAACATCAGAAGGTTCGAGACGGTGTAGTAGAGCGAGAAGGCCACCGGCACCTGGAAGCAGAAGAATACAAACATCAGGCTCATCATCCAGGGCATGAACTTCATGCTGCCCTGCAGCTCCTGGCCGGACATCTTCATGGTAATGAGGTTGAGCAGCACCATGGTAACGAGGCTGAGCACCGGGAAGATCAGCAGGACAATCCCCTCGGCACTGAACTCAAACCGGGGCATGGCGCACAGGTCGATGCCAAGGAAATTGGTCTCAAAGCCTTGGATGGCCGCGATGTCGGCATTGCTGAGCACCCCGGCAAACTTTTGGGCCGCTTCGCCCTGGCTGAGCGCCTTGACCGCCTGGGTCAGGCTGCTCTGGCTGGTGTAGTTGGCCGCGTTGAGGCCCAACAGCTCTACCGCCGCTGCAATGGCGTCCTTGGACAGGCGAAGCACATGCTGCAGAGGCCGATAAACCGCGTCGATAACCCCGAACAAAACAAAAAAGTTGAGAAACATGGGCAAACAGCCAGCCGTGGGGCTGAAGCCGTATTCCTGCTGCAGGGCCATCATCTCCTGCTGCTGCTTTTCCCGGTCGTTGGCGTATTTTTTTTGGATTTCCTGGATCATAGGCTGGTAGGCTGCCATGCGCGCGGTACTCTTTTGCTGCTTGAGCTGCAGCGGGAAGGACACCACCCGCACCAGGATGGTAAAGAGGATGATGGTCCAGCCGTAGCTGGGCACCAAATTATAAATCCAGTGCATCACATAGCCCAACGGGCCGCCGAGAATGTAGAAAAAGCTCATGTTACAAGTCCATTCCGCCCCATGCCTTGCGCAATGGGGCAATCAATATTTTTATTGCTCTGCAATAAAGCGTTGTGCCATGCCCGTGGGCATGCGGGGCGCGGCTATGCGGCCTGCCCGGGGCCCTCACCGCCCGGGCCTGCGCCGGGTAAGCTGCCGGTCCGGGCTGACCCATCGCCCCTTGGGCGGCACAGGGTCGTACCCACCGGGAAACAGGGGATTGCACCGCAGGATACGCAACACCGACAAAAGGCTCCCCTTAAACGCCCCGTGAAGCTGCAAGGCTCCAAGCGCGTACTCACTACAGCTTGGAAAAAAGCGGCAGTTGCAGCCGAGCATAGGGGACACAAAGCGTCGGTACCCCCTGACGGGCAGGGCCAGAAGGGCCGCCAGCGGGCTCACGGCCGGGCCCCTTTTGAGGAGAAGCGGGCGTCCCGGCTGCTCGGGGCCTTTTGAGGGGCAGGCGGTACCCGGACGCCGTTTGGGCCAAAGCCGGCCTGGAATAAAAGCTGCGAAGCGGCCTTCGCTATCTGGGTACTTTTGCAGCGGGCAGTCTGCCCGCGGGCCACAAAGATAAAATCATACCCTCCCACATCGTAGGGCAGGGTGGCAAAGGCTGCCTCACGCATAACCCGACGCGCACGGTTGCGCTGTACCGCACCCCCCACCTTTTTGGTGGCGGTAAGCCCCACGCGGGTATGCCCCAGGCGGTTTTTAAGCACATACAGCACCAGTTGTGGATGCACATACGAGCGGCCTCGCGCATAGACCCTCGAAAATTCCCGGTTGCGGGTAATGGCCCGGTATCGCAAAAAGAGCGCCCCTTCCGTTTTTTGCGGGCCGCGCCTTAAAAAGGGGCGTCCGATATGCAAAGAAGGCCACCAAGGCCAAGGCTGGTACCCCGAGCGGGCAGGCCAAAAGCCGGCGGCTGCCATTGCCTGGCAGGCGCGGTTTTTAACCGTCCGTAATGCACCGGCCCGCCCAAAGCGGCCTTTTTTGAGATGGGATTGTCTGCCGCGCCGTACATGGCGCGGCAGATGGGTTTGTTACGCGGCCAGCTTTGCACGACCCTTGGCCCGGCGGGCACGGACGACCTTGCGGCCGTTTTTGCTGCTCATGCGCTTTAAAAAGCCGTGTACGCCGCTGCGCTGGCGTTTTTTAGGCTGGAATGTCCGTTTCATATTGCTGTTCCTCCTGTTTTTTGATCGTCGCCACGCCGCGAAAGCGAAAGGGGCCCTTTCGCCGCCTGCGGGCGGCGCGGATAAGCGTTTGGGGAGCGGCCGGCCGGATGCGGCGGTTTCCCGCATTTTTCGCGTACTTTCCAGAAAAGCCTACCCTACAAACTAAGAGTATACCCTACCAGGGTTTGCCGTGTCAACACCTGCCGGGGCCTATTTTGTAAAAAATGCCGGCCTGCGCCGCGCTTTCCTCCCGCCCTTTGCCCGCCCTGCCCGGTTTGCAGCGCCGCGGGCCGGGCCATCCTTCATTTAGGGATAAAGGCCCGGAGGGCCGCCCGCCTGACTTGAAAGGCCTGCACCCTGATTTTTGAACGGCCTACAGCCTATATAAAATAAATAC
>CAJTSP010000177.1 GCA_910578965.1 uncultured Oscillospiraceae bacterium
GCAGTTCCTAACTCCGCGGCGGCAATGCCAGCGCCCGCCCCGGCTCCCGCCATATCCGCTGGCAAGGGCGAGAATGTGCTGGCCCCGATGCCGGGCGTGGTATTGAGCGTTGCCGTAAAAGAGGGGGATACCGTGGCGGCGGGCCAATTGCTCTTGACCCTGGAGGCCATGAAGATGGAAACCGAGATCGTTGCTCCCGCTGCGGGCCGGATCACAAGGGTGGATGCGGTACAGGGCAGCCGGGTGGACACGGGCGATTTACTGTGCACGATTGCCTGAGCGCGGAGAGGGAGGCATCTTTTGGGGATCATAATTGATGTGTACAAGGGCCTTATATCCGGCTCGGGAATCGCCGGCTTTACCGATATACGCCAGGTGGTTATGCTCGTGCTGGCCTGTGTGCTTTTGTATCTTGGCATTGCAAAAAAGTTTGAACCGCTTTTGCTGGTCGGTATTGCGTTTGGCATGCTTCTCACCAACCTGCCCGGCTCGCAGATGTACCACCCGGAGCTGTGGAGCGGGATGGAGATGGATTTTGCCCGGGTGCTCGGGGAGGGCGGGCTGCTGGATCTTTTGTACATCGGGGTCAAGCTGGGGCTGTACCCTGCGCTGATCTTTTTGGGCGTGGGAGCTATGACCGATTTTGGGCCGATGATCGCTAACCCGTCCTCGCTGTTTATGGGAGCGGCCGCGCAGGGCGGTATCTTTGCAGCGTTTGCACTGGCCGTGGTGCTGGGTTTCCCCGGCAACGTGGCGGCTTCGATTGGCATTATCGGCGGGGCGGACGGCCCGACGGCCATCTGGCTCACCAAGATTCTTGCGCCCGATTACCTTGGCCCCATCGCCATTGCGGCGTACTCGTACATGGCGCTGATCCCGATGATACAGCCTCCGCTGATGAGGCTGCTGACTACCGAAAAGGAGCGCAGCGTCAAGATGGACCAACTGCGCAGCGTAAGCAAAACCGAAAAGATCGTATTTCCCGTTATGGTCACGATAGCCGTTATCCTGCTTCTGCCCTCGGTAGCGCCGCTGCTGGGCTGCCTGATGCTGGGCAACCTGTGGAAGGAATGCGGTGTGGCCGGCCGTCTGGCAGACACGGCGCAGAACGCGCTGATGAACATCGTTACCATCTTTTTGGGGGTATCGGTGGGGGCAACGGCGGTGTACGACCGTTTCCTCTCGGTCGATACGGTCAAGATCATCCTGCTGGGGCTGCTTGCCTTTGGCTTTGCAACCGCCTGCGGGCTGCTGTTTGGCAAGCTGATGTGCGCCGTGACCCATGGAAAGGTCAACCCGCTGATCGGCTCGGCCGGCGTTTCGGCGGTGCCCATGGCCGCCCGCGTATCACAGCTTGAAGGACAGAAAGCAAACCCATCCAACTTTCTGCTGATGCATGCGATGGGACCAAATGTTGCGGGGGTGATAGGGTCGGCCGTGGCTGCGGGCTGCCTTTTGCAGATTTTTGGCGCGTAGCGCAGGGCCCTTAAAAAAGGGGATCGTTTTAAAAAGACACAAACAAGAGGAGGTAAATTGCATGTTAGCTATTATCGGCTTGGTAACCGTACTGGCGGTGCTGGTACTCATCATGAGCAAAAAGGTCTCGCCCATGATCTCGCTGATCGTAGTGCCCATGATCGCCTGCCTGCTGGTTGGCCAGGGCGGCGAGATGGGCGGCTACATCACCGCCGGCATCAAGAGCGTGGCCCCCACCGGCTGTATGTTTATCTTTGCGGTGCTGTTTTTTGGCATTATGGGCGATGTGGGCGCGTTTGAACGGATCGTGAACGCGATCCTCCGCGTCATCGGCACCGACCCGGTCAAAATTTGCATCGGCACCTTTTTTGTTACCCTTATGACCCATCTGGACGGGTCCGGGGCAACCACCTTCCTGATCACCATCCCGGCCATGCTGCCCATCTACCAAAAGATGAAGATGGACCCGCGCGTGCTGGCCACCATCGTTGCCATGGGCGCCGGCACCATGAACCTGGTGCCCTGGGGCGGCCCCACCATCCGCGCGGCAACCGCGCTGGAGATCTCGCTTACCGATCTGTACAACCCCATGATCATCCCGCAGATCTGCGGCCTTGTTGCCGGCCTTGCCATCAGCATCTGGTTTGGCCTGCGCGAGAAAAAGCGGCTTGGCGAGACCCTGGCCTCGATCACCCTTGAGCCCAAGCAGCTCAGCGAGGAAGAAAAGGCCCTGCGCCGTCCCAAGCTGTTCTGGTTCAACCTTGCGCTGATCGTTGTTACCATCGTGTCCCTGGTGGTCGAGCTTCTGCCCCCGGCCGGCTGCTTTATGGCGGCGCTGGCCATCGCCATGATCGTAAACTACCCCAACCTCGACCTTCAGCGCAAGCTGGTGGATATGCACGCCGAGGCGGCCCTGATGATGTCCAGCGTGCTGTTTGCCGCCGGCTGCTTTACCGGCATCATGTCCAACTCGGGCATGCTTACCGCCATGGCCGAAGGGCTTATCAGCATCCTGCCCCAGTCTGTAGCCTCCCACTTTGCCTTTGCGCTTGGCATTACCTCGATGCCGCTCAGCCTGCTGTTTGACCCGGACAGCTTCTACTATGCGGTGCTTCCGGTGCTGGCGGCTGCCGGCGAAACCGCGGGCGTTGCCGCGGTTGCCATGGCGCGCGCGGCCATCTGCGGCCAGATCACGGTCGGGTTCCCCATCTCCCCGCTTACCCCCAGCACCTTCCTGCTCACCGGCCTGTCCGGCGTGGATTTGGGCGACCACCAGAAGCACAGCTTCCTGCCGCTCTGGATCGTCTCGCTTACCATTGTGCTGGTAGCGGTTATTATGGGCGTCATCCCAGTTTGACCGGGAACGGCCTGATTTTGGAAGGAAGGCGAACAATATGAGTGGAACGGCGTCCTGCTTGACATACTATGACGTAGAGGTCGGGTCGCAGTACCTTTCCCCCACGCGCACCATTGCCGAGTGCGACCTGATGCAGTTTGCCGGCCTTACCGGCGATTTCAACGAGCTGCATACCAGTGCCACTTTTGCCGAAAAAACCCGCTTTGGGCAGCGCATTGCGCACGGCATGCTGATTTTATCCATTGCCAACGGCTTGTATATGCGCAGTGGGATTTTTAGCACCTCGGTTTTTTTGGGGATTGAAAACTGGAAATCCGCAAAGCCGGTGTTTATTGGGGATACCCTCCGGCTGCGCCTGACCATTGCCGATAAGCGTTTGACGAAAGACCAGAAACGCGGTATTATCGGGATGCAGTATGAGGTTCTCAACCAGCTCGGTGATGTTGTTGCCGAAGGGGTTTTCCGGCGGATGGTGAATATACCGGAAGCCTCCGGCCAGTAAAAACCGGTCAACACGCAATGCGGCGGGATTAATACCGCTCACGGCTGCCCCTTTCTTTTCCCGGCAATCCCGAGAAAGGGAAGGGGCAGGCTTTGTGTTCCGGGCTTTTTTGAGAGGCGTTGGCGGATTTTATGGCCCAAAGGAGGTGTTCGGATGGAATTTTTACAGCTATCATATTTTCAAAAGGTTGCCCGGTCCGGATGCTTGACCAAAACAGCAAAGACTCTGTATATCTCTCCGGCCGCTCTCAGCACAACCATATCCCGCCTGGAAAAGGAACTTGGCGTGCCTTTGTTTGACCGGAACGGCAACAGCATTGCGTTAAATGATTCAGGACGGCTGTTTTTGCACTATGTCGACCGTATTTTATCCGATGCCGACCAGGCGGTCAAGGAACTGCAGCGGCGGCGTAGCTGCGAGCTGCGTCTTGCAACCACCAGCCCCAATGTTTGGAGCGGGCTGCTGACCGACTTTTACAACGAATGCCCCCAGGCGGTTATTGTAAACCATACCCTGCATGTGGACGAGCTGCCAACCATCGACCTGGTGAATAAATGGGACTTTTTGCTCACCAGCCCGGACGACATGGCCTTTTCGACCGGCTGTGAGTTCCAAACCCTGTACGACGACGATATGCCGGTGCTGCTGCTGCCGAGGGATCATCCCTTGGCGGGCCGGGAAAGCATCGACCTCAAGGAGCTGGTCAACGAGCGGTTTGTTGCGCTTACCCCGGGGCTTTCCTCACGGTATTATTTCGACCATCTCTGCCGGCAGGTGGGTTTTACACCCAAAATATCCGTGGAATGCGAGTACATGATCCGTGCAAAGATGGTAGCCAACCACAGGGGGATCGCGGTGGCCACCGCCCGCGCCCAGGCGCTCTACCAGGGGGATCATGTGGCGGTTGTGCCTATTCGTGAACCGCATTATCCGCGGGTACAGTGCTTATATTGGAGTGCAAAGCGTGATTTTAACAGCGTTGCCCGGCATTTTAGAGAATTTGCCACCCGCTATTACGCCAAGTAACGCAGAATGCCCGGCCCGCCTGAGAATCTCAGGCGGGCCGGGCATTCTGTATGTTTTGGACGGCAAGCCTCCTGC
>CAJTSP010000178.1 GCA_910578965.1 uncultured Oscillospiraceae bacterium
GTTTCCAAACAGCCCGTGATATGGCAAAACGAGGGGCGGACGCCGGTTTGTGGCGGCCGCCCCTCGTTTTGCCCCCGGTCAGCCCGCCGCCCGCTCGAGCGCCAGCACCGCCACCGTAATATCGTCCGGCCGCTGGCCGGGGCGCAGCCGGGCGCGGGCGGTGTCGGCCAGGATGTCGGCCGTTTCCTGCGGGGTGTTGCCCACCGCCGCGCAGAGCGAGAGCTGCTGGTGCACCCAGGCTGCACCGTCGGCCAAGGCCCCGTCCGAGAGGAGCACCGCCCAATCCCCCGCCGCGAGCGAAAAGCTCTGCTGCCGGCCCACCACCTGCTCCAAAATGCCCACCGGCAGGCTGGCCCCCTCCAAAAGGCGGGGCTCGCCCCCGCGCACCACAAAGCTTTGGGCCGCGCCGGCCTTGAACAGGTCCGCCCGGCCGGTATACAGGTCTACCGAGAGCAGGTCGAGGGTAGCTCCTCCCTCCTCGTCGCTTTTCAGCGAGAGGGCCACGTTCACCAGCCTTGCCGCGGCCTCGGCCTCAAAGCCGGCGGCCAGCAGCTTTGCCGCCAGCGCCGCCGCTAGCGCGCCGTCCACCGCGGCGGGCTTGCCGGTGCCCATGCCGTCGCAGAGCAAGAGGTGCGCGCTGCCAAAGCTATCGCAAAAATGGCGCGCGGCGTCCCCGCACACCCCATCCCGGGCCGGGCGAGCCGCCAGCCCAAAGGCCGGGCAAAAAAGCGGCTGCTCGGCAAACACCAGCGTGCTTACCGCCCGGCAGTGGCTGAGGCGGGGCAGCGCAAAGGCCCGGCGGCAGATGCGGCTCACCTCGGCGGCCATCTCCCGCTGCTCCGCTTCCGAAAAGGGGGTGCGGTTCACCGTGACACGCGCCTCCATCCGGCCCAGCGAGTCGAGGGTCACCGCCGCTTCGAGCGGCTCAAGGCCCAACTGCACAAAAAAGTCGGTCACACGGGCGGTTTTGCCCTCGTCCAGGCTGGCGTCCTTGCCAAGCTGCTGGGCCATTTGGGCCAGCGCCCCGGCCACCGCGCCGTACTGCTCGGTAAGGGCCGCGCGCATGCTGCCGGCCTTGGCCCGTAGCTGCCGCCGGCTGCAAAACTGGGCATAGGCCCGCCCCAGCCCGGCCGAGAGCTGGGAGGGGTGCAAGCAGCGGCAGAAGGAGCCGGGTAACTGCTCCACCCCTACCCGCCCCCCGGCCTCAAGCGGCGCTTTAAGCTTATAAAAGCCCTCAACGGTGGCGCTGTACTGCTTTCCCCAACACTCCTCGCGCTGGGCGCAGCCGGCGCATACTTCCTGCGCCACCCGGTCGATCACCCAATTGTAGCCCTCGCCCTGCTTGGGGAGCTTATCGTATACGGCGTTAACCGTTTCGGCTACTTCGGCCAGGGTCTCGGCTACGGCGGTAAGCCGGCCGGCCGCCCCGGCAAGGGTAGGTTTTGCCTGCGCCTCGGGAGGCACCTCGCCCTGGATGCGGGCCAGCAGCCGGGCGGGCAGCAGCCGCAGCAACGCCTCAATGGCCGCCACACTGCCCAAAAACCGCAGGGCCGAAAGGGCGTTTGGCGCGGCCAGCACCCCCGGCAGGCAGCCGGCCAAAAACAGCGCCGCACCGCCCAGCGCCTCGCCCGGTGCATACAAGGCTGCCAGCACGCAGCCGGCGGCTACCCCCAGCCCCGTGTAGGCAAGCTCGGGGCTGGCGGCCATCATGGCGGTAGCCAGCGTTACCGAAAGCACAGCGGTATCCCGCACCCGGCCCCGCCCGGCCAGCGCCAGCCCCGCTACCCCAAACAGCACAAGCCCCGGCTGGAACATACCTGCCCCAAACCGCTGCAGGCAGGCCACCGCCACACCCAGAGCGGCCAGCAGGGCCCCCTTACGGCCGGCCGGGCCCTTGGTTCCGGCCCCAAGGGCCGCGCCCAGCACCACTGCCAGGGCCGCTTCACCCAAGGTGTTCAGTGCGTCGGCTGCACTGCCGAGGCCGGCCATCGAGAGCATAAGTTGTACCGCCAAAAGGCAGCCGCAGCCGGCAGCCGCACCGGGCCAAAAGCGTTCTTTGCCGATCCACCGTCCGGCCAGCGCCGCCGCAATAGCTCCCAGATACCGGGCACTGGCCGCCGCGTCCAGCAGCAAAAGGCTGCCCGCCGCCGCCCCTGCGGCCGCCGCAAACATGGTCTGCCTGCCCGCGCCCAACACCAGTGCCAGCCCAAAAGGGTGCAGCGCACCAAATACCGCGCCTCCCCCTGCCAGCAGCCCGGCCAGCACCGCCGCCGCCTGCCAGAGCAGCGCCGCCGCCCTGCTGCCTATCCTGAGGGCCGGCAGCCGCTTTTTCCATTCCTTTTTCCATTGTGCGGGACCGACTGTTTTCTGCCGCAGCTTCTGCATCATCGTTTTCCACCTCACAGCGGGGCAAAGGGCCGCCCGGCTGCTGTTTTGCCGCGCGCCCTTTTGCCCTTTTTCCTATCCGTTTGGGCGGGGCCGGCCGCCCTGAAGCGTTCTGACCCGCCGCCCCTTTGCATATACTGTAGGCGGCGGCGCAGGTTTTTTTTGCCAAACCGCTTGATGCGCCCCAAAACTGCCCGAAATCGCCAGTTTTGGCATAAAACGGCAGCATTGGCAAACAGCCAAAAACGCCGCAGCAGCTTTTTCGCAGGGCGGTGCAGGAGGCCCCCGGGCATAAAAAGCACCGCCCCGCCTTTTTTGTGCAAAAGGCAGGGCGGCGTTGTTTTTTACGCAGGCCGGGCACAGGGGGCCAGGGCGGCCCAAACACCTTACACCTTAAAGGTACGGTGCGGGCAGCCCCCGGCGCCGGTTCAAAGGGCGGCCAGGGCGCGCTCCAGCCGGGCGAGGGTCTCAGCCCTGCCCAGCATGGCGGCAAGGTCGGTGCCGCCGCCGGGGGTTCGCTGCTTGCCCGAGAGCGCGATGCCCAACGGGTAGAGCAGCCAGCCGTTTTTAACCCCCAGCTCCTCGGCCTTGGCACGGCAGGCCTCAAAAATGGCGTCCCGATCCCAATCGGCCAGGCCCGTCAATACCGGCAGCAGGGCGGCCAGCGCCTGGCGGGCGGTGTCTGGGGTGGTTTTTTGCTTTTTGTTCTGATACAGCTCGGGGCCAAAGGGCAGCGGCGCGTCAAAAAAGTCCAACTGGGGGGAGATGTCCTCCAGCACCTCGCAGCGGGGCTGGAGATTCCGGCAAAGCAGCGCCCGGTCGATGGGGCGATGCACCGCCGCGTCAATAAAGGGGTCGGCCAGGGCGGCAAACCGCTCGGGGGGCAGCCGGCGGATATACTCGGCGTTGATGGCCCGCAGCTTGGCGGTGTCAAAGATGGCGGGGCTTTTGCTGATACCCGATTCGTCAAAAAGGGAAACCATCTGCTCAAGGGTAAAAATTTCTTCCTCCCCTTTGGGGCTCCAGCCCAGCAGCAGGATGTAGTTGAGCACCGCCTCGCTGAGGTAGCCCTTGGCGATGAGATCCTGGTAGCTGGCGTCTCCGTTGCGCTTGGATAGCTTGTGCTGCGCGTCCTTCATTACGGGCGGGCAGTGGATGTAAACCGGCACAGGCCAGCCGAACGCCTCGTATAAAAGGTTATACTTGGGGGTGCTCGATAGATACTCCGACCCGCGGATGACATGGGTGATGCCCATGAGGTGGTCGTCCACCACGTTGGCAAAGTTGTAGGTGGGGTAGCCGTCGGTTTTGATCAGGATCTGATCCTCCAGCTCGGCGTTGTCCACCTCGATATGGCCGTACACTGCGTCCTCAAAGCTGGTGACCCCCTCGCGCGGCATCTTCTGCCGGATCACATAGGGCAGCCCCGCGGCAAGGTTTGCCTGCACCTGCTCCGGCGTCAGCTCCCGGCAGCGGCCGTCGTACCGGCCCACCGCCGCGCCGGCGGCCATCTGGCCGGCGCGCATCTCTTCCAGCCGTTCGGGGGTGCAAAAGCAGTAATAGGCCTTGCCGGCGGCCACCAACTGCTCGGCGTACTGCTTGAACATGCCCATCCGCTCGCTCTGCACATAGGGGCCCGCCGGGCCGCCGATGTCCGGGCCCTCGTCCCAGGCAAGGCCGGTCTGGCGCAGGGTATCGTAGATGATGTCCACCGCGCCCTCCACATAGCGCTCCTGGTCGGTGTCCTCGATGCGCAAAATAAAGCTGCCCCCCCGGCTTTTGGCCTTGAGGTAGGCATAGAGGGCGGTGCGCAGGTTGCCCACATGCATATAGCCGGTGGGGCTGGGGGCAAAGCGGGTGCGGACGGTTTCGGCCATGGCTTTTACGCTCCTTCAAGGCCCGCGTCCCTCCGGCGGGCCGCAAAAAGCGCCGGGGCCGGGCG
>CAJTSP010000179.1 GCA_910578965.1 uncultured Oscillospiraceae bacterium
CTCTTATTATAGTAAAATTGCCGGCAACCCGCAATACTTTTTCTGCAAAAAGCGGGCTGTGCCTTTACAGGAAGCGGCAAATGCCCGGCGCTGATACTGTTTTTACCCGAGGCGGCATATGGATGCAATAGGTCCATCCAAAAAAGCAGGAGGCAGGCCCCAAAACCAATCCGGCAATGGGGCGCCCGAGCAGATGGGAAAAACCAGGCCTTAAGGGGGTTATGCCATGACAAAACGTTTTGCAAGCCTGGCGCTGCGCTACGGCTGCCTTGCTTTATGCTGCGGGGTATTTTACCGGGAATTTACAAAATATCATGGATTTTACGGCCAAACAAGCCTTTTAAGCCTCCATGTACACTATTTTACACTCGGTATGCTGTTTTTCCTTTTTTTGGCCCTGGCCGAAAAAGGGCTTGCCTTTTCGGCACATAAAACGGCGCAGCTACTCCCCTTTTATCGGGTGGGGCTCAATTTTTCCGGGGCCGGTTTTTTGCTGCGCGGGCTGGCCCAGGTGCTAAGGGCCCAGCCAGGGGAATTTGCCGGGGCGTGCATCGCGGGCGTGTCGGGCTTCGGGCACATCCTGCTGGGGGTCAGCCTAGTGCTGATTTTGCTGGAAATACGCAGGGCAGCCGGCTAAAGCCTTTACACGGCAGCATTTTAGCCAGTTTTACACAGCAGCTCCTCAAACGAGCGGATATAGCGCCCGCACACCTTTTTCAGCTCCGCCTGGCGATGCGCATAGTACGGGTCGTAAACGCCTACGGTATCCATGCCGGCACGGGCGGCGGCGGAACAATTTTCAACACTGTCGTCAAACAGCACGCACCCACGCAGCGGCATGCCCAGAACCTCGCCTAAGCGGGCAAAACATTTTGGGTCCCGCTTTTCCAAGCCAATCTCCTCGGCAAACACAACATGGTCAAACAGCTCCCACAGGCTAAAACGATCCAGCGCGGCCCGGCACAAGGCAGGGCGGCAGGCCGTAAACAAGGCCATAGGAAGGCCCTGGCGTTTGCATTGGTGCAAAAACTCCCATACGCCGGGCTTAAGGGGGGCAAGCTCGCGGTAATGCCGCTCGGCCAGGCGCTCCCACTCCGCCATAATGTCCTCCACCGTGTCGGGCAGGCAGTAGGCATCCTTGGTGTACTGCGCCGCCGCCGGAAAGATCGAGCTGCCCACCGCTTTCTCGTATTCGGGGGTAGGAGAAAAGCCCCGCTTACCCAAAAACTCGGCGTCTACCTCCCGCCAAAGGCTATTGGTATCGGTAATGGTACCGTCCAGGTCAAAAATGTACATCTGCATCCCTTTGCCTCCCTTTGGCAAGGTTTTCTCAAGCGCCAGGCAAACAGCGACCCCGCCGGCGCGGCTTAAAACAGTCTTATCCGGCAAGAGGTACGCCGGCAGGCCTCGTTTGCAGGGTGTTATACCGTAAAAAATGCCGCCGCAAGCAAACGAACTGCTTGCGGCGGCTTGGTCGGAGTGGCGGGATTTGAACCCACGGCTTCCTCGTCCCGAACGAGGCGCGCTACCAACTGCGCTACACCCCGAAAAAATGGCAGCAGCGACGCTGTTGCTGCTGCCATACTGGTTGGAGAAGAAGGATTCGAACCCTCACAAACAGAGTCAGAGTCTGTCGTGCTACCCTTACACAATTCTCCAATAAACGCTCAGGAACCATCCCTGAATGCTCTATCATTATATCCGAGCAAGGCGGTTTTGTCAACACTTTTTTAGCCGCCATACAAAAATTCGCCCGGTATTTCCCCGCAGCGGGGCAAAGGGGTTAAGAAAAGAAAAAATCAACGAAAAAACGTATGTTTACAATGTGCTGCCTCTCTATTTTGCATGTTTTAGGCACCGTAAGCGCATGCTAAAGCAAGGGCTTGCGCGCCCACAACTGCAAGGAGGTACAGCTATGAGCATTTTGAGTTCGCTTTATCATGGCGAAATACGCGATTGCCCCAACGCTACCCACAACCTGGCCCCCGGCCAACCGCAGAATCCCGAGCGCATGGATGCCGAAAGCGCCGCCATGTGTCCCCGGGTAGCGCAGCAGCCAAACGCAGAGCCGCAAAATATCGGCGATACGCAAGGCCGCCCAAAGCAGCCGCAGCGGGAGCAAACGCCGGCCCGGCCCTTGCCAAAACAGCAGGCCGCCCAAAAAGCCGAGGGCCTCAACTGTGTTGGCCGCAGCCGCCGCGCATGGCAGGCAAAGCTGGAGGGAGACCTACGGCCGGACCTTTACTATACCGGGCAGGAGGCCGTCCCCTGCCGTGAGGGCTGGTTGGAAAGCCCGCATACGGTGGCCAGCAAGCTGGAAAGCAAGGAGGAGTTTCCGCAAGGCTAAAACCGGTAAATGCGCCCCCTGCCGCCCTGGGGGCAGTTTTTTTCTTATCAAAAGGTGTTGCAATCTCTCGGTGAATCCCTTAGAATAATCAGGAGCCGCGCAGAACCCTTTTGCCGTTTTTGGGCACAGGGCCTGCGCGCCAACACCAAGGCCGCCGAGCGCCCTTGCGCGCCAAGGAGGCTGCCTTTTTAGGGAAACACTGTGAAGGAAGGGTATTGTAACATGGCAGAATTCAAGTACGAAATTACGCAGCGCATCGCGGTATTGAGCCAAAACCCCAACGGTTGGGAGCGCCAGCTTAACATGGTAAGCTGGAATGATCGTGAACCCAAATATGACATCCGCGATTGGGCTCCGGATGGCGTTAAAATGGGCAAGGGCATCAGCCTGAGCCACGACGAGATGGCTATTTTGAAGGGCATTTTGGAGGAGCTGGAGGAGCTGTAATGGGATACCCCGAAGAATTTGTTGAGATATATACCCGGGATATCCACCGTCCGGGCAGCGAAAAGCTGCTGGAATGGCTTAAGACCACCGATTTTTTCCGCGCGCCGGCCTCTACCCGGTTCCACGGCGCCTGCGAGCAGGGCCTTGTAATGCACAGCCTGAACGTATACCGCGCTATGACCCGTTTTTTTGGGGAGGATAGCGACAGCCCCGAAAGCCTTGCTATCTGCGCACTGTTGCATGACCTATGTAAGGCAAACTTTTATAAGCCCGGCACCCGCAATGTAAAAAACGAGGCGACCGGCCAATGGGAAAAGGTACCCACCTTTACGGTGGACGATGCATTTCCCTATGGGCACGGGGAAAAGAGCGTTTTTTTAATCGAACGCTTTATGAAGCTGAAAACCAGCGAGGCGGTGGCAATCCGCTGGCATATGGGTGGGTTTGACGACGCCGCACGCGGCGGAAGCTTTGCGGTGAGCCAGGCATACGATCAATACCCGCTGGCCGTTAAGCTACACATAGCGGACCTTGCGGCCACCTACCTGCTGGAAAAAGGCACCAGCAGTGTAAACAGGCGCTGAACCCCTATGGTAAAATTTTGGCGGCACATGGGCAAAAAAAGCCCCTGCGCCGCTTTTTTTATTTCTTTTTGTAGAGCAGCCTGCCCAAAATGTTGCCCACAAGCACAAACAGAGCATAAGCCGGCGCATAAACCCAGGCAGTTGGGTTGTAAAAAAGAAAGATGCTTGGGATGAACAAAACCAGCGCCGCCAGCGGCAGCAGCAGGCTGAAGCCCCTGCGCATGCCAAAAATAAGCGCGGCAATAAGGGCGATGAGCGGCATTACGCAGAGCATCAGCAGCATGGCCGCCCCGGTATCCCACATCAGGCAGGGCAGAAGGTAAAAATCCAGCCCCAGCACAAGCAGGCAGGGCAACAGGTCGCACAGCTTCTCTTTCATGGTCCATCCTCCAAAATAAAAAGTTCCTCTACACTCGTGCCCAAAAAACGGGCCAGCCGCATGGCAAGCTCAAGGGTAGGGTCGTACTTATCGTTCTCGGCCGCGATAATGGTCTGCCGCGTAACCCCCAATGCTGCGGCAAGGTCTTGCTGCCGGTACCCTTTTTGCTTGCGCAGCGCCTTGATACGGTTTTTCATTGCGGCACGCCCATCAGCACAAGCGCCGCGCACAAGGTGGCAACAGCCGCCGCCACAACGCAGGCAAGGATCATCAGCCTCAGGAAAGGACCGGTTTCGCAGGAATCCTCATCCCCCTTTACCGCGTTGCGCAAAAGGGCCAGCCGGGAAAATTCCTGTACCAGCACCGCCCCTGCCAGCAGCCCACAGGGCAGCAGATTCAAACCGGTATGGTGCAAACCGGCCCTGCCGCCCTCAAAGCAGGCCCATACCAGCAGGGTCCCCACCAAAAAGAAATAGGCGTTGCGGCGTGCCTTGGCAATGATCGCACGCTCCATCTCATCC
>CAJTSP010000180.1 GCA_910578965.1 uncultured Oscillospiraceae bacterium
GGGCTCTACCCCTCGATGAGGCTCCTGCCTGTCATCTCCGGGGGCTGGGGCAGGCCCAGCAGTTTTAACATGGTGGGGGCCAGGTCGGCCAGCACCCCGCCCTCGCGCAGGGACACATTGCCGCAGCCCGCGGCCAAAAAGGGCACCGGGTTGGTAGTGTGGGCGGTAAAGGGCGCGCCGTCCGGTTCGTACATCTGGTCGGCGTTGCCGTGGTCGGCGGTCAGCAGTACCTTGCCGCCGGCCGCCAGCACCGCGTCGATTACCTGGCCCGCCGCCTTGTCCACCGCCTCCACGGCGGCCACAGCCGCGTCAAACACGCCGGTGTGGCCCACCATGTCGCAGTTGGCAAAGTTCAGGATGATTACGTCATACTTGCCGCTCTCGATACGCTTCTGGCACTCGTCCGCAACCAGATAGGCGCTCATCTCGGGCTGCAGGTCGTAGGTGGCCACCTTGGGGCTGGGGATCAGCGCCCGGTCCTCCCCCTCGAACGGGGCTTCTACCCCGCCGTTAAAAAAGAAGGTTACATGGGCGTATTTTTCGGTTTCGGCGATGCGTAGCTGGGTTAAGCCATTGCCGGCCAGGTAGGCTCCCAGCACGTTGTCCAGGCTCTGGGGCTTAAAGGCCACCTCTACATTTGGCATCGAGGCGTCGTACTGGGTAAAGCAGACATAATTGACCGGGAAACGCCCCTTGCGGCGTTCAAAGCCGGTAAACCCGTCGTCTACAAAGGTGCGGGTGATCTCCCGCGCCCGGTCAGGGCGGAAATTGAAAAAGATTACACTGTCGCCTTCGCTGACCCGGCCACCCTTGCAGGTTACGGCAGGTACTACAAACTCGTCGGTCACCCCGTCGGCATAGCTTTTTTCCATGACCTCCAGCGGTGTGCCGTGCACTCCCTCGCCGTACACAAAGGCGGCGTAGGCTTTTTCTACCCGCTCCCAGCGGTTGTCCCGGTCCATGGCGTAGTAGCGGCCGGAGATGCTGGCAATCTCACCCACGCCCAGCTCCTTGAGTTTTTCTTCGAGCCGGGCAATAAAGCCCTTGCCGGAATCCGGCGGCACGTCGCGTCCGTCCATGATGCAGTGCACATATACCTTCTGTGCGCCCATGGCCTTGGCCATTTCCAAAAGGCCGTAGAGGTGCTCGATGTGGCTGTGCACCCCCCCGTCGCTCAAAAGGCCGATCAGGTGGATGGCCCTGCCGGCGTCAATGGCGGCCTGCATGGCGTTTTTAAGCGGCGGGTTTTCCCGGATCGAGCCGTCCCGCACGGCCTTGGAGATCAGGGTCAACATCTGGTAGACGATTCGGCCCGCGCCAATGTTGGTATGCCCTACCTCGCTGTTGCCCATCTGGCCGTCCGGCAGGCCCACATCCATGCCGGATGCCCCGATGGTGGTGTGAGGGTATTCGGCAAACAGCCGGTCGAGGTTCGGGGTTTTGGCCGCCAGGATGGCGTTGCCGTAGGATTTATCCGGCACCCAGCCGAACCCGTCCAAAATGCAAAGCATCAAAGGCTTTTTGCTCATGGTCATGCGTCTCCTTTTTGTGTTGCAGAATCTGGCGCCCCGCCCGGCCGGGCGGGGCAAGCGCAAGGGTCAAAAAAGGGGAGGAAAGCGGTGGTGAGATCAGAAAACAAAGATTCCGAACAAAATTCAATCCACCGAAAATTCGCTGGACGGCTGTAACCGCAAGGAAGGAAAGCGCCGCAAGCCTTGGTGGCTTGCAAGCTTTTCTGACGCAGCGGATGCGGCTGGCCAGTAGAATTTACGGCTTTGTTTTCGTATGGAACCACCGCTAAGGCCCCCGTGCGGCGGTTTGGTTTCCCGCCGCGGCCCGGGCCATTCCCCCGTCTGGACGGCTTACCTGCCGGCGGCCTCCACAATGGCGGCAAAGGCATCGGCCTTGAGGGACGCGCCCCCGATCAACCCGCCATCCACGTCCGGCTTCGAGAGCAGCTCGGCCGCGTTGCCGGCGTTCATGCTGCCGCCATACTGCACGGTCAGCCCGTCGGCGGCCGGCTGGCCGTACAATTCGCCCACCACCCTGCGGATGGCGGCGCAGACCTCCTGGGCCTGGTCGGCGGTAGCGGTACGGCCAGTGCCGATGGCCCAGACCGGCTCATACGCAATAATGACATTTTTGAGCGCCTCGGCCGTAACGCCCTGCAGCGCAATTTTTACCTGTAAGCGAACCAGCTCCTCGGTGACGCCCTCCTCACGCTGGCCAAGGCTCTCGCCTACGCAGACAATCACCTTGAGCCCGGCGGCCAGGGCGGCCAGGGTGCGCTTGTTCACGGTCTGGTCGGTCTCGGCAAAATACTGCCGGCGCTCGCTGTGGCCCACGATCACATACTCCACCCCAAGGTCGGTCAGCATCGGGGCGCTGATTTCGCCGGTAAAGGCGCCGCTGGCCTCAAAATGCACGTTCTCGGCCCCCACATGCAGGCAGCTACCCTTGGTGGCATCCACCGCGCAGGGTAGGCTGGTAAAGGGGGTGCAGATCACTACCTCGCAGCCGGGGTTCTGCACGGCGCTTTTAAGCTGCCCAATCAGCCCGGCGGTTTCGGTGGGGGTTTTGTTCATCTTCCAGTTGCCGGCAATCACTGCTTTGCGGAGCTGTTTATTCATAATAAGGTTCCCTCAACTTTCCTTTCGTTGTAGGCGCGGGGCCCAAATGGCGGCCGCGCGCCAAAGGCGGGGCGCGAAAATGTGCGGCGGCAGTCTGCCGCCGCACAAAAGGCTCATGCGTCCTGGATGCAGGCAATGCCGGGCAGTACCTTGCCCTCAAGATACTCCAGCGAGGCGCCGCCGCCGGTAGAAATATGGGTCATCTTGTCGCCAAAGCCCAGTTGCATCACGGCCGCCGCGCTGTCGCCGCCGCCGATTACGGTGGTGGCGTCGGCCTCGGCCATCGCCTCGGCCACGGCCAGGGTGCCGGCCGCCAGGGTGGGGTTCTCAAACACGCCCATGGGGCCGTTCCACACCACGGTTTTGCTGGACTTTACCGCCTCGCCAAACAGCTTGCGGGTCTCGGGGCCAACGTCCAGGCCCATCATATCGGCAGGGATCGAGTCGGCCTTGACCACCTTGACCTCCACCGGGCCGTCGATCGGGTCGGGGAACTCTGCGGCAATCACATTGTCCACCGGCAGTAGCAGCTTGACCCCCTTGGCCTCGGCCTTGGCCATCATCTCCTTGCAGTACCCGACCTTTTCCTTGTCGATCAGGCTGGTGCCTACCTCGTAGCCCTTGGCCGCCTGGAAGGTATAGGCCATGCCGCCGCCAATAATCAGGGTGTCCACCTTCTCGAGCAGGTTGGCAATGACATTGAGCTTGTCGGCCACCTTGGCGCCGCCCAAAATGGCGGTAAAGGGGCGCACCGGGTCGTTTAAGGCGTTGCCTAGGTACCGGATCTCCTTCTCCATCAGATAGCCTACGGCGGTGTCCTTGATATAATCGGTCACGCCGGCGGTGCTGCAATGGGCGCGGTGGGCGCTGCCGAAAGCGTCGTTGACATAGCAGTCGGCCAGGCTGGCCAGCTCCTTGCTGAAGGCATCGATATTTTTGGTTTCCTCGGCGCGGAAGCGGGTGTTCTGCAAAAGCACCACATCCCCGTCCTTCATGGCGGCCACGGCGGCTTTGGCATTTTCGCCTACAACCGTGTCGTCGTCGGCAAACACAACCTCTTTGCCCAGCAATTCGCCCAGGCGCACCGCCACCGGGGCCAGGCTGAACTTGGCCTCCGGGCCGTTTTTGGGCTTGCCCAGATGGCTGCACAAAATGACCTTGCCGCCGTTCTCAATCAGCTTTTTGATGGTGGGCAGCGCCGCGACAATGCGGTTGTCGTTGGTGATTTTGCCATCCTTCATCGGCACGTTGAAATCACACCGCACCAGTACCCGCTTGCCGGCAACCGCCAGCTCCTCAACCGTCTTTTTGCCTAAGCCCATCTTGATCGATCTCCTTCCATCTTGTTTGCCCGGCGGCATGAGGCGCGGCCCCGCTGCCGCCGCTCATTCCAACAATCAAAACGCGCAGGGGGCTGCGCGCGTTTACCCCTTTATTATAAACAATCCCCGGCTGCCGCGCAAGGGATTTTCTGACAATTTTTTAACGATTTATGCTCTGTGCCGGCAGGCAAAGGCGCGGGCGGCCTATCAAACGGGGACAAAGGG
>CAJTSP010000181.1 GCA_910578965.1 uncultured Oscillospiraceae bacterium
ACCCCGAGCAGCCCCTCCCTGCCGGGCCGCGCCTTGCGCGGCTCCTTGCCAGGCAGAGCCGGTACATACGCCTGTCGAACATATTCCTCCCCCACCAACCCGGTGACAAAATGCCGGATACGGAAGCCTGCAGCGTCCGGGTCGGTCAAAAGCAGGATGCCTTGCTGCCGGCCCACAGTGCGCAGCAGGGCTTGCAGCTCCCGGTTGCGGTAGATGCCGAAGCCGTCGGTGGTGAGAATCAGGGCGTCCACAAGGCCCGCAAGCCTTGTGGCGTCGTATTTGCCCTCTACCAAAATCACCTGTTCAATGCGCAGCCGCTCCATCAGCGATCCCCCGCTGTGGCCAGGCGGCAAACCGCCTGCTCCAACAAAATATCCTTATTGAGGGGGGAACTTTTAAGAGCGGTGTCGAGTTCCCCTAAAACCCGCAAACAGGCCGCAAGCTGGCGCTTGGAGTAGCGGGCCGCCGCCTCGCCGGATTTTTTGAGCCGGTAGTCCTTGCCGGTATAGGCAAAATCCTTAAACACCTGCTGGTAAGAACGCTGGGCCTCCTGCCCGGCCTTGACCCGGTACATATCTAAATAGCTTGCAACCATTGCCGCCGCAATGCTGGCGGGGTCGTTCTGCGCACGCCGCAGGGTTCGCAGCTTTTTGCAGGCCGCCGCGGCATTTTTGCCGTTGATGAGCCGGATCATTTCAAACACGTCCGCCTCAAGGCTCTGTACCCCCATCTGCCGGACAAGTTCGGGCGTAATCTCGGTGTAGCCCGAGGCCGCCGCCAGCTTGTCCAGCTCGTTTTGCAGCAAAAAGAAATCCGGCCCGCAACGCTCCAGCATCAGGCGGGCGGTTCCATCCGGCAGGGCGGTATCCAACTGCCGGGCACGGGCCGAGAGCAACTGGGCCATATCCCGCACGCTGGCGGCTGCCATCTGGGCCACATACCCTATCTGCCCGCACTGGGCAATCAGCCGTTCGGCCCTCTTTGGCATATTTTTGAGCGCCCGTTCATCCTCAAACCGGGTAGCCATCACAAACACCGCATTTTCAGCACTGGAAAGCAGGTCGCACAGGGCGTCCAGGTCCTTGTCGGTATAGGCAGACGGCTGAAGCTGCGGCAGCAGGATCACCCGGCGGGTGCCAAACAAAGAAACCGCGCCTGCCGCCATTACAAGCTCTCCAATATCCGGCGCAGGGCCGTCTATCCGGGTTATCTCCACATCCCGGGCCGGGGAATCTTCCCCTTCCAGCGCCGAGAGCACCTTCTGCGCGGCACGCTGCAAAAAAAACGCGTCCGTCCCATAGAAGTAATACACCGGCAGCCCTTTTTTGAGAGCCGCATCCAGGGCTGTTTCACTATGGATCATGCAAAACCTCCTCAAAAGTTACCGAGCGCCCCGGCCGCAGCCGCAGTGTCGGGCCGGTATGCGAATAAAGGCGGGTACAGCCCTGCGGCAAACGATCCAGCCAGGGGTAGGCTACACTTGTGTACAAAACGGCGCCGGGCTGCAGGCTGCCGGGCGCACCCGGCCCTGCCAGCAGCAGATCCACCACAACCTCTTGCCCAAATTGCAGGCTGCCGCTGGCCATGGCAGCGGTATAGCCATCGGCCGAGAGCAGCACAAGATTGCCCTGCTCCCCGTTCCACAGCCGCAGGCAAATTTCGCCAAAGGCTTGCACCTGTTCCCGGTTTTGGGGCAGTTCTTCCAGCAAGAGGGTGGTTTGCGCGGCAAGAGGCTGCGTACCCGGCGCGGCACGCAGATCTATTAACAAATCCGGCGGGCCGATACCGCGCAGCTCCAGGTACCGGCTTATTGCCTGCGCGTTTGCACTGCCGCCCCGAAAAAGCACCAGCGCCTGCCCATTTTGCAGCACCACCGCGCAGGGGTTGTATCCGCTGCCCACCAGGGACAGTTCCACCACATCCCGGCTGAGAATCCCGCCGCAGAGCATGGCTACCAGCAAGACGCCGGGCGCGGCCAGACAAAAACGGCCAAAGCAGCGCACACGCCATGCCCAAAGCCCCAGCAAAAACAGGCAGGTCCAAACAAACAGCGCATAGCCTCGGTGTAACGCAAGGGTGGCAAAGGGCAACTGTACAAGCGTCTCGGCAATCCTGCAAAACCCCTTTGCAAGCAACCCTCCGGCAAACGAGAGCAGGCGATGCATCGGCCACAAAAGGGGTATAAACCCTAAAACCGCACAGCCCAGGCCGCAAAGTAGCAACGGCTTTACCAGCCAGAGGGTCAAAAGGTTGGCCAGCAGCGCCACCCCGCTCACCGCAAGGCCCTGCCATAGCTGCACGGGCAGGGTAAACAGCACTGCAAACAGCGAGGGCAGCACCCAGCCCGCCGCATTATCCAGCAGTTTCTGAGCAATGCCCCTGGCCGGGTTCCATGCCCTGAACCGGCACACCGCCCGAGCCGAAAACAGTACGCCCAGAGTAGCGCAAACCGAGAGCTGAAGCCCTATGTCCCCCGCTGCATAGGGGTTTTTCAGCCCCAGCAAAAGGGCGGCAAGGCCAAGCGAGGTAATGGCGTCCGGGGCAAGCAGCAGGAGGGCCCCCACCTGACAGAGAATGGCTGCAACGCCCGCCCGGCAAACCGACGGCCCAAACCCGCTAACCGCCATCAAAAGCAGCACAAAGGCCAAGGTAAGCAGTGCACGCAGCCTGTAAAACCGGTACCGGTTTTTCCTACCGCCAAAAAACCCGGACAGGATGCCCAGATGCAGCCCGGACACTACCAGAACGTGCGAAAGCCCAGCCGAGCGGAACAGCCGCCGCTGCCCGGCCGAAAGGGCGGTTTTGTCCCCTGTAACCATCGCCCGCAGGATGCCGCGGTAAGGTTTTGGGATATAGCGCGAAATGTTTGCGCTCAATGCTTTGCGCAGGGCGCGCACAGCCGCCTGCCATCCACCCCAACGCCCCACCCGGGCAAAGCCGCCCTCGTACTCGGCTCTCAAGAAAATCCCGTCGGCGTAATGGGAGGAGCGCCAGGCGTCCCGTTCCAACCCCCGCAGCAAAAAGCGGCCTTCCACAAGGTCGCCCGCTTCACACTCCGGCAGGGCGTCAAAGGTAACCCGCAGGCCGTTTTGCCTCGCTCCGTCCAGCAGCAGGACACGAGCCTCCCCCTGAACAAGGCCATCTCCATACGAGGCGTCCGTTTCGGCAATTTCAAGCCGCAAAATGTATTCTCCGCCGGAAAGCCTCTCGGCCGGGGCTACCCGCAGCGCCCGGTAAAGGCCAAACAGCCCCAGCGCCAGCAGGCCTGCCGCCAAAAGCAGGCGCGGATAGCCCCGGCGGCCCTTGCAAAAATATACGCATAACGTAAAAATCGCCGCCGGCAGGAACCCCGCCAGCGGCGCCGCAATCAGCAGCCACTGCGCAGCCAAAAACCCAAGGCCAAAAACCGCCAAAGGGCGCCGCATGGCTTTAATGGAAAAAGAGAGGCAGCGGTTCAAGGAAGAGGATGTCCTCGCGCTGAGCCGCATCGCCTTCGGCCAGCACGGCCGCACATCCCACCACCGTGCCAGTACTGCGCCCGGCCAGCGCCTCCAGCGCATGCAGAGAGCCGCCGGTGCTGATGACATCGTCCACAATCAGGATCCGCTTGCCGTTCATGGCATCCAGGTCTTTTTTGTCGATGACAAGGGTCTGCTTAGCCGCCGTGGTAATAGACTGATCCTCTACCACAACCGGCTCCTTCATGTAAAGCTTTACGCCTTTGCGGGCAGGGATATAGTTTTTCCCGCTCTGCCGGCTCATCTCATATGCCAACGGGATGCCCTTGGCCTCTGCGGTAAGGATCACGTCAAACTCGGGGCATTTGGCCAGCAGCTCCTTGGCACAGGCCACCGTAAGCTCCACATCGCTAAACATGATAAACGCCGCAATAGACAGTTTATCGTTTAATTTGCAGACGGGCAGTTCCCGCGTAAGGCCCGCTACATGCAGGGTATAGGTTTCGTCCATGGTATACGCTCCTTTGCTTATGTTGAGTTGGCTTGACAAGATAACATGAAAAGGTATTTTACTTTACGGCATTCCTGTGCGCCGTAACGGCAGGCCAATCCCCTTGAGGGGGGGTACTATCCCACCCTTCAAGGC
>CAJTSP010000182.1 GCA_910578965.1 uncultured Oscillospiraceae bacterium
AAAGGCAGCTTTTCCGGGTAGATGAGGCTGGCCGAGGGGGCCAGCAAAAAGGTCACCTGGCCGGGGTGCCGCGCGCTGAACTGCGCCACCGCGCTGATGTTGCGGGGCAGTTGCTTTACCTCGCTGCTTTTTAGGGCAAAGGTCTTGGTAAACAGCATGCCATCCGCTCCCAAAAGCTGGCCGCCCACCTCTGCCTTTTGGAACAGCATCGTCTCGCTGCGGCTTTGCAGGTCGATCCAGGTATCCCGCAGCGCAAATTGCTCTTTAACATAATCGCCGTACCTGGCCGTCCATTCATTTCGCATCAAGGAGGGAAACGAAAAGGCGGGGAACTGCGCAAGGCTCTTGTTTTCCAGCTCAGAAAATTCCCTCTTGGGCCAAAGGCCGTCCAGCACCATAAAGCCGAATAAAAAGCCGAAAAACAGCAGCAGCACCGGGCGCTTTTTTAGAGCCTGCATGGTTTCTTTCATCCAAAGCGCCTCCTTTAAAAGTTAAAGTAGAGGAAGGGGCTGTTCCCCGAGCCAACAATATACGAAACGCTCAACACCAGCAAAAGGCCAACCGTAAGGGTTTTCATCCAGTTGCTTTTGCAAAGGCCCTGCCAGATTTTGAGCGGCAGGGGGGTGCAGCAGGCCGCGCAAACCGTTAGCAGTACCGCATAGTTGCGCAAAAAGTACAGGCAGCTTACCCCGCCGGAGGGCACAAACAGCTTGCGCAGCAAAATGCCCAAGCCCACGCCCTGCTCGTTGCCCACAAACAGCCCCCAGCCTACCACTACCAAGAACATAGTGTAGATGTGCGGCCATACCCGGCCTTTTTTAAGCACCGGCAGCAAAAAGAGCTTTTCGGCCACCAGCAGCACAAAATAGTAAAGTCCCCAGAGGATAAAGTTCCAATTGGCGCCGTGCCAGATGCCGGTGAGGCACCAGACCACAAACAGGTTAAAAATCTGCCGCCCCCTGCCCCTGCGGTTGCCTCCCAGGGGGATGTAGACGTATTCCTTAAACCAGCCGGAGAGGGTCATATGCCAGCGGGTCCAAAATTCGGTGATGCTGCGCGAGATATACGGCATATTAAAGTTTTGGGGGAAATCGAACCCCAGCATCTTGCCCATGCCGATGCCCATCATGGAGTAGCCGGAAAAATCAAAATAAAGCTGAAGGGAGTAGGCGATAACCCCCAGCCATACCAGCGGGGTGGAGGCGTTGGCAAGGCCGATGCCGGCGCTCGTTTGCACCCCGCTTGCCGTGTACACGCCAATGATATCCAGCCAAAGGGCGCTGATGGTATCGGCCAGCAGCACCTTTTTGGCCAGGCCAAAGGTAAACAGGCAGACGCCCTCCTCGATCTGGGCAAGGCTATAGCGGTTTTTGTAGACGTGCAGCCGCTCGGCTACGTCCCGGTATTTGACGATCGGACCCGCGATCAATTGCGGGAACATGACCACGTAGGCCCCAAAATCGATGATGTTATGCTCGGTGGGCACGTCCCGCCGGTAGACGTCGATGGAGTAGCTCATGGTTTGGAAGGTGTAAAAGCTGATGCCCAGCGGCAGCACCTCCACCCCGCTGATAAGCCCGAGCGAGAGCCCCAGCAGGGCGTTGAGGCTGGTGATAATAAAGTTGGTATACTTAAAAAACACCAGCATCGAGAGGCTGCCCACCACCGAGAAAATCAAAAAGAAACGGCGCAGGCCGGGTCGCTTGTCGGCGCGCTCCATCCCCAGCCCCGAAACATAGTTGATGAGGATCAGCAGCACCATCACGGGGAAAAACTTAACCTCGCCCCAGGAATAGAACACAAGGCTGCATAAAAACAGCACCGCGTTTTTCAGCCGCGGCGGCGCAAGATAGTAAAGGAATAGGGTAATGGGCAAAAAGCGGAACAAGAACAAAATGGTGCTGAAAACCAAGCCGCGCTCAACTCCTTACATTTTTGCATCTGGGGAACGCACAAAATCCGCATCGGCCTCATAACCGCCGCGGGGCGGATGCGCTTTTTTGGGGGGCAATATACAAGCAGAAGGCCGGCGCCGCCTGCGGGGCGGTACCGGCCTTTTTTGCGCAGTTAGTTCAGCTCAGCGCCTCGTCAAGAGCCTTGTCGATATCAGCGTACTGAGCGCCCTCGGTGTTGGCGATCACCAATACCACGCAGTCTCCCTTTACCACCAGCCGGGCCTCCTTCGCCTGGGCCTCCTTGTCGGCAAATTCGGCATACAGCCCGCCGTCCGCCAGGGCCGTTTTGTAGGCGTCCAGCTCGGCCTTTACCTCATCTGCCTTGCCCGGGGCCGCCTGCACGGCCAAAATCAGCGCGCTGTTGGCTGCGTCGTTGCTTACCCTGCCGCAAAAGTCGGCCACGTTGTCCATGGTGAGCATATAGGTGTTTTCCAGCGAGAAATCATCGATCTCACGGGGGTTTGCAATCGGGTTTGCCGCCTCAACGGCACTTACCACATCGGTTAGGTTGTATTCTGCCTGGGGGGCCGAAGAGGCCGGCTGCGAATCTGCCGGAGTGGATACTGCGGGGGCCGAAGCCGCCGGGCCGGAAGAAGCGGGGTTGGAGGAGGCGCCGCCCCCGCAGCCGGCCAGAAGGGCCGCAGCCAAAAGCACGGCGAGCAAAGAAGGTGTCAGCTTTTTCATGATATAGGGTCTCCTTTTAATCCATCAAAAATACGCGCACAGACTATCCCGCCCGGGCTGTAAAACCATGCATCACCGTTGGTTTGAAACGGATGGGGCGATTTGGCAACCCGGTGGCCGGCGTGCTGCGCGTGGGTCTGGCCGCAGCGCCTGCGCCGCGGCCAAACGATGCTTTTATGGTACACTAAAACCCCTGCCATTGCAAGGCTTTTGGGGGCAGTGTTTCCGATTTTTTACAGAATATTCACGGCGCCGGGGGCGGCGATTGGGGCGGGGCTTCCAAAAGGCCCTGCACAACCACCGTTTCAAAAATGCCCTTGAGCATGTTTTGCTCCAGGGCGCTCAATAGGGCGGCGCACCGGCCGCTGGAATAGCTTGCCCCCGTTACCGCATCCACAGGCCCCTTGCTCTTGGCGCTGCGGCCAGTAATCGAGACCTCCAGGGCGGCCGAAAACCCGGTCGGATCCACCCCGCAGATGGGCCTCATTTCCTTGGCGTAGGCTTCGTCCTCGCTTTTTAGGCCGCCCTCCTCGCCAACCGCATCGTATTCGGCCTGGGTAATTTCGCCGTCCTCTACCGTGACCACCAGGTAGTCCCGATAGCCAAGGCTGTCAAATTCGGCACATTCGGCGCGGTATTGCCCGTCCTGCCAGCGGCTGCAGCCGGCAAAGCCAACCAGCATCGCCGCTGACAGCGACACGGCAATTCCCCTGCGAATCATATCGGCTACCCCTTTTCTGCCATGCGCGCCTCTACCCACGGAGCCTCATCGCGCAAGGATATTTTACTTTATTATACAGTATATAGCTCAGCCCTCGCCGGGTCAAATTTCTTTTTCAGATTCCGGCTTGACTTTGCCCGCTGTGCACCGTAAGATGGGAAAGGGTTTTAAAAGGGCAGGAGGTGGCGGCGTTTGCAAAAGGGCAAAGCGCGCCGTGTGGCGCTGAGCGGCATGCTGTTTGCACTCGCAATGGCCCTTTCTTTTTTTGAATCGGCCGCCGCCCCGATGCTGGGCCTGGCGCCCGGCATGAAACCGGGCCTTGCCAACGTAGTGGTGCTGTATGCGCTGCTCTTTTTGGGCTGGCGCCCGGCATTGGCGCTGGTGTTGCTCAAGGCCGGCTTTGGGTTGCTCACCCGCGGGGCAGTAGCGGCGCTTTTGTCTGTGTGCGGCGGGGGGCTTTCGTTTTTGGTTATGCTGGCTTTGCTGCACGGGCCATGGCGGCCAACCTGGTTTATCCTTTCGGTGTGCGGGGCTATTGCGCACAACCTGGGCCAACTGCTTGCCGCAGGTGCGGTGCTGTCCAGCGCTATGGCCCTGGGCTATGCGCCGGTGCTGCTTGCGGCGGGCCTTGCAGCGGGTACCCTCACCTCGCTGGTTTTACGGGCAATTGCCCCGGCGCTAGAG
>CAJTSP010000183.1 GCA_910578965.1 uncultured Oscillospiraceae bacterium
GCGCGTGTCGGAGGCCCCGCCGCAAAGCGGCGGTTCCAAGGCCGGAGACGGAGGGGTGCCCTGGGGCAGGCGCGCCCCCCTGGATTGGCTTTTTATGCCGGATGGGCCCCTTGTGCGGTTTTGCCTGCCGCCTTATTTATCGGCAGCCATCTCCTTGATCGAGGTCACCAGCCCGGCCAGGTTCTGCATGTCGCTGGGGATGATGAGCTTAGTGGCCTTGCCGTCCGCCACCTTGGCCATGGTCTCAAGGCTCTTAAGGGCCAGTACCTTGTCGTTGGGGGCGGCCTCGTTGAGCATGCGCAGCGAGTCGGCCAGGGCCTTTTGTACCTCCATGATCGCCTGCGCCTCGCCCTGTGCCTCCCGGATGCGCTGCTCGCGCACCGCGTCCGCCCGCAAAATGGCGCTTTCCTTTTCGCCCTCGGCTACCAGGATGGCGCTGCGCTTTTCACCCTCGGCCCGCAGGATGCTCTCACGGCGCTGGCGCTCGGCCTTCATCTGCTTTTCCATCGCGTCCTGGATCTCGGCCGGCGGGATGATATTTTTTACCTCCACCCGGTTCACCTTGATGCCCCATTTGTCGGTGGCCTCGTCCAGGATCGCCGTAATCTTGGTGTTGATGACGTCCCGGCTGGTGAGGGTGTGGTCCAGCTCCATCTCGCCGATGATGTTGCGCAGGGTGGTGGCGGTCAGGTTCTCAATCGCGGCCATCGGGCGCTCGACGCCATAGGTAAACAGCTTGGGGTCGGTTACCTGGAAAAACACCACCGTATCGATCTGCATGGTCACGTTGTCCCGGGTGATCACAGGCTGGGGCTTAAAATCCACCACCTGCTCCTTCATGCTCACCCGCTTGGCCACATGATCCAAAAAAGGGGTCTTGAGATGGAACCCCTCGCGCCAGACGTCATAAAAGACGCCCAGCCGCTGCACAACATATGCGTTGGACTGCGGCACGATGCAGACGCAGGAAACAAACACGGCTACCGCAACCAAAAGCAGCACGATCAGGGCAATAATAAAGGGCATGATTTCCTCCTTTTCGCCTTTTACACAAAAAGGCATTGCGTATTTTTAGAAGGCGTACCATTAGCCGATGCGCGCAGCATGGCGAGCAAATTTTTTGGCTGCCGCAGCCCCAAAATTGCCGAAAGCCTTGGTGGCTTTCAGGATTTTGGGGCAAAGACAGACGGGGTCGGCCGCATGAGGCGCTTGCGGCAGACACTTCCCTGCGGAAAGATGCAGGGCCGAAATTTGCCGCCAGGATGTGCGCGGCAGCTATTGGTACATCTTCTTATATCAGTCAGCCCGAAACCTCGGCAGGCTCAGGCTCGGCTTCGTCGGTTTTAAGCGTGCCGCCCTGCGCCGCGGGCGGGTTGTGCGCGTCCTCTGTGGCTGGCGCAGGGGGCCCGGCGTCGGGGGCGCTTTGGACGCCCAAAGAGGCAGGCTGCGGTTCCTGGGCGTTTAACGGAGCCGGTTTTGCGGCAGGCTGCGCCGCGGCGCCGTCCTGCGCAAAAAACTCCGGCGGGGGCGGATCCTTCGGCATTGGGGCCACCACCAGGGCGGTGCTCTCCACCTGCAAGACAAGGCAGCTATCGCCCGCTTCGAGCGGGCTGGCGCACAGGGCGTTCCAGTCCACCCCGTCCAGCCGGGCGCGGCCCTGGCGGCCGGGGCCGACGGGGGTGAGTACGGTGGCCACCCGGCCCACGTTGCGGTCCGCGTTCAGGGCGGGCGCGCGGCGGGCGCGCAGCCGGGCCACCAGCGGCTTGGCAAGCTGCTGCGAAATTACGCTTACCAACGCAAAGGCCAGCCACTGGGGCCACCAGATGCCGGTAATCAGGCTTACCAGCAGCGCCACCACCGAGCCGGCCACAAACCAAACCGAAACCAGCGCCGTGGTGGCAAGCTCCAGCACCACAAACACGACTACCATCAGCAGCCAGAAGGCCGGCCCGCAGAAAAACGAAAAAAACACAGGATACATAAGGCTCTCCTCTCCGGCCCCGCGCGGGGATTGGGGCCAAGCTGTGCCGTAACCGGGGACTTTAAGAAGGGCAGGGGCGGCTTTGGACACAGCCTGCGGCTTGCACCGGCCGAAAAACCGGGTACGCCCCGCAGCCGGCAAAACCCCGGCCGCGTCCGCCATGGGCGGCGCCCTCCTTTTTGCTATTTTACCAAATATATAAACGATTCACAAGGGCCAAATATTGCAAACGCCCTGCGCTGCGGCAAGGCAGCGCAGGGCGGCAGGGGGGCAGACCCCCTTTGAAAGTGCACGCACGGCCCGCGTGGCGGGATTCTCCAAAACACCCTGCCTTGCCAAAAAACGCGTACCGCCCGGCAAGCAGGGCGGCCGGCCCGGCGAAGCCCGGCGGGGGATATTTAGCCGGGCCGTTTTGGCTGCGGACCCGCCCCTGCCGAAATCAGCCTGCGGGCTGGCCATCCGGCACCGGCCAGAGCCGGCACCCGTCGCCGGTGTAGATGGGCGGAAGCCCCTCCTCCTGCGTGGGGACGCTGTTTGCAGGCATACGGCGGTTGTGAGCGCACCTGCCGCCGCATGCCGGCGGGAAGGCCTATACTCATGAGACCATTGCTGCTGGGTTTAACACGATAGACCTTCCCTGTCAACCCCCGCGGCAAAATTTGGCGGTTTATGCGCTGCCGCGGTATCTTGACGAAGGGAAAACGCCTTGCTACAATAAGAATGTCGCCGTATGCGGCGCGCAACAAGCAAAAAGGATGTGGTGTGTGTGGAAACCATGCGGGAGCTCAGGAGCAAAAGCCTGCGCAAGGTGCTGCCGATCTCGATTTTGCTGATCGTGGGCAGCGTGGCCATCTTTTTCTTTTATGGGTGCTATAAGCTGCCCCAGGTCCTTGCCCCCAAAACCCTGACCGACCTGCCGGTGGAGGAGCTGGAAAATACCTTTGTACAGGCGGACATCGACTATCTGTACGATTATTACATGTACAGCGAGCAGACCCGCAACAATGTGTCCACCGGAACCATCACCAGCATGGAATACCTGATTGACTGCGGCGATTATTATATGGGCCTGCGGGTGCCCCAAAGCTTGGTAAAGGATACCCGGGCCATGCTTAAGCGCTGCCAGCAGGGGGACATTAGCAGCGTCTTTAAGGTGCGCGGCATGGTGATGCCGATGGAGGGCACCCGTTTGCGCTACTACAAGGAGGCGCTCAACTACGACGAGATGCCCGCCTCCCAGCAGGAAAAGTTTTTGCTGCTGTACATCGATGTGGACCAGGTCGGCGGCCACAACGTCAATGTGGTCTGGGCGCTGCTGGCGGTAAGCGTGGCGCTGCTGGCATGGGGCATTGTGCGGCTGGTAAAGGCCTCGGGCGGCGGCTACCAAAAGGCTTTGCGCCGCAAGCTGGCCTCGATGGGCGACCCTACCCAGATGGAGGAGAGGTTCGACCAATTCTATCAGTCGCGCGAGCCGGTGTCCGGCCTGCGGATGGACGATGAATTTTTCCTGGTTGAAACCGGCGCCAAGCAGGAGCTGATGCGCCCGTGGGAGGTGGCCTGGGCTTACCAGTGCACCACCAACCATTACCGCGGTGTCATCAAAACCGGCACCAGCTATGCGCTGCGGCTGCGGCTGATGAACGGCAAGCAGCGGGATATCTCGATGGGCCAGTCCGAGGTGCAGGCCGCCTTGCAGGCGATGGGCCAGGCGATGCCGGGCGTTGTGCTGGGCTACAGCAAGGAGGTGGAGGCCAGCTACCGCCAAAACCGCGACGCCTTCCGCCAGCGGTGGGAGGCGGCCCATCCCGGCTGTACCGCTCGAAGCTGAGCGCCCTGACGGCGTAAAAAAGCAGGGGCCCGCGAGGCCCCGCCCGCAAAAGCGGGGTGCCGCCTGGCGGCAGGCTTTTCCAAAACGGCAAAAAAACAAGCCCCGCCTCCCAAGGCGCTTCCTTGGGAGGGCGGGGCAATTTTATTTGCCGGGCCTGCCGGCTTCGGGG
>CAJTSP010000184.1 GCA_910578965.1 uncultured Oscillospiraceae bacterium
GGGCAATGCGGGCGGCCTGCCCGCATTGCCCCGGCCCGCGTGGTTTTTTTGCCCGGCCCGCATTTTTTGGCCGGATGGAGTTAAAAACGTCAAAACGCTGACGAATATTATTTTATAGATAATTAGGCCTTTTCGAGCCGCAGAGCTCTATTTTGCCTTGTAAGGAGAGGACAGCATGGAAGAACCGAAACGCTCTAATATCCTTTTGGAATCCGGTACCAACGAGCTGGAGGTTTTGGAATTCAAAATTGCCGACCAACTGTATGGTATCAATGTGGCCAAGGTAAGCGAGATTATGGTTGCCACCGGCACCAAGCCGATGCAGAAATCCCATCCCGATGTTGAGGGCATCTTCCGCCCGCGGGACGAGATCATCACGGTCATCGACATGGCGCACTATCTGGGGCTGCCGCCCTCCGAAAACCCTGAGCGGGACATTTTTATCATCACCCGGTTTAACCAGCAGACCTTTGCGTTCCATGTGCACTCGGTGGTGGGCATTATCCGTATCTCCTGGACCCATATGCAAAAACCGGATAAGCTTATCTATGGCGGAGACGAAGGGGTGGCTACTGCGGTGGCCGAATACAACGGGCAGCTTATCACCATCCTCGACTTTGAAAAGATTGTCTCGGAAATCTGCCCCGAGACCGGCATCCAGTTTTCGGACATCGAAAAGCTTGGCGAGCGCCAGCGGCGGGACACCCCGGTGCTCATTGCAGAGGATTCGATGCTGCTGTCCAAGATGATTATCGAGTCCCTGCACCGCGCGGGCTATGTCAATACCATCAAAACCGACAACGGCCAGGAAGCATGGGATTACTTAAATGAGATCAAGGCCAGCGGCGACGAGGTACGCCAGCATGTGGCCTGCGTTGTCTCGGACATCGAGATGCCCTTGATGGACGGCCACCGCCTCACCAAGATGATCCGCGAGACCCCCGAGCTGCATACCCTGCCAGTTATTCTGTTTTCCTCCCTGATCGATGATGAAATGCGCCGCAAGGGCCAGCAGTTAGGAGCGAGCGCACAGATTTCCAAGCCTGAAATCGCAAAGCTGGTTACCCTCATCGACGAGTTTACCGCCCTTTGATCTCCGGGCCGACCCAAAAGGGCGGGGCGGCCGCAGGCAGCCGTAAGCCGAAAAAGCTTTTTGCCGGGCAAGGCGTTTTCCGCCTTGCCCGGCAATTTTTTGTCAAAACATATACAGCAAAGCGCTGCTCTTTACGCGGCGGCAAGAATTAACTGGAAACTGAAATACAAAGCGCCCCTGCCTCGTATTAAGAAACAGAACGGCCGGGAGCATAAAACAGCCGCCGGCAAAAGCCGCGGCCCGCCGCGATGAAAAGGCAGGGCCGAAAAAGGAGGGCGAAGATGGCGCGGGAATTTACGATGCTCAGCCAAGCCATGATGGCTGCGCTGTTTGTTTGCTGCTTGTACCAGGGCTTTTATACCCTGCTGACCCTGTTCAAAAAACCGCGTTATCCGGCGGCGGAATGCAAGCGGAGATATGCGGTGTTGGTCTGTGCGCGCAACGAGCAGGCGGTGCTGCCCGAGCTGCTCAAAAGCATCCGTGCGCAGGATTATCCTAAAGGGGCGGATATATATGTTGCGGCCGACAACTGCACCGACGCCACGGCCGCCGTGGCCAGGGCAGGGGGGGCGGTCTGCTTTGAGCGGTTCGACAAACAGCATGTGGGCAAGGGTTATGCGCTGGATTACCTTTTGCACCGCATCTGGGCGCTGGGCCGGCGGTACGACGGGTATTTTGTGTTTGATGCGGACAACCTGTTAAGCCCGGATTTTATCCGGCAGATGGACTCGGCCTTCTCATCCTCCTGTCCCATCGTTACCGGGTACCGCAACTCCAAAAACTATAAGGGCTGGATTGCGGGCGGGTACGCCCTGTGCTTTATCCGTGAGGCGCGGTATCTCAACGCCGCCCGCATGATGCTGGGTACCAGTTGTACCGTAACTGGCACCGGGTTTTTGGTGAGCGAGGGGATTTTACGCGAGGCGGGCGGCTGGCCCTGGCACCTGCTGTGTGAGGATTTCCAGTTTTCGGCTGAGCAGATCCTGGCCGGGCGGCGGATCGGGTACTGCGCGGATGCCGAGTTTTTTGACGAGCAGCCCGAGACCCTGGCCGCCAGCATCCCGCAGCGGATGCGCTGGTGCAAGGGCTTTATGCAGGTGGTGAGCCGGTATGGGGCTGCCATGGCAAGGTCTGCGCTGCGGGGCAACTTTGCCTGTGCCGACATCCTGCTGTGCAATATGCCTATGATCCTTTTTTCGGCCCTCAGCCTGCTGTTTGCAGCGGCGGCCTCGATCCTCTCGGGGCACCCGGCGGCCCTGCTGAGCACGGCGGCCACCATGGCGGCGGGCAGCTACTGCTCGCTGCTGGGTATGGGGATGCTGGCCGGCATCACCGAGTGGAAGCACATCCACGCTTCCATCGGGCAAAAGCTTGCAAGCTTTTTTACCTTCCCCCTATACATGGCCACCTACCTGCCCATTGCCCTGGCCGCCTGCTTTGCCAAGGTCGGCTGGACCCCCGTGCGCCACACCGTAACCGTCAACCTGGATCAGCTACAGGCCCGCGGCCGCAAAACGGCATAGCCGTTTAGGGCAATCTTAGGGGCAGGGCCCCCGTCCCCCTGTCCGGGGACTATTGCAAAAGGTGTGTAAAAAAGGCGGGCAGGGCAACCCTTTTAGGGTTGCCCTGCCCGCCTTTTGCGTTTGAGGAGGAATGGCTGGAAAACCTCAAAAGCTCAAGACGGATCTGCTGTATATGACAGCAGCGGGATAAACCAGCGCCCGTGCTGAATAGAGAAAAAGGGCGCCGAAACGGCCTTCGGGGCCTGACCTTTTATACGCCTTTTTCGAAATATCCGGGCGGTTTGGCCCATGGAGCAGCCATTTCCTGTAATACGCGCTCCGACAGACATCCCTCTGCGCGGTACCGGCAAAGGGGATCAGACCAGAGCGTAATCCCGCACATCCATATTAATGACGATCGAGTGGAGATCCGGTACATAGGTGCTATAGGCGTATTCCATCGGCCCATGGTTGCACTGAGCAACCCGAATGCAGTAGAGCAGCGGAGAACCGACCTCGACATTCAGGGCGTTGGATTCGAGGATGGTTGCCGCTTTTGCAGTGATGTGCTCCTGGCTGGAAAGATATTCGATGCCGTAGGTTTCGCTTAAAAACGAGTACAGATCGGTAAAGGTGTTGGCGTAGCTTTGAAAATTCGGCACAAGGTCGGACGGGATCAGGTTGACGAGGAGCGCCACGGGCCTCCCGTCCAGCAAGCGGACCAGCCGCTGCAGGCGATACAGCATGCTGCCTGGCACCCGATCCAATGCATTGGCCACTTCCTTTTTTGCCGGGATCAGGTCGATGTTAATCTGTGACAGGTTGGCTGCGGATACCTCCGCCTCCGGGCTGCTGAATGCAGTGGAAATAGATTTGACGTTGGCGAAACGCCTGTAGGGCATCGGCTTGATGACCTCTGTACCGCGGCCTTGCGTAACTCGGACAAACCCCTGCTGAGACAAAAGAGCGATTGCCCGGCGGATCGTTGTGCGGCTCACACCGTATAGCTTTTCCAATTCCGGCTCTGTTGGCAAAAATGTCCCCACCGGGTAACGGTTCGATTTCATCTTCATATGCAGGTCGGAATAGATCCTCATATACGCGGGTACTTTACCCATAGGCGGATCTGCTGCTGGCATGGGATAACCCCCTCCTAAAAGGTTTGCTGTACTTACTATATCGCGTCGCAGGATGATTGTCAATAAAAGATTATTAAATAGGTAATGTTTTTAAGGATAAGCTTCAATAAGCGGTAATTTTTTGCCTAAATATACAGTATTTTTGTTTTATATAGCTATATATCGTCTTTGAAAATTGTAAACATATCTAA
>CAJTSP010000185.1 GCA_910578965.1 uncultured Oscillospiraceae bacterium
GGCCTCGGGGTCGGGCGCGCCGGGGGCGGTTTCGGGGTGGTAGGTAACCAGCCCGTACCGGCCCGAGAGATCCAGCCCCACGCTGGCCGCAAGCTTTTTGCGGCTTAATTTGGGCATGCTGCGGATGTTTTCGTCCCCCAGGCCCCCCACCAGATGCACCGTTTGGGGCGCTTCGCCCATGCGCACCAGCCGCCGGGCATACGCCGCGCAGCTGGGAAAGTGCAGGCAGGCCATCTTGGTGATGCAGTGGCGGTACCAATCGTCCGCCGCACCGGCCGTGACGTCCCCCCCGCTGATGTGGGCGATGGGCAGGCCGGCCAGCGCCGCGGCCGCCGCGGCGGCAAAAATCTCGTACCGGTCGCCCAGCACCAGCACCGCGTCGGGCCGGCGGCGGGCAAAGCAGGCCGTAAAGGCCGCAAGGGTGCGGGCCACGGTTTGGGCGGTGGTTTCGCCCTCAGCCAAAATGGGCAGCCGCTCGGCGATGGGCGGGGCGGTGGGGTCGGTTTCGATCTCGCGCACCGTCTCGCCGTACCGGGGCGAAAGGTGCGCCCCGGTGACCAGCAGCACCGGCTCCAGGCAGTTTGAGGCCGCCAGCTTTTGCAGCACCGGGCGCAAAAGCCCGTACTCGGCCCGGGTGCTGGTGATGACGGCCAGTTGTTTTTTCTCCATTCGTTTCGCTCCTTTGTGCGGGCCTGGGGTATCTGCGGCGGGCCGTGGGCAACGCCCAGACAGGGGCACAGCGCCCCCACAGTGACCCGTTTTTCAGGGCGCCGCGTCCAGCCGGTAAAAGCCGCCGGGACGCAGGGTCTCATCCCCGGCAGCCTGTAACCGGGGCGGCAGGCTGTAAAGATAAAGGCAGGTAGCGCCGCAGCCGGCCAGGCGCTGGGCCAGCTGTTCGGGGCCAAGGTCCTCGCCGCAGACCACCGCGTGGGCCGGCGAGGCCTCGTAGGAGAGCAGCAAGGCGCTGTAATCGTCCAGCGGCTGGCCCCCCGCGTCCTGCGCCAGGATCAGCACCGTGTCCTGCCGGCTGATCTGATCCCGGCAGGCCCGCAGCCCGGCCGAAATGTCCCGCGCGGCGTTGGCCTGCCGGGTCTCGGCAAAGCAGAAGGGGGGCAGCAGGCTGCCGATGTACTGCGGGGTGCCCAGCAGCACCGCCGCCCCGCAAAAGGCCGCCGCCAGCCCGCCCAGGCAGGCCGCGCGCGCCTTTTGGGGCACGCCGGCGGCAAAGGCGTGGTCCAGCAAAAGGAACATGCCCAGATACCAGGCCCCCAGCAGGTGGTTATAGAGGTAGCGGTTCATGCTGGCGCAGGCAGCGGCCTCCTCGGGGGTAAAGGTAAAGAGGTAGAGCACCAGCAGCGAGAGGGCAAAGGCCGCAAAGCTCAGCAGCAGGCCGGCCGCCGCCGCCCCCGCGGCCCTTTTGCGCCGGGCCCACCAGCCCCACACCGCCAGCAGCAGCAAAAACCCCGCGATCCACAGCGCATACCGCTTGGAGGTAAAGAGGTAATGCCGGAAGGTGGTAATGCACTGGCGCTGGTATCCGGCCAGTTGGCCCGAAAGCACCTTTTGCAGGGCCGGCAAGGTAACGGCGCTGGTGTCCCACGCATCGCCGGTACGGAATAAATTGCGGTATACCGTCCAGCTTTGCTTGGCCAAAAAACCGGCCAACAGCGCCGCCGGCCCCAGCAAAAGCTGGGCGCGGCCGGCCCGCTTTGGGCGGCAGAGCCAGGCGTTTGCCAGCAGGATAACCGCCGCAAAGCCGCACAGGGCAATGCCGGTCTCCTTGGTAAGGCAGAGCACGGCCGATTCCAAAAGGATATACCCCCAATCGAAGGGGGCGGGGGTTTGCCCGCGCAAGGCGTGGAAGAGCAGGTCGGCAAAGAGCAGGCCGAGCAAGAGGTCCACATAGAGCATGCGGTAGGCCTTTTCAAAAAAGACGGCCGCAAAGCCAAAGAGGGGCAGCCAGGCAAAAAAGCCCAGCCACCACCCCCGGCCGGCACAGCGGCGCAGGCAGGGCATCATACAGGCGCAGAGCAAAATGCCCAGCGCAAAGATGGCCGCGCTTTCGGCCGCGGGCCCGGCGTACCGGGCAAAAAGGTACTCAAACAGGGAGGAGGCGGGCGGGTAGCCCTTGTAGGTGGTGGTAGCCTGTGGGATGCAGGCGAGCTTGTCCCAGGCGATCATATCCCGCACAGCGCGGCCCCAGTGGCTGAGGTCGTCCCACACGGTGGATATGCGTCCCCAGCTTAAACAGAGCAGCAGGGCCGAGGGCAGCACAAAAAGGCCCGCCTGCCCAAGGCCCGCCGCAAGCTGCGGCCCCAGCACCGAGGGCCGCCGCACCACCGCCCGGCCCGCCAGCGCGCAGAGGGCAAGGGCGGCAAGGCACAACGCCGCGATGCCCAGCCGCAATTCGCCCAGCAGCCCGGCCAGATAGAGCAGCAGGATAGCCCCAAACGCGCCCAGCGGCAGGCAGTCGGCCAACGGCTTTTGCAAAAGCAGGCCCAGCGCCAGCGCCAGGGCCAGCAGCCCAAACAGGCAAAAAACAGCCCAGAACATGGGGCATCCTCCTTTCGGCGGCGGGATGGGAGCGGAAAGACAGGGCACAGCGGGGCAAACGCGCCTTAAAAACGCCCCGTCGCGGGATACAGGGGGGATAAAAGGCTACAGCTCGATGGGCTCGTCCTCGGCAAAGGCGCGGCGGGCTTTTTGGCCCAGCACCTCGTGCCAGCGCATAGGGCTGACGCCGCTGCCCGGGCGCTTGGTGGTGAGGTTTTGCTCGGTAAACGTCTCGCCCGCCGCAATGGCCCGGGCCGCCACAATGCTTTTACGGGCAATGGGCTTGTTTTTGGCCTCGCTGGGGCTCACCGCCTTGCGCCCGCTGCCCAGCGCCGCCTCGGTATGCCGCACCGCCGCCACCATGGCGGCCAGCTCGTTTGGGGCAAGGCTGGCCTGGTGGTCCGGGCCGGGCAGGGATTTGTCCAGCGTAAAGTGCTTTTCGATGACCACCGCGCCCAGCGCCGCCGCCGCCACATCGCACTCCCACCCGGGAGTATGGTCCGAAAGGCCCACCGGCAGGCCAAAGGCCTCATAAAGCTCAAGCATGGCAGTAAGGTTTGCATCCTCGTAAGGGGTAGGATACTCGGTATTGCAGTGCAGCAGGGTCACGCCGGGGCAGCCGCCGTTTTCCAAAACGGCCAGCGCGTCCTCAATCTCGGGCAGGGTGGACATGCCGGTGGAGAGGATGACCGGCTGCCTTGCCGCCGCCACCGCCTCCAGGTAGGGCAGGTTGGTGATCTCGCCGCTGGGCACCTTGAGGGCGGGCAGGCCAAGGCCCGCCAAAAACCGCACGCTGGGCAGGTCAAAGGGGGCCGAGAGGTACTGGATGCCGATGGAATCGCAGTACCTTTTCAGCTCGCGGTGCGCGTCAAAATCAAAGTGCAGCCGGCGGATCATCTCAAGCTGGCTTTCGCCCGCGCCGGTGGAGGCTTTTTGATACTCGGCCTTTTGGGCAAAGCGGGATACCACCAGCTCGGGCACGGCGGTCTGGTACTTGACCGCGTCGGCCCCGCACTGCTTTGCGGCAAGGGCCATTTCCTTGGCCATGGCAAGGCTCCCGTTGTGGTTGACCCCTGCCTCCGCAATCAAAAAAACGCCCATCTGCGCGCCCCTTTCTGTGTTTTGCATTTTGATGCGATGTACGCTCAGGGCAGCCATGCCCGGCCGCCCGGCAAATGTTCGGTGGATCGCATTTTGTTCGGAATCTTTGTTTTCTTATCTCGCCTTATCTCGCCGCCGCTGATCCGCGCCGGTTTTGCGCGCCGGCGCGGCCCCTTTTTGCAAGCGCCCGGGCGGGCAGGGCCCCTGCCCGCCTGCGGAGCGGCAAAACGCCCGGCCCCCCGCCCACAGGATAGGCG
>CAJTSP010000186.1 GCA_910578965.1 uncultured Oscillospiraceae bacterium
TTTGCCCGGCCGCTGCTGGCGGTGGGCCGCGCCGAGACCGAGGGCTACTGCGCCGCGCTAAGTATCCCCTATGTGCAGGACGAGACCAACGCCGACCCGGCCTATGCCCGCAACCGGCTGCGGGCCGAGGCGCTGCCGGCGCTGGGCTCGGTAAACGATGCGGCGCTTTTGCACATTGCGGCTTTTTGCGGGCGGATGCAGCGGCTGGACGGGTATTTTGCCGCCAAAGGGGAAACCCTGTTACAGTCGGCTGCCTTGCCGGAGGGGGCGCAGCCGCCTCCCCCGGCCGCCGGCGCGCAGGGGGCGGCATGGGCCCCTTTGCCGGCTATGCGGGTTGCCGGCTGGGGGTTGGGCCCGCTGCAGGCCGCGCTGGCAGAGGAAGAGCCGGTGCTGGACGCGGCCCTGCTGGCCCTTTTGGAGCGGGCCGGGCCGGGCCTTGATGCCGGTGAACGGCGGATGGCGCTGCTCAAAGCGCTGATAGCCCGTGGCAAGGGTGCGGTGCAGCTCTCGGCCTGCGCGGCCCTCGCTGCCGGGCAGGGCGGGCTCTGGCTCTGCGCCGCCCGCAACGTCTCGGGCGCTGGCCGCGCGCAAAACGGTTTTTCTGCTGCCGCCCCGGCCCCGTGCTCGGCATTTTCGCCCGGCGTCTGGGGACTCGGCGGCGGCTATTCACTGGACGCGCGGGTGGTCAGCTATGAAAAATTTATGAAACTTGCCGGTTTTCACAAAAAAGACTTAAACTCCTGCGCGGATTATGCTAAAATACAAGATAATGTATTTTTGCGCACCCGCCGGCCGGGCGATACTTTCCGTCCGCCGCGCCGGGGGGTGGGCAAGCCGCTCAAAAAGCTGTATCAGGAGCTTCGCCTCGCCCCGGCCGAGCGCGTGCTGCTGCCGCTGCTGGCACGGGGGAGTCAGGTGCTCTGGCTTTGGGGCCAGGGCTTTGCGGAGGGGCTGGCCCCAGGGCCGGGCACCCGGGATGTTTTGATTATCACCCCGCTACCGGGGGAAAAGGAAGTGCCAAGATGGGAATGAACGGGGATATTTTGCAGGTGCTCTTCAGCGAGGAGCAGCTACGGCAAAAATGCGCCGAGCTCGGCGCGCGGATCAGCCGTGATTACGAGGGCAAAAACCTGCTGATGGTTTCGGTGCTCAAGGGCTCGGTGGTGTTTATGGCCGATCTGATGCGCCACATTACGGTGCCCTGCAGCATCGACTTTATGGCCGTATCCTCTTATGGCTCGGGGGTCAAGACCAGCGGCGTGGTCAAGATTATCAAGGACCTGGATATCGACCTGGCCGGCCGGGACATCTTAATTGTGGAGGACATCCTCGACTCCGGCATGACCCTTACCTACCTCACCGAGCTGCTGCGGGACCGTGGGCCTGCCAGTATCCGCATTGCCGCGTTGCTGGATAAGCCCTCCCGGCGCAGGGCCAATGTCCAGCCGGACTATGTCGGCTATGTGGTACCGGACGAGTTTGTGGTAGGCTATGGGCTGGATTATGACGAGAAATACCGCAACCTGCCCTATGTGGGCATCCTCAAGCCGGCAGTCTATACCCGGTAAGCCGGGCCGTTTCCCTAACGGGCAGGCTCGTCAAAGCGGGGCTGCCAAGGGCGGCCCCTGGCGGGCGCCGCCCTGCCTGCGGCGCCGGGCAGATCCTTAAAAACCCTTCCCAAGCCGCCCCGCGCGGGGCCCCGCTCGGGCAAACAGGAGTTGATTTTTTGCAGAGGAAACCTCATTTCAACGGCATTTACATTGCGGTGCTGCTGGCGCTTATCATGATGGCGGTTACCCTTTTTTCCACCCTTTCGGCCGCGCCCGAGACCATGGGCTACTCCCAGGTGGTGCATTATTTCCAGAATAATCAGGTCACCCACTTTGACCTGGACCTCAACACCGGGGTTATTGAGCTGAGCCTGAAAGAGGGCCCCGTTGCCCTGCCGGATTCTTCGGCCGCTGCGGGCCAGGGCCGGCCGGGCGGGCTGCTGAACGCGGCCCTCAGCGCCGGCGCTGCCGAGCAGGACGGCCCCCAAAACGGCGGCGTCATAAAGGTAAGCTATAAGCTGCCCTACACCGTGTTTTTCATCGAGCATCTGGACGAATACGAGGCCAGCTACAATGCGGCCAACCCGGACGCCCCGATGGAATACGACATGACCCCGCCCAAGGCGAGCATCCCCTGGTTTGAGATCATGCTTTACCTCATGCTCATCGGGGGCATGGTGTTTGTATTTTTCAACATGTACCGGGGCGGCCAGGGCGGCGGCGTGATGAATGTGGGCCGCGCCAAGGTCAAGGATCAGCAGGAATCCAAGCGCAAAGCAACCTTTGCCGACGTTGCCGGCGCCAACGAGGAAAAGGAGGAGCTGGAGGAAATCGTCGAGTTCCTCAAAAATCCCGGCCGGTTCAATTCGCTGGGCGCGCGCATCCCTCATGGCGTTCTGCTGGTGGGCCCCCCGGGTACCGGCAAAACCCTGCTGGCACGCGCCTGCGCGGGGGAGGCCGGGGTGCCCTTTTACTCCATCTCGGGCTCAGACTTTGTTGAGATGTATGTAGGCGTGGGCGCATCTCGGGTGCGCGACCTTTTTGACAAGGCCAAAAAAAGCATGCCCTGCATCATTTTTATTGACGAGATCGACGCGGTGGGCCGCCAGCGCGGGGCGGGCCTGGGTGGCGGGCACGACGAGCGGGAGCAGACCCTCAACCAGCTTCTGGTAGAGATGGACGGCTTTGGCGCAAACGAAGGGGTCATTGTGATCGCGGCCACCAACCGTGCCGACATCCTGGATCGCGCCCTGCTGCGCCCCGGCCGGTTTGACCGGCAGGTGTATGTCGGGCTGCCGGACGTAAAGGGCCGGGAGGAAATCCTCAAGGTTCATACCCGCAAAAAGCCCCTCGCGCCGGACGTCAACCTCAAAACGATTGCCCAGTCTACCGTCGGCTTTGCCGGCGCGGACCTGGAAAACCTGGTCAACGAGGCGGCGCTGCTGGCCGCGCGGCGGGGCAAAAAGGCCATTACCGAAAAGGAAATCGAGGAGGCCTCGATCAAGGTGGTGGCCGGCCCCGAAAAGAAGAGCCGGGTGGTGACCGAAAAGGAAAAACGCCTCACCGCCTACCACGAGGCGGGCCACGCCATTACAAGCTGGTTCTGCCCCACCAACGACCCGGTGCATCAGATCAGCATCATCCCGCGCGGCGCGGCCGGCGGCTATACCATGTACCTGCCGGATAAGGACGCCTCCTATGTAACCCGCACCGCCATGCAGGAGCGGATCGTGAGCCTTTTGGGCGGCCGGGTGGCCGAACAGTTGGTGCTGGACGACATATCCACCGGCGCCTCCAACGACCTCGAACGCGCTACCGAGACCGCCCGCTCCATGGTAACCCGGTACGGCTTTTCGGAGCGGATGGGCCCGGTCGTGTATGGGTCGGACCCGCAGCAGACTTTCCTCGGCCGGGATTTTGGGCAGGGCAAGGGCTATTCCGAGACCATCGCGGCCGAGATCGACAGCGAGATCCGGGATATTGTGGACGAAGCCTATGAGACTGCCCGCCGTACCCTCAGCGAGCATATGGAGGAGCTGCACAAGGTGGCCGCAGCCCTGATCGAACGCGAAAAGCTCTCGGGCGAGGAGTTCAAGGTCATCATGGAAGGAGGCGAGCTGCCGCCCTTCAGCCCGCCGCCGGCAGACACCCCAAAGCCCGCCGGCGCGCCGTCGGATGGAACGGGGGGCGCCCCCGCCGACGGGCAGGATGTGCAGCAAAAGGCCGGCGAAAGCCCGGCCGGGCTGCAAGATGCCCCGGCCGCGGAACAGGCGCCGGCGGGAGCCCCGGCAGATGCCCCCGCAGCCGAGCCGACCATTCCACCC
>CAJTSP010000187.1 GCA_910578965.1 uncultured Oscillospiraceae bacterium
AGGAGTATATGAAAAGCCATGGCGGCGTCACCCTGCCCATCGACGGGCCGGACGGGCCGGCGCCGAGGGGTTTGCCTCCGGCGCGGGCTGGGCGGCGGGGGTTCCTGCGGCGCGGCGGCGGCGACGGCGGCGCTTTGCGCTGGCGGACAGGCCTTCGCCGACCTCGGGACGGTTTTGCTCCACAAGCGGTTCCTCTTTTCTTGTTGGATTTTTTCCCGGCATCCAAAAGGGCTTTGGCCCATGGTACGGCTCGGCCGGGGCAGCCGGACCCTGCGCGGCCTTTTGCGCGGGCCGAAGCGCGGCGGGCCCTTTAGGGGGCTGGGGCGCCGGGGCAAGCGGCGTTTGCACGGGCCGCTGCTTTTTTGCCTGGGGGCTGCGGGCCTGCTGCCGGGCCGCGATGCGGGCCTGGAGCGCCTCGGCCTTGGCCCTGGCGGCCGCGGCCACTGCCTGCTTTGCCTCGGCGGCCGGGGCGGGGGCGCCTCCCGCAACCGGGATTTTCTTACGGTTGAGTTTTTCGATGCCGGCCAGGTATTCCTGCTCTTCGGGGCTGCAAAAGCTCACCGCAAAGCCGCTTTGCCCCGCGCGGGCGGTACGACCGATGCGGTGGACATAGGTTTCGGCTACCTCGGGCAGGTCGTAGTTGAACACATGGGACAGCTCGCTGATATCGATGCCGCGGGCCGCGATATCGGTAGCCACCAGCGCCTTGATGCGGCCGGCCTTAAAGCTCTCAAGCGCTGCTACCCGGGCGTTCTGGCTCTTGTTGCCGTGGATAGCCGCCGCCGGTACCCCTGCCTTGTTGAGGATGCGGGCAATGCGGTCGGCCCCATGCTTGGTGCGGCTGAAGACCAGCGCATTTTTAACCGAAGTCTGCCCCAACAGCCGTGCCAGCAGGGCGGGCTTGTCACCCTTGGGCACATAATAAAGGCTCTGCTCGATCTTATCTACCGTGCTGGATACCGGGTCCACCTTAACCTCTGCTGCATCCTGCAGGATGCTCTCGGCCAACTGCTCGATCTCGGAGGGCATGGTGGCGCTGAACAAAAGGGTCTGCCGTTTTTGTGGCAGCCGGCGGATCACCTTTTTAACATCGTTGACAAAGCCCATATCCAGCATGCGGTCGGCCTCGTCCAGCACAAAAATCTCGACGCTGCCAAGGTCTGCAAAGCCCTGGCCGATGAGGTCGTTGAGCCGGCCGGGGCAGGCCACCAGAATATCCACTCCATGCTGCAGCGCAGCCACCTGAGGGCCCTGCCCTACCCCACCAAACACCACCGCATGGCGCAGGGGCAGGTATCGCCCATACTCGGCAAAGCTCTCGTCGATCTGCAAGGCAAGCTCCCGGGTAGGGGTGAGCACTAAGGCGCGCACCCGCCGGTGGGCCGGGCGGCTGGCCGCCAGGCGCTGCAGGATGGGCAGGGCAAAGGCGGCGGTTTTGCCGGTACCGGTCTGCGCACAGCCCAAAAGGTCCCGCCCGGCCAGCACCGGCCGGATCGCCTGCTGCTGGATGGGCGAGGGGGCCGTATACCCCGCTTTCTCCACTGCCCTGAGCAGCGGCGGGATGAGTCCAAGATCATGAAATGTCATCGGGTTTTCATTCTTCTTCCGTCCTTTTTTGTTGTAAGCCGCCCGGCCGCGCCCGGAGTTTACGGGGCTTCATGTCCCTCCGGCATAAGGCTGCGGCATTCCAGATAATACCGTTTTTCCTCGGCGTGTCCCATGCTGAAGCTCTTGCGGGGCAGCACGCCCCCCTGCACCACGCCCTTAAAGATGTCGCTCTTGGCAAAGGGAGGCAGTAAAAAAGCAATGGCACCGTTTTGGGCAAGCTCGCGGCATGCCTGCCCGCCGTGCACATAGTCCACCCGCACCTCGGCGTGTCCGGCCAGGTAGCGCTGCACAAAAGCCTCTAAGGTGCCCACCGCCAGCGGCTCATGGGGGTGGGCAAAGCCCAGGGGTACCTCCCTGCCGCCGCAGAGTACCCGCATCGTCTGCGGGCAGCCGGCCGCCCGCGCACCGGCACAGAGCCCCGCGCCGGTATAGTCGGAATACTCGGTGAGGGCCAGCAAAACGCTGGCATAATTGGCCCCAAACAGTACTCGGTGGATCGGCTCAATGCCAATGGCCGGGCTGTGCAGGCTGCAAAGCTCGGCCAAGCACCAGCGGGCCGGATGGGACTGCCGCTGCGCAGGCGGCAGGGCCGGCTTGAGCTCCTCCCAATAAGCCTTGGCGGTAGCAAGGCTGTGGTTGCCGTCCCCTACCGCAACGGCCAGCGGCGGGCGGCCGGCCGCGGTGGGCCAGCGGCGGTCAAAGGCTGCCTGGCTGCCGAGCTCTTCAATCGCATCGGTGATTGCCTGCACCAGGGCCGGCTCCTCCACGGCCCAACCCTCCACGCTGCCCCCGCCCAGCATGAGCTCGCCAGCATACACCGGCCGCATCCGGGCCTTCTGCGCGGCCAGGGGGGCAAGCACCGGCTGCCCGGCGTCGTCCAGCAGCAGCATTACATGGGGGGTTTCGAGAACTGCGCCCCGCCGGACTGCCAGCCGGGGCGGGATGCGCTCGGGCACCGTCTGCTCGGTGGGGCGCACCGGGCTTTCGTCCCCTTTTTGGTAGGAATATGCCTCCAGGTCCACCAGCCCCACCAGGCCCTGCCGCACCCCGCTCTGGGTACGCCGCTCAAGGTAGATATAGCCGTTTACCGTGCGGGTAAGCACGGTTTTGCGGTACTCGCGCATGGCGGCGTGCACGGCCTCTATGCGCTCGGCCTCGTCCGGCGCGCCGAGAAACGCCTCCGGCAGTATCAGATCCAGCGCGCTGGGGCCGCCGCCTGCCGCCTGCCGGGCCTTTTGCCAGTACCCGGGCTGGCTGGTAAACTGGTCGCAGGCAAGGCAGGCCCATTGCCAAAGCGGAATCCCCTCCTTTGGCAAAAGGATGCTTGCCGGGCCAAAGCAGTGCTGCATCGCGCATACCTCCTCAAGTTATAAGGGACGGGCCCGCCCAACACCGAACCAGGTCGTCAGCCAAAGGCCTCGTCAAACGCCGCTTCGGCGCCGCTGCGCAGCACCAGGTGGGCAGCGCCGCCCTCTGCGGCCGCGCCGCGCCCGTCGGCCAAAAGGGCCTCGCGCTCCTCCGGCTCCTGCTCGGCAGGCAGGGTAAACATCAGGTTTTTAATCCCCAACTGCCCCAGGCTGCCGCCGCCCAGCAGTACCTGCCCGGGCCTCGCGGCCGAGAGCGGGTATTCTACCCACACCGCGCCGCCCCGCGCCTCGGCATCCTGCTGCCACCGGCCAATCAAAGCAGCCAGGCGGGCGGTCGGCTCCTCGCCGGTTTCGTTATGGAAATTCGCGCGGTCGGTTGCAGTGGGCGGGTAGTTTACCCCGCCCAGCAGCAGTTGCCGGTAGCCCAGCGCCTGCACCTCGTCCAAAAGGGAGGTGATAAAGCCCACCGCCGCCTCCGAATAGGGGCTGAGCCAGGGCTTGCCGCCGGCGTCCCGTGCGGCGTCCAGCCAAAAATAATCGGTGTCCTGGTAGTAAACGCCCATCGAGCGGTCGGTATATGGGGCAACCGGGTCCTGGAAAACGCTTACGCCGCCCACCGGCTCAATCCCGGCCGCCCGCAGCGCCTCGGCCGCGCCTGCGGCATCCAGGGTGGTGGCGGCAATGCTCTGAGCAGCCTTTTCCACCCGGGAATCGTAATAGATATAGCCCTGGGCATCCTTAAGGGGCACCACCGCGTAGCGCACCCCCTGCGCGGCAAGCTGCTGCGCGGTCTCGGCTGCCTTCTCCGGGGTAGATACTGCCGAAAAGGACAGGAAAGCCCAGTTTCCCGCCTCAATGGCGGGGACGGGGGTGGGC
>CAJTSP010000188.1 GCA_910578965.1 uncultured Oscillospiraceae bacterium
CTTTGTGGCCGGGCCGCCGCCCGGACCAGTCCCTCCGAATTTTTTTCAGGAGCCCCGCCCCTGAACTTTCGTTAAAAGGGCCCCGCCCTTTTGGAATCCCCTATATCTTAAAGGCGCTCATCCCTCGTCGTGAATCCGCACCCGGCCACTGTCCGGGCATCCTGTATCAAAGCTTTTGGCGTGCCCATCCCGATGACCCAGCCCCGCGCTGCCAAGCAGCTCATAGCTCATCGGACAGATGTCGTTCCACAATTTATGACCGGGCCAAGGGCAGGGCGCTTTCACAAAAAGGCCTGCCCCCACGCAATATCTGCCCCGGCAGCGGCCTTCGGGGATGGCCCGCTTTCCCCTGCGCATGCCGATGTCCCCTCTTTTCAACCGATCCAGCAATCAAATACCGGCAGCTCGGCCGGGCAGAAAAGCCGCAGCCCCACGCCGCTCTCGCCCAGCCCCGCCGAAACATAGAGTGGGTTGCCGTTTACCGCGTACCAGCCGCGGATATACCGGCCGGTCAGGGTCGGCATCCAGAGGTTTTGCAGGGAGCCCAACCGAAACTGTCCCGCGTGGGTGTGGCCTGCCAGCACCAGTTCGGCCGCGCCGGGGGGTACCAGACGGGCCAGCATGGGCTCATGGGCCAACACCAGCCGAAATCCGGCCTCCTTCCCCAGCGTCAGCACCGTGCGCGGGTCGGCCAGATGATAACTGCCGTCGTCCAGCCCCGCAAGCACCATCCGCCGGCCGCTTGGCAATGATACGAGCTCCCGCCGGTTGCACAAAAGGGTAAACCCCGCCTTTTTTAGATAATAGGCCGGCTGACGCGGGCAGCCGCGCAGGTCATGGTTTCCACGCACCGCATATTTGCCGTACCGCGCCCTCATCCCGCCCAGAATGCCCAACGCATCCTGCGGCAGCGGCCTCAGCATGGCGCAGCGCAGCAAATCACCGGTAAACACAATCAGATCCGGCCGCTGGGCGTTGACCAGCCGTGTCAGGCGTGCCAGCTTTTGGGGCGGGTAGCCTGGATGCAGATGCAGGTCGGTTAGCTGGACAATCCGCAGCCGTACGGCTTCCGCCCTGGGGCAGGTATATCCCACCATGTGATAACTAACCAAAAAAGGGCTGCCGGCACGGTCGGTATGGGTAAACGGATTTTTCTTTTCAAAAATGTTCCATGTGGAACATTGGCATCTCTGGGGATTGTCATGATGCAGCATAGCTTTGTTCCCCACATAATATTAACGCACAATCGCTTATTTTCCTACACAAAACTGTGAAAACACCTCTTCGATGGCGGCCTCGCCGGCCGATTCGCCGGTCAGCTCGTACAAAGCGTTCAGTGCATCCTCCAGGCATACTCCCGCCGCATCCAGCCCATAGCCCTCGCGGCAGGCGGCCAGGGCCGCGTCCAGATGGCTCTTTGCTGCCAGGGCCGCCGCATGCTGCCGCTCGCTCACCAGCGCCGCCGCACAGGGGTCAAGGGAGGCGGTGCCCAGCAGCGCCTCAATGGCGCCGGCCAGCCGGGCGCGGTCGGCCGGGTCATTTGCGCTGATGTGCAGGATATGCCCGCCCCGCCGGTTTAGGCCATCCTTTTGCCCGGCAAAGTATGGCGCAATGGATTTTTCATCAAACTGCGCCGGCAGGTCGGATTTGTTGAGCAGGGCCAGGGCACAGCGGCCTTCGCAGGCCCTGGCAAGGGCCACATCCTCCTCGCCGGCCGGGCGGCTGGCGTCAAACACGGCCAGTACCAGCCCGGCCTGCTCCAGCTTAGCCCGCCCGCGCCGGATGCCCTCGGCCTCAATCAGGTCCCCGGTTTCCCGCAGGCCGGCAGTGTCGGCCAAATTTAGCCGGATACCGCTCTCGCCCAAAGAAACTGCTTGTTCCACCACATCCCGGGTAGTGCCGGGCAGCGGGGTGACAATGGCGCGCTCAAAGCCGGCCAACAGGTTGAGCAGGGTACTCTTTCCCACATTGGGCCGGCCCACAATAGCCGTGTCCACCCCCCGGCGCAGCACCGCACCGGCGCCATATTCCCGCAAAAGCTTTTCCAGCAGGGCGGCAGCTTCGGAAATACAGGCACAAAAAGCCTCGGGCGCAAGCTCAGGCACATCCTCTTCAGGGAAATCCACCCAGGCGTCCAGATGGCCGAGCAGCGCAGTAAGCTTTGCCTCAAGCCCCGCAATCTCACGGGCCAAAGCGCCGCCCAGCGCGGCCGCCGAGAGGGCCGCCCCCTGCCGCCCGGCCGCTGAGACCAAGCCCATCACCGCCTCGGCCTGGGTCAAGCCGATCCTCCCGTTCAAAAAGGCGCGGCGGGTAAACTCCCCCGCCCCGGCCGGCGCGGCGCCGGCCTCGCGGCAGGCCGCCAGTAGCTGCTCCACTACCGCAGGCCCCCCGTGGCAGGAAAGCTCGACCACATCCTCGCCGGTATAGCTTTTAGGCGCGCGAAAACACAGGGCCACCGTTTCGTCGCAAGGCTGCCCGGCCCGGAAAAAATGGCCAAAGAGGGCGGTGTACCCTTTTGCCTTTTCCAGTCGTCTTGTAGCGTCCGCCGGGCGGAACACCCGTGCCGCCACCGTGTAGGCGTCCGGCCCGGATACGCGCACCACCGCAATGCCGCCCGGCCCGGGCGGGGTAGCCAGCGCGCAGATGGTGGTATTTTGCATGCCGCGCATCTCCCTTCTGCCGTCTTACATCCCTTGCACCCGAGATATTGTACCACCCCAAAAAGCCAAATGCAATTTTATAGGCCCGGCCCGTACATCCCTTGCCCCGCCGTGTGAGGCGATTCCAGAGACGCGCCAGCCCGGCCGGCAGAGCCTGCAAGCCCTGCGCTTTGCTCACATAATTGCCTGCCCCTGCATATAAAAAAGCCCCATCCGGTATAAAAGCACCGCACAGAGGGCGGCCAGCCCCAGGCGGGCAGCGCGGCGGGGAAAGCTCGCGCCCAGCAAAAAGAGGGGCAGGCAGCCGAACATGTACCGGCTGCCGCTGATGAGCCAGCCAGAAAGGTAGCAGATTCCCAGATACCCGCCGCCCCAGAGCAGCCAATGCAGCGGCCGGCCGGTAAAAAGCCCCCAGAGCAGCAGCAAGGCCGTGATAAAATATAAGGCAAGCTGAGGGTGGTAGATAAAGGGCGCAAGCCCGGGATACTCCTGCGCCATCTGCCATTGCTGGGCGAGGTTTGGGCCGATCCACCGGACAGACTGGTACCAAGGCGGCGCGTTCTGAAAGCGAAAAAAAGCCATTGAATCGCCAAAAATATACCAATTAAGCGCAAGATAGCCCAGATACCCCAGCGGTGTAAGGGCCAGCCCAAAAAGGGCTGGGCCCACTGGCTGCCGGCGCTTCCGGGCAGAAGAAAATACCCATTTATGGGGCCGGTTTTCATTCTGAGGGCAATTCTTATCCTTCAGCCAGCTTGTATCCTGCAAAGGACTTTTATCCCGCCGCCGGGCCGGAGCAAAAAACGGAATCAGCCCTCGGCCCTCGGCCATAATCCAAAGGTACCAAAAGGGCGGCAGCAGCGCCAAGCCCTGGGTACGGCAGATTCCGGCCAGCGCACAAAACAACCCGGCCACAGGCCAGCGGCGCTCCTCGGCAGCCGTGATGCATAAAAGGCACAGGAGCAAAAAAAGGCCCTCGGTATAAACGCCCAGTGCAAAAAAACCAAAAGGATAAAGGGCCATCAGCAAAACGGCAAAAAAAGCCTGCTGCCAGCTAAAATGCCGGCCGGCCAGCCGCAGCATGGCCGCGCCTGCCCCGCCCCAGCATAGCTGGCTCACGGCCAGGGCCGAAGCCTCCCACCCCACCCCAAAGG
>CAJTSP010000189.1 GCA_910578965.1 uncultured Oscillospiraceae bacterium
GGGCTGCTGGCGCTGGCCCTGTTTGCGGGGTTTGGGGCGGCGGGCGGCTTGCGGCGGCGCTTAAAACCCCCTCGCTGCGCTGGGGGCAGCCGGTGCCCTGGCAGCAGGCCAGCCGGGTGTACCGGCAGGCCGAGACCGCGCGGCAGGCCGCGGCCCTGGCCCTGGCGGCGGGCGGCGGGGAGGATGCGCAGCAGCCGCTGTGCCCCATCTTTTGGCAGGAACAGCCGGGCCAGGCTGCTGGCCCGCGCAGCACGGCCCAGGCTGTGGCCGTTTGGGTGCTGGGCGAGCCGGGGCTGGCTTTTCCGGCCCGGTGCCTTTTTGGGGCGCTGCCCACCCGGTACCAGCCCGAGGGCTGCGCCGTCAGCCAGGGGCTGGCCATGGCCCTGTTTGGCAGCGCCGACGCGGTGGGCCAGACTTTGCGCTGGCAGGGCCGGGAGCTTAGGGTGTGCGGGGTGTTTGCCGGCCAGCCGGCCCGGCTGGTGGCCAGCGCGCGGCCGGGCCAGGGCTTTTGCTGTGCCGAGCTGGCCGGCCTTGCCGCCAACCAGCCGGACCAGGACGCCGCCGCCCGCCGCTGGGCCGCCGGCTGCGGCCTTGCCGCGCCGGACACGGTGGTTTGCGGGCCGGGGCTTGCGGCGCTGTGCCATGCGCTGGCCTGCCTGCCGCTGGCGGCGGCTGCCGCCCGGCTGCTGGCGGCCCTTTGGGCGGCGCTGCGCCGCTGCCCGCCGCCCGCGCCGCAGTTGGCCGGCTGGGGGCTTATGCTGATGGCGGCGGGCGGCCTGCCCCTGCTGGCCGCCCGCCTGCCGGGCTGGCTGCGCCCCGGCCGCTGGAGTGACGCCGCCTTTTGGCAGGGGGTCTGCCGGCGGCTGGCCGGGCAGGCCACGGCCCTGCTGGCTCTGCCGCCTACCGGGCGGGACCTGCTGGCCAAGCAGTGCTTGTTGGCTTTGATTGGGGCGGTACTGGCCGGCCTTTGGCTGGCCGCGGCCCTGGCGGCCCTCGCCGCCCCGCCCCAGCGCCCGGCAGGGTAAGGGGAAAAACGGGCATATCCGGGAGTGACTCACAGCCCTGCCAAAAGGAGACGGCCCAAACGCTTATCAATAAACGCTTTTGCGGCCAAAAACAGAAAGTGCCCAAACCGGGAACAGGGCGGCCTCAGCACCCCAAAACCCCTTGAAATGGGCACTTTCCAAAAACAGCCTCCGCAAGCCTGCAGCAGGGCTTATGGGGGCTGTGCTTTTATGTGTGTATTCAGATGTGCAGGGCCCTGCCCGGCGCGGCACAGGCCAGCCCGGCCTGTGCCGCGGCTTGATGCGTGTACTCAAGACCCCAGCGCCTGCCGGATGCCCTCCTCGTCAAAGGGGTACCACACCGCGTCCGGCTTGGCGGCCTGAGCCGCCTGGGCGGCGGCGTATGCCTGCTCGTCGGCTGCCTGCCCGTTTACCGTGTAGGCGGCTGTTTCAAAGGCGTCGTCGGCCGTGCCGGAATAAAGGGGGGTATCACGCAGCATCGTCCCCTCGGCAAAGCGCACGGTGCACGCCCCCCATTCGCGGCCGGTGGGGCTGGAATATTCAAAGCTGCCGTCCGTTTTCAGGCTCCAAAAGCTGCGCCAGTCGCTCGCAAAGCCGTATACCTCGCCCTCCTGTGCGCGTAGCACAAGATAGCCGCCCATGTCGCCGGCCACATCTATGCTTTGCAGCACCAGCTCCTGCGCGCCGTCCCCGTCCAGGTCCAGCAGGGCAAACCGCTCCAGCCGGGCGTACTCGCTGGTGGGGCTAAAGAGGCGCGGGATGCCCTCCGCCATCATGGGCTGGGCCGGCGCGCCCGGCTCCCCGGCCAGCAAAAACCCGGCCTGCCCCTGCAAAACGGCCCGGTAGCCGGCTTTGCTTTCCTGCGGGGCCGCCGCACAGGCCGCCGGATTTCCGGCCGCCGGGCCCGACGCCGGCGGCGTCTCCGGCGCTGGGCTTTGCAGCGTTGGGCTTTGCGGCGCGGCCCCGCCCGCCGCGCAGCCGGCCAGCGCCGCCATAACCAGCGCGGCGGCCATTGCCAGCGCCGTCCGGCGCGCCGGCCCTGCCATACGCCGCATGTTATTTGCCCCCCATCCGGCAAAGCGCATCAAACATCCGGCGCAGCTCCTCAACATCCTCCCGCCGCAGCAGATCGTTTTGGGCCATAGCGGCAACCATTGCCTTGGCGCTGCCGCCATACAGGGTGTCGATTAGCCGCTGGGTGCGGCAGCGGGCCAGCTCGGCCGAGGTTACCAGCGGCCGGTAAACAAAAACATCCCTTTTTAGCTGGGCTGCCGCCCCCTTTTGGCAGAGCCGGCGCAGCAGGGTTTTGGCGGTGTCCGGGTTGCGGCCTGGCAGCGCGGCCCGTACCTCGGCGGCGGTCATCGGGCCGGGTGCAGCCCAGAGTACCCGTAAAATGTCCAGCTCGGCATCGGTGACTCGTTCGGCTGGCGTATGCATGCGCTGCCCCTCCTTTTTACGGCGCCAGTTACAGTTGTTCCCCCTACAGGGTACCGCAGCCAAAGCCCTTTGTCAAGCTCCCTTGCCAACAAAAAGTGTCCTTCGCGCAGCCGATACATTCCATCCGGCCGCCTAAAATCGCTCTATAGCCGGCAAACAGGCGTTAAAAAGTTGTATTGAAACCGGAACCTTCTCTGGCCAAAGGGGAGCGCCCAAAGTAGATATAGGGCAAACAGCCGGGGCAAAATGCAGGGCCTGTGCCGCCATCGGCCGTTGCCGGGGCATCCCGCCTGCTTCAGGAGGAACGCTCAAAAGCACTTAATAAAGCAGGTTGCTCGGGGCCATACAGCGCAGTTACAGCAGCGGTTTGGCTGCGGCAGGCCACTGCACGTTTAAGGTAGGGGCCGGATTTTGGCTGGCCTAAAAACAGCGGTATACGGGATGACTTTGCTATGAATATTGCTTAACGCAAAATATTTATTGAAAAACAATAAAAAATACTTGCATTTCAATATATCCCATGCTATACTGAGTGCAGAGTAAAAGGAGCTGCCATAGGGCGGGCGCCTGTAAGCGCCCGCCAAGGCTTATCAGTGCAGGCGATGTGCCGGGCATGCCGGAGCCTTTCAGGGCATCGGGCAGCCCAGAGCATGCAAATATGGGAGCTGTTGCAGCGGCAGGGAGGAACCTTGGATGAATTGGAACGAGCATAAAAGCATCACCCTCTCGGTAGTGTGCGTGCGGGTGTTTATGGCGGCGCTCGCCCTTGTGGACCTGTGCGGCTATTGGCTGGTAAGATGGTTTCTCAGCTTTACCCGCTATTGGCTGGGCAGCGGCCTGCGCGAAGGGCTGCTGCTGATGACAACCCTGTATCTTTGCAGCTTTCCGGCCTGGGTGCTGCTTTGGCAGTTGCACCTCCTTTTGAGAAATATCGGCAAAGGGCAGGTATTTGTGCCGCAAAATGTAACGGCGCTGCGCCGGGCTAGCTGGTGCTGTGCCGTGGCCGCGGCTATCTGCCTTGCCAGCGCGCTGTACTATATCCCTTTTGGGCTGCTGGCGCTGGCAGCGGGCTTTATGGCGCTGATTGTACGGATCGTCAAAAACTGCTTTGAGCAGGCCGTCGGCATGAAAGCCGAGCTGGATTACACGGTATAAGCCGGGAAAGGAGGGGAGCAGGATGCCCATACAGGTAAACCTGGACGTGATGATGGCCCGGCGCAAGATGGCGGCCGGCGAGCTTGCCACTCGGGTCGGCATTACCCCGGCGAACCTTTCGATCCTTAAGACCAATAAGGCTAAGGCGGTGCGGTTTTCTACCCTGGAGGCGCTTTGCCGTGAACTGAACTGCCA
>CAJTSP010000190.1 GCA_910578965.1 uncultured Oscillospiraceae bacterium
CGGCTATCCCCCGCTTTTTTTGCCAAACCCAAACACAAACCAGCCCGTCCCCGCGCCCGAAAGGGCCAGCAGCGCCGCCGCCGGCGGGTGGGCAAGGTAATGCCCCGCCGCCGCCCGCAGGACATCCGGCTGCCAAAAAAGGCAGAGCCCGGCCGCCGCCGCGCCCAGCGCAAAGGCCAGCACCCCGCCGGCCGCCATATCCTTGGCATCGCCGGCAAAAAGCCAGTGAGAAACATCCGGCTGGGCCACTGCCCGCTCAATGGCCGAGTTGACCAGTTCCAGCGCAATGACCCCCGCAATGCACAAAGCAAGGAGGGCCCATTCTGCCGGCCCAAAGGCATAAAACCGCAGCCCAAAAAACACCACATAGCCCCCGGTGCACAGATGGAAGCGGAGGTTGCGCTCCTCGCGTAGGGCCCTACCTATGCCCCGCAGCGCGTACCCGAACCCGGCCAAAAACCGCCGCATGCCGCTCGGTTTATACAAGCTCGGCCGTGTACGAAACGGTGCGCGGCAAGCCAAGCTGCACCAGCACGGCCTCCTCCCGCTCGCGCATCTTTACGGCCGCCAGCCCGCCGGCCTCATGGTCGTAACCCAACAGGTGCAGCATGGAGTGCACGGTCAAAAAGGCCACCTCGCGTTGCAGCGGGTGCCCGTAAAGCTCGGCCTGCTCCATCGCCTTTTCCATCGAGATTACAATATCCCCCAGCATCACCGCGCCGGTGTCCTGGTTGACGTCGTACCGGCCGTTTTCGCCCAGAGGGAAGCTCAGCACATCGGTGGGCATGGGCTTTGCACGGTACTGGTTGTTGAGCTCGGCAATCTTGGCATTGTCCACAAAGGTAACGCTGATCTCAGCCGGCCGGCCAAACTTTTCGTGCTCCAACACCGCGTTGCAGCTACGGCGGATCAGGATGCGCAGCCCGGAGGGCACCTTTACGGTATTTTGCTGGTTGGTAATGTAAACCTTGTTGGACACGTCTTGTCACACCTTTCCACTTTTGAAATCCCGGCGGCTGCGTGCAGCGCGCGCAGCCGCCGCACGGTCGTAGGCTTTTACGATTTCCTGTACCATACGGTGACGCACAACGTCCTTTTCTGAAAAGGCGACCTGTGCGATACCGCTGATATTTTTCAGCACCGAAAGCGCGTCCACCAGGCCGCTGCGGCTCTTGTCCGGCAGATCGATCTGTGTAATATCGCCGGTCACCACAATCTTGCTGCCCACTCCCATGCGGGTGAGGAACATCTTCATCTGCTCGGGGCTGGTGTTCTGCGCCTCGTCCAGGATCATAAAGGCGTCGTCCAGGGTGCGCCCGCGCATATAGGCCAGGGGCGCCACCTCAATGGTCTGCTTTTCCACAAGGCGCTGGAAGCTCTCGGGGCCCAGCATGTCGTAAAGGCCGTCGTACAGCGGCCGGAGATACGGATCCACCTTGGTTTGCAGGTCCCCCGGCAGAAAGCCCAGCCGCTCCCCCGCTTCCACCGCCGGCCGGGTCAGGATGATGCGGGAAACCTCCTTGCTTTTAAAGGCCTTTACCGCCATGGCAACGGCAAGGTAGGTTTTGCCGGTACCGGCCGGTCCCACACCAAAGGTGATTGCATTGTTTTGGATGGCGCCGAGATATTCCTTTTGGCCCAGGGTCTTGGGCCGCACCGGCCGGCCCTTGGCCGTAATGGCAACAAACCCCTCGGTAAGCTCGCGCACCCGGCTCTGTTCGCCTGCGCCGGCTAAGCTGATGCAGTAACGCACCGTCTGCTCCTCCAGCGGGGTACGGCTTTCCAAGAGGGCAAGCATTGCCTCAATGGCACGGGTAGCCGCAACAACCCCTTCGGTTTCCCCAGCCAGCTTGACCTGGGTCCCACGGCAGACCGCCGTAACATCAAACGCCTGCTCAAGCATCCTGATATGTTCGTCGCAGCTACCAAAAACGGCCGCTGCAAGCTCCATACTGTCCAGTTCGATCAGTTTTTCCGCCACAAAATTCCCTTTCCTGAGAGCCGCCTTTCCTGCGGCGGTTCCGGCTTTATTTGCCGGGAAGGGCACCCGCGCAAAACAAGGTAGGTTTTACACAAGCCACTCCAACCCTTTACATTATTATATCACAAAAGTTTCGAAATGAAACTGTCTATATTTCACAAAATTTTTAACGCTTCTTATTCATCCTTGCGCCGGGCGATATCTGCCTCAAACAACACCGTCTGCCGCAAAACAAGGCGGCCGTTTTCCCAGTGCTCCTGCTCCGAAACGGTCAGCAGCTCGGCGTCGGGGAACTCGTCATAAAGCGCATTTTGGCAAGCATAACGGGCAAACTCACGGGCGGCGCGGCTGCTCAGCCGAACGGCTTGGGGCTGGCGCTCAGCCAGCAGGGTCTTTTCCACCGTAACCGGCAGCACAAAGCCAAAAACGGTGAGCGGCGCATGGGTCGTCCGGGTCTGCCCTGATAAGCCCTCGGTGCTGTCCCACAGGGTTAGCTGCCGCCCGGCTGCCCGCAGCCGGCAGCTTTCGCCCAGCCGTCCGGTTGCAAAGGATGCGCTGTATTCGAGCGGCTGCGCGCATTCATAGCTTTTTTCCAGCCGTGCCCAAACGGTAGCGCGCGCATGGCTTGCAATGGGGTTTAGGTCCCGGCCCTCCTTTACGGCGCTTACCAGCACCTCTCCCTCGGCAACCGTCTGGCCCGGCTGCCGCACGGCATACCCCTCCTGCACCTCAAGCCAAAGCAGTGTGGCATCTGCCGCAGCCACCAGGTCCACCGGGTCGTTCGGCTCGATAGAGGGCGCGGGGATGGCCGGCGCCCCCTCCACCACCAGCCGCCCTTTTATAAAGTTGAGGCTGACCCACCCAAGGCCGTCCTGCCCGCTCATCACCGCCTGCCCGGCCGCTTCAAGCATCTGCTGGGTCACCGCCGTACCCTCGCTGATGCCCATGGAGTACAAAATCCGGCCGGCCTCGGCCTGCTGGGCCTCGTTTAACCCTACAAAGCGAATCGACCACACAAGGTTCTGCAGCAGCGCTATAGACAGCAAAAAAACGGCTGGGCCCATTACGAGCCCCCATCGGCCGCGATACCGGCGCAGCCAAAAGCAAAGCCCCGCTTTTTTTTGGGCCCGCAGCCGGACACGGTATCTGCGTGCCATGGGATACAGCCGCCGATAATAGCGTAGCGGTACCCATGCCGTAAAGCCGCCGGCAGCCGGCCGTAGCCGCTGCAGCGGGATACCCGCCTCGGCGCATGCAGTAATCAGGCGCTCGTATCGGCCGCCCTGCGCAAGAAATCTTACCGCGCCAAACCCTTTTACCATCCAGTTTTTCATACCTTGTCCCCTTTGATTGCTTTGCCTGTTCTGCCCAGCAGGAGGGCCGAAGCCCTTTCAGGTATAGGTAAACTCGGTTTTAAAAATGCGCCCCCGAATAACCAGCCCCGTTTTGCTGAACGTCTCGAGCACCAGCCCGTCGCCAAACAGGCTTACCTGCCACCTGCCAAGATCCAGCTTAAGCTGCTGCTCGTTGTACAGCAGCACCGCACGGCACCCCTCGATCTCGAGCAGGCCGTTGCAGTTGATATGCAGCACCGGCTGCCGATAAAGTCCGGCGGGCGGCCCCGCCAGTACGCCCCGCAGGGTTTGCAAAAAGCCCTTATGGGGCATTTTTTTTGCTTTGGGCATGCCGCGGCGTCCCCTTTCTTTCAAACTCCAATACCACATATATAT
>CAJTSP010000191.1 GCA_910578965.1 uncultured Oscillospiraceae bacterium
GCTCGCTTGAGGAGGACGCCGAGCTGAGGGCGATCTTTGAGCGTACCTATGGCGCGGGCAGCGCCGGTGGGCGGCGGGCTGCGCCCGGGGCGCTTGCAAGGGAGCGGGCGCTGGAAAAGGCGGCGGGGGCGGCGCCGGCGGAAGCCGGGGAGGGTAAACCCCGGGCGGAGGGCCTCCCGGCCGGGCAGGGGCACGCAAAGGCCGGCCCGGGCAGGGGGCAAGCCGCGGCTACCGGCGCTGCCTCGCAGCAGCCGGATGGCCAAAAAGGCCGGGGGGCGCTTGCCGCACCGGATTACCTGCTGGTGGACGGCTACAACATCATTTTTGCCTGGGAGGAGCTGGCAAAGCTGGCCGCCGCCGGGCTGGATATGGCCCGCGGCGCGTTGATGGACATCCTGTGCAATTACAAGGGCTTTGCCGGCTGCGAGGTGATTTTGGTGTTTGACGCGTACAAGGTGGCGGGTGGGGCGCAGCGGGTGGAGCGGTACCACAACATCCGGGTGGTGTATACCCGCGAGGCCGAAACGGCCGATATGTTCATTGAACGGGCTACCTATGAGCTGGGCAAGAGGGCCGGCCGGCACGGCCGGGTACGGGTGGCAACCTCGGATGGGGCCGAGCAGATGATTATTCTGGGCCACGGGGCGCTGCGGGTGCCTGCCCGGGCCCTTTATGCCGAGGTGCAGGCCGCAAACGGCAGGATCGACGAGATCCTGCGCCGGCACCAAGCGCCGCTTACCCAGACCCTGCCCCTCGGGAAAATGCCGCCCCCTGCCCTCCAAGGGATGGAAAGGAAGAAATAAGGATGCAGAACGCAACGCTGAAGGAACGGCCTGCGGCTCGGCTGGCCCGGAGGGTAGGCGGGCTTTTGGCGCGTCACAAGGGGCTGGTAAGGCTGGGTGCATATACCCTTGGCTTTGCCCTTTTGATGGGGGCCTTGCTGCTGCCCTTTGTGCAGGAGGGTCGGTTCCTGATCGAGGGCTCGGACGGCTACCAGCAGCACTTTGTGGTGTTTGAGTATCTGCATGGCTACGGACGCAGGGTGTTGGGCGGGCTTTTGCAGGGCCGGCTGGACATCCCTCTGTTTGATTTCACCATCGGCCTGGGCGAGGATGTCCTTGCCACCCTGGGCTACTACGGCATAGGCGACCCGCTGGCCCTGCTGGCAGCGGTACTGGCCCCTGCCAACAAGCTGCCGCATGCCTTTACTGCCGTGTATGTGCTGCGTATCTGGCTTGCAGGCGCCTTGTTTTTGGGCTTTGCCCGGCAGGCCGGGCTGGGGCGCATGGCCGCCGTGGCGGGGGGCTGGATGTATGCCTTTTCCAGCCTTGTGTATGTGGGCACTTCCCAAACCATCTGGCTGCACGCCTTGCCGCTTTTGCCCCTGCTGCTCTGGGGCGCGGTGCGCTGCATCCAGAAAAAAAGCCCGCTTTTGCTGGCGCTGGCCACCTTTGTGCTGGGGCTGTGCGGGTTCTACTTTTTGGTGCTTAGTTCGTTTGCGCTGGCGGTTACGGTACTGGCGGCCAGCGCCCAGGCCCAGTGCGCGGCTGGCGGCCGGCTGCGGCTGCGCGCTTTTGCGCGGGACATCCTGCGCTGCATCCTGCCCTATCTTACAGGGCTTTTGCTGTGCATGCCGCTGCTTTTGCCCCAGTTGATGCGTTTTTTTGGCTCCAACCGCAACCAGAAGGCGGTAGGCGCGCTGCTGGGCGGGGCCGAGTACCTGGCAGGGCATTTTTACGAGTTTTTGCGCCCCTTTGCCTGGCTGGGGCTTGCGCCGCTGGCCCTGCTGGGCGCGGCGGCCCTGCTGGCGGCAAAGGGGCAGCGGCCCCGCCGGCTTGCCGCGGCCAGCGCCCTGCTGCCGGTGGTAAGCCCCTTTGCGGCGGGCGCGATGGTGGGGTTTACCCGCTACCAGTCGGAGAATTGGTGGTATCTCATTGGCTTTGCGCTTTCTTTTGCCGCGGCCGCGGCCCTGCCCCTGTGCGGACGGCTGAGCCGGGCACAAAAGGCCGCCTGCTGTCTTGCGGCCGGGCTGTATCTGGCTGTGGTCTGGCAGAGGGGCGGGCTGCATGAGCCCATTATGCGCTGGGTGGCGGCTTGCCTGCTGGCGAGCCTTGGGGTGGTGCTGGCCTTTGCGCAGGGCCGCCGGATGGCGGCCCTGCGCAGCAAAAGGCTCTGCGCCGGGCTGCTCTGCGCCCTGTTTTTGGCCGGCCACGCGGGCAGCCTCTGGCTTTGGGGGCTGGATTTCCGGGCCGATTACCGCAGCGAACGGTTTGCCAGCCAGCAGGCCCCGGTAACGGCCGGCCAACTGGCCGAGCCGCAGCTTTACCGGGTGGATACCACCGACGTAGGGCTGGGCCGCTGGTGGGCGGGGGCCAACGCGCCGATGCACGGGGGCTACAACGGGCTTTCGGCCTATTTTAGCCTGCAAAACCCGGATACCCTGCGCGCGCTGGACGAGTGGGGGATGGCGGCAGCGCGCCGGCGGTCGTTTTACTACCAGGGGTTTGATTTCAGCGCCGGGCTGAACACACTGGCCGGCGTAAGGTACCTGCTGACCCGGCCGGGGGAGGAGGGCTACCTGCCCTACGGATACAATCTGGTGGGCGAAACGCCCCAGAGCGCCCAGTTTACTTTTATCCCGGAGGCAGGCGGAATGCTGCGGCGGTACGAAAACCTCTATGCCCTGCCGTTGGGCTATGCCTATAGTAGCTGGATACCCAGGGAGGAATACCTTGCGCTGGACGGCTTTGAAAAGCAGGCCGCCATGCTGCACAGCGTTGTGCTGGAGGAGGATCCGGGCCCGGCGGCCCGCCGGGCCCGGGCAGACGAAGCAGTTGCCGGTATGCGGCGGCTTGAGTGCGAGGTTGTGGCGCTGATTGAGTGCGAGCAAACCGCGCCCGGTTGCTATGCCTACCTGCCCGGCGCAGGCGGGGGCGGCGAGGAGCTGCCCGAGTGCCCCGAGGGCCAGGGCCTTGTGGTGCTGCGCCTTGCAGTGCCGGCGGGCAGCGAGGTGCACCTGTGCATGCCGCAGCTTGCGCAGGCAAACGGCGGCTTTGGCTGGAGTGGCCTGGTGCTGCCCGGGCGGGACAGGGATTTTTGGGTGACCGACCCTTCGGCCATCGAGGGCGGGGATGTGAGCCGGGAGGCCTGGGTGAACCTGGGCTATTACCCGCAGGCCGAGAGCCTGCTGGTGGGGCTGGTTTGCCCGCCGGGCGCGCCGATAAGCTTTGGCGAGGTATACGCCCGCGCCTGGGATATGGCCGACTATGCCGGCGCCGCCGCGGCGCTTGGCGAGGCTGCGCTGCATAATGTTGTGGTAGGTACCAACAGCGTGGCCGGCCTTTTGCGGGCGGGGCAGGACATGATCCTCTGCATGGCAATCCCCTATTCGGCCGGATGGCATGCCACCATCGACGGGGTGCGTGCCGAGCCGCAGCGGGCCAACAGCATGTATCTGGCCCTCACGGTGCCGGCGGGGGAGCATGTGATCGGGTTTTATTATATTCCGCCCGGCCTCAAAGCAGGGCTGATCCTTTGCGGGCTGGGGCTGCTGGGCCTGGCGGCGCTGCTGGCTTGGTATTGCCGCAGCGAGGGCCGCGCTGCGGCCCGGCGGCTGCGGGCCGGTATGGCCCGGCTTGGCGCGGGGCTCAAAAGCCTGGGCGGGGCGGCGAAAAGGCTGGCGGGGCGTGCAA
>CAJTSP010000192.1 GCA_910578965.1 uncultured Oscillospiraceae bacterium
GTATAGAATAGTGGGGGCTACCTAATTAAAATCATTGCGCCATTGTCTCCCCCTCACCTTTGGGACAAAATGTCTCAAAGCACAGCCGTCCATGTTAGCTTTTGTGGAACGAATAGGGCGCAGGACATATAAACATACCCCCCTGCCGAACGCGCCCGGAAACCCTTGATACAAGCGGCTTTCAAACGCCTAAATGCTAACAGTCCAGCCGTGGAAAATAAGCGGTTTTACAGCGCGTTCAACCCAATCCCCCCGCCCTTTCCCATTCATGGGAAAGGGGGCGGCTCTGGAGGATATATCCCCCGCCGCGCCGGAGGGGTAGCACAGCCGGGGCAGGCCGTCAAGGGCAGGCCGCCGCAAGCGGCGGTGCTACGCACCCTTGACCGCCTGCTCCCGCCTGTGCTTAATAGTAGGCGGCGACGGGGGATATACCACCAGAGCCCCTATGTAAAAATGCGCGGGGACAACGATTGCTTTGGGACATTTTGTCTCAAAGCTGCTATGGCGATAATTTGACTTTTCGGGTGGAATGGCCGGGGTCTGCTGGGGGCCGCCTTGATAACCAAAACAGGGCGGCCCCCCAGTGGACTCCGGCCATATCGCGCAAAAACCGCCGCTTTGAGTTTTCCCCAATAGCGGCGGTCTGGTGTAGTCTGGTGTAGGTTGGCTCCATTCTTTAGGTGTCGTGTTATTATGCCCTTGTCAAATACACTAAGGATCCGCAGGGAAAAAAGATATTCCTGGAGATGGTCAAAAAGGCGGACATCGTGCTGGAAAACTACCGTCCCGGCGTGATGGACAAGCTGGGCCTTGGATATGATGTGCTCAGGGAGGTCAATGATCAGGTCATTTACGGCGCGGTTTCGGGCTTTGGTTCCTACGGGCCGTACAGCCAGCGCCCGGGATACGACATCCTTGCGCAGGCAATGGGCGGCCTGATGAGCCTGACCGGCCCGCGCGGCGGCGAGCCCACCCGCGCCGGCAACGCAATGGGCGACATCCTGGCCGGCCTGAACCTGACCATCGGCGTTTTGGCCGCTGTCAACGCCAGGCGGATCACCGGCAGGGGGCAACGGGTGGACGTCTCGCTGGTGGACTCGATCGTGGTAAGCCTGGAAAACGCCTTTACCCGCTACTGGGATACCAAGCAGGTTTATGTGCGCAACGGCAATGCGTATGCGGCGCTGGCCCCTTACGACAGCTTCCGCGCAAAGGACGGCCTGGTCATCCTTGCCTGCGGCAACGACAGCCTGTACCAAAAGTTCTGTCTTAAGGTGGCAAAGCACCCCGAGTGGCTGGAGGACGAGCGGTTTACCACCAATGTGCTCCGGGTCAAAAACATGGAGGCCCTGGAGGAGCTTATCAACGGCTGGACCAAGGACTATACGGTGGACGAGGTCGTACAGATGGCGCTGGACGCCGGCGTTCCCTCCGGCCCGGTATACGATATTTCCCAGATCGTCAAGGACGAGCATATCGTCAAGGCGCGCGAGATGTTCCCGGTCATGCACCATCCGGTCATCGGCGATATGCCGGTCAACGGCGACGCCATCAAGCTGATGGATACCATGCCGCATGTCACCCGGCCCTCACCCATCCTCGGGCAGGACAACAACGCCGTTTATGGCGAGTTTTTGGGGCTGGACGCCGAGGCTGTCAGCAGGCTTAAAGAGCAGGGCGTGGTATAACGCCCCCGGGCGCGGCCCCTGGGCCGCGCCGGCAGAGATTTCGTTTTTTGCTGTCCGTGCCTGCCGCGGCTTTTTGCCGCCGGCGCGGGCCTGACACACAGGGGAGGAAATATGGATATGGCCAGTTTTGGGTATTCAATGCCTGGGTATTTTCAGGGCATGCCGCAGCTCGGCACCGAGCTGCGGGCCCCCAACGAGGAGAATGCCGCGCAGTTCCGGCAGATCGAACAGGAGCTGCAAACGGCGGCCAAGGCGGTTTTGGACGCGGGGCGCTCGGACGAATCCCTCAACGCATCGGGGCAGTGGACGGCCAGCCAGCGGCTGGAATACTTGGTGGATGAGGGCACCTGGTGCCCGCTTAACAGCCTGTACAACCCCATGGACAACAAGGACGGCAGCACCGGCGTGCTGACCGGCCTGGGCAAGATTCACGACAAATGGGCTGTCATCATCGCGTCCGACAACAAAAAGCTGGCGGGCGCCTGGGTGGCCGGGCAGGCCCTTAAGCTGACCCGTGCAACCGATATGGCAAAGCAGTTGGGCATCCCGCTGGTTTATGTGCTCAACTGCAGCGGGGTCAAGCTGGACGAGCAGGAAAAGGTCTACGCCGGCCGGGTGACCGGCGGCACCCCCTTCTACCGCCATGCCGAGCTGCAGCAGTTGGGCATCCCGGTGCTGGTTGGCATTTACGGCACCAACCCAGCAGGCGGCGGCTACCACTCGATCAGCCCCACCATCCTCATTGCGCACGAAAAGGCCAATATGGCGGTGGGCGGCGCCGGCATTGTGGGCGGCATGAACCCAAAAGGGTTAGTATTTTAGGGACGGAGAAATCCGCACAACAACAGGAGGTGGCAAACATGGCCCAGAAAACCAAGATTACAGCACTCTACGAGCGTTTGAGCCGTGACGATGAGTTACAAGGCCCCAGCAATTCCATACTGAACCAGCAGGCATTTTTGGAGGACTACGCCCAACGGAACGGCTTCACCAATGTCCGGCACTTCACGGACGATGGAGTGAGCGGCACGACCTTTGACCGGGACGGCTTCAAGGCCATGATTGCCGAGGTGGAGGCCGGGAACGTGTCCACCATCATCGTCAAGGACATGAGCCGCTTCGGGCGGGACTATCTCAAGGTCGGCTTCTACACCGATGTCATGTTCAGAGATAAGGGCATCCGGTTTATCGCCGTCAACAACGGTATCGACAGCGACAAGCAGGGCGATAATGATTTTACCCCATTTTTGAACATCATGAACGAATTTTACGCCCGCGATTCCAGCCGGAAGATACAGGCCATTTTCAAGTCACGCATGGAGAAGGGGCTTCGGTGTTCGGGGAGCGTCCCCTATGGCTACCGCCGCGACCCGGAGGACAAGCAGCACTTGATTGTGGACGAGGAGGCCGCCGCCGTTGTGCGCCGCATCTTCCAGATGGTGATTGAGGGGAAAGGCGTTCAGGCCATCGCCCGGACGCTGACCGAGGACAAGATACTGATACCCGCCGCCTACGCACAGCAGCACTACCCGGAGAACCACCACAGCCACGGCTTCTATGACCCCTGCCTCTGGTCGAGTACGGCGGTTTCCTACATCCTGGAAAAGCAGGAGTACATGGGGCATACCGTGTTGGGCAAAACCACCTGTGAGAACTACAAAACCAAGAAGCGGCGCAAGGCCAAGCCGGAGGAATTGATGATTTTCCGGGACACCCATGAGGCCATCGTGGATGAGGGAACGTGGCAGCTTGCCCACCGTTTGAAGCGGACTATCCGCAAGCCCAGCTATCCAGACCGCCCTTCCAATCCGCTGACCGGGCTTCTCTACTGCGCCGACTGCGGGTGCAAGATGACCCACCGCCAGCCGTCCCCCACCAAGAAGAAAGTCTATGACGCTGATGACGCTTACCTTTGCGGCGGCTACCGCCATTTGACCCGCGACTGTACCATGCACTTTATCAAAACT
>CAJTSP010000193.1 GCA_910578965.1 uncultured Oscillospiraceae bacterium
GGGTAGGCCCTGCACCAGGCGTCGGGCTGGGGCTGGCCGTGGTGCCCGGTGTTGGGCTGGGGCCGGCCGAGGGGCTGGCGCTGGGCCCGGCCGGCCCGTTTGGATCGTCGCCGGGGGTATCGGAGGGTTCCGGCGTCTGGCCGCCCTGCAAAAGCTCGTCAAGGCTGGGGTCCTGATCCGGCATGCCGGCGCTTTCCTGCAGGTCGCCGCCGGTCTGCGCGCCGGTGATATACCAGTTCATCCAATATTGGGCCAGAGTATCCATTTTAGGCGGCTCCTCGCCGCTGGCCTCGTATTGGGCCGCGGTGTAAAGCGGCTGCAGCGCGCTTACAATGCCCCGGGGGGTGAGGATGGCGGTCTCGTCCGGCCGCTGCTGCCGGCCCACCACCACCAGCTTGCCCCCCGCCGCAGTGCGTGCGTCAGCCACCAGGGTGGCAAAGGTATCGGTTTCGGCAAGGTCTACCGGCATGTCAAAGATGCTGCGGGCCTTGACCCCCAGCACAAAGGCAAGGTAATCGCGGTAATTGGAAAGGTCCTTGAGGGCGTTCAGGGCAAAGGCAGTTTCGCCGGTTTCAGCCGGGTCCCAATAAAAAACGGCGGCCACCTTGTAACGGTAGGCGTTTGCACCGTCGTACAGGGTAAAGCCGCAGTTTTCGGCCAGCACCGCCTCCTCGTCCAGCCCGCCAAGCCCCTCCAGCGCGGCGGAGGGGCAGTAGAGCAGGGTATTGGAGTGCGCCTGCCCCAGGGTGGGCCGGCCCGCAAACCGGGCAATCCCGTCCAAAGCCGCACCGTCTGCCGCCAGCACTGCGCCGGGGTGCGCCGGCTGCGTACCGGCAGCCTCGTCATAAACCAAGGCTCCCGGCTGGCCGGATAAGGCAAGATAGGCGGCCGCCCCGGCGTCCTTTTCGCGGGCGGCCAGCAGGTAGTTTTGGGCAGCGGTATCAAAATCAGCCGTGCCGTAGCCCCGCCAGGCAGGCAGCGCAGCGCCGGCCATCGGCAGGCCGTTCTGCCCAAACCAGGCAAGCAGCGCGCAAGCCCCCGCCACCAGCGCCACCGCCAGCGCGCAGAGCAGAATACGCCCCGCGCCCGGGGCTTCGGGCCCGGGGCCGGCAGGCTCCTCCTGCTCTTCAAACAGGGAATGGGCGGCGCTTGCCATCCGTTCCTGGGAGGACAGGGCCTCCTCCCCCTTTGGGGCGGCAGGTCCTGCCCCATCCGAAGCGAGCGGCTCCGGGGCCGGCACGGCCGTATCCTGCGCGGCAATGCCCGCGGCAATGCCGGCCGCCATACCGGCGGTATCCCGTGCCGGGGCGGGCGGCGCAGCCGGGCCCGGCTTGTCCGCCGGAGCGGGCGGCGCGGGCAGCCGGAGCTGGGGCGCCGGCTTGCCCGGGGCAAACGCCGCACCGCCCGCCGGCAGCGAGAGGCCACAGGCCCTGCGGCGAACAAGGTCCAACAGGGCGGTGGCCGCCACCGCCGGCTGGTTTGGCCCTTCGGGCAGCGGCACGGCCCAAACCAGCTTGGGGGTACAGAGCAACGCAGCGGCAGGCTGGCCGCCGCCGGCCGGGCTAAAGGCCAGCCCATAATCCGCCCCCGACACCCGCAAAGCAGACAAGGCAAGCCCGGCCGCAGCATGCAGGGGCTGGCCCGGGTATTTTTTTTCGGCCCAGCGGGGCACTTCAACCCGGCCCGCCTTTTTGGGATGGGCATAGCTCAGGGCGCCAAAATCGTACACGGCGTGGGCATCCTCGGCCTGGGCCAGCCGCGGCTCAAGGCAGTCTCCGGTAAAGGCATCCGCCGCGACAAACAGCCTCTGGCCGGCGGCACAGGCTGCCACCACCGTCTCGGCAAGGCCGGCCTCCCCCACCGTAAAGATTGCCTCCCCGAGCCCGCCGCGCAGTCGTTTTTCCCAAGTATCGCAGATAGCGGCAGCGGACAGGGCGCTCTCGGCCCGGGCCGTAATGCAGACGGCATACTCGCCGTCCTTTTCCAAAAGGCGCAGGCCGGGGCAGCCCTCGGCCGCCGCGGCGCGCAGCACCTTGGCGACCTCGGCAGGGTCTGCGCCGGCCAGGCGCAGCAGGCGTAGCTGGGTGTGTTCAGGCATACGGTTTACCTCGTATTTGTTTTTCGCATCTCCTTGCAAAAGGGCAAACGCCCTTGGGGGACGCCGGGTTTGGTTGGATACCGGGCCCGCTTTGGCTGCGGGGACTGGGCGGCTTACAGGCTTTTTGTCTCAAAATCGGCGTTTTCGCCCCGCAGGAACATCCGTCCCTCCGGGATGAGCAGGCCCAACGCCAGCCGCCGGGCCATGTCCAGCGCCTGCTGGCTGGCCCGCAGCCGCACCGTCTCACGGCTGCGGCCGCCCAGCATGAGCTTTTTGACCCAGACCGTATTGCCGTGGGCGGCCGCAACGTACACAAGGCCTACCGGCTTTTCGGGGCTGCCGCCGCCCGGCCCGGCAATGCCGGTCAGGGCCAGCGCAAGGTCGGCCCCGGCGGCGTCCAGCGCGCCAAAGGCCATGGCGGCGGCGGTCTGGCTGCTTACCGCGCCGTACTTTTCCAGCACCCGCCCCTCGACCCCCAAAAGCCGCTGCTTGGCCTCGTTGGCGTAGGTGACAAACCCAAACCGGAACACCTCGCTTGCGCCCGGCACCCCGGTGATGCGCTGGCTTACAAGGCCGCCGGTGCAGCTTTCGGCCGTGGCAATCGTAAGGCCCTTTTGGCGCAAAATGCGCACCAGGGTCTCCTCCATGCCCTCCACGTCCTCATCATACACCGCGTCGCCCAGCAGCTCATAGAAATTTTGGGCGTAATCGCGGCAGGCCGCCTCGGCCTCGGCGTCGGTGGGGGCGCGGGCGGTGATGCGGATGATGACCTCGCCGATTTTGGCGTAGATGGCGGCGGTGGGGTTTTCGTGCTCAAACAGGTGGCCCACCTTGGCCTCCACCTCGCTTTCGCCCGGGCCGCACACCCGCAGCACCACCGAGTGCAGCACGCAGTTCTGCCAGGCGGCCAGCATGGGCGCGGCTGCATTTTTCCAGAGCGGGCGCAGCTCGTTTGGGGGGCCGGGCAGCAAGATGGCGATGCGGCCCTCGTCCTCAAACCAGACGCCGGGGGCGGTGCCGTTGGGGTTGGGCAGCTTGCGGCCCCGGGTTGGCACCATGGCCTGCTTGCGGTTGTTGGGGGTGGTCTGCCGCCCCATGCGGGCAAAAAAGCCGGTGATCTTGGCCCACTCCTCCTCGTCAAAGCGCAGGGTGTCGTGGTAGCAGGCGGCCACCGTTTCCTTGGTCAAATCGTCGGCCGTAGGGCCAAGTCCGCCCGAAAAGACCAGCAGTTCGCTGCGGCTTTTGGCCATATCCACCAGCTCGCGCAGCCGGCCGGCGTTGTCCCCCACCACATGCTGGTGCAGCACGGTAATGCCCATGGCGGCCAGCTCCTGGCTTAAAAACTGGGCGTTGGTGTTCAGGATGTCCCCCAAAAGCAGCTCGGTGCCCACGGCAATGATCTCGGCCTTCACGCAAATCCCTCCTGTTCGTTGTATGCGATGCGCACCCGCTCCACCCCGGCGGCGGCCGCCGCCTCCAGGGCCGGCAGCCCGGGCATGGCCGCCTCGGCCGCAAGGATTTCCTC
>CAJTSP010000194.1 GCA_910578965.1 uncultured Oscillospiraceae bacterium
GGGGTACGGGGCGCTGCGGCGGCCACCGTGATCGCCCAATGGGCCGCTGCGGCAGGCATTGCGGCCTATACCCTCGCCCGCTTTGGGGAACTGCGGCCGGGTGCACGCCACTGGGCCTGGAACCGGCACACCGCGGCGGCCCTCGGCGCTGCCTCGGTGCTCACCAGCCTGCAGCAATCGGTGATGAATTTTGGCATTTTGATGGTACAGGGGCTGGTAAACAGCTTTGGCCCCGCGGTGATGGCGGCCTTTGCCGCCGCAGTCAAGATCGACTCGTTCGCCTATATGCCCATGCAGGATTTTGGCAACGCCTTTTCCACCTTTATTGCCCAAAACCACGGCGCGGGCAAACCTGAGCGTATCCGGCGGGGGGTTCGGGACGCAGCGGCGGTAGCGGTAGCAGCCGGCCTTATAGGCAGCGTGCCGGTATGCGCCTTTGCGCCGCAGCTTCTGGCGGTATTTGTAGGCGGGCAGGAGGCCGAAATCCTTGCCATCGGCGCACGGTACCTGCGCATCGAGGGCTTGTTTTATTGGGGCATCGGGCTTTTGTTCCTGCTTTACGGCTACTACCGCGCCATCGGGCGGCCTGGCATGTCGCTGGTGCTTACCGTCGTTTCGCTGGGCACCCGGGTGGCGCTGGCCTATGCGCTGGCCCCTCTGCCCGCCTTTGGGGTTACGGCCATCTGGGCGGCGGTGCCCATCGGCTGGGTGCTGGCCGACGCCGTGGGCTTTGGCTACTACGCCCTGCTACGCAAAAAGGCGGACAGGGCGTAAACGGGAAACGCTTAAATCCAATCCAGGGGGATGCTATCCCCCTGGACCCCCTTATGCCGCGCGGAATACTCCGCGCGGCGGGGCTTTGCCTTTCAAAAGTGCGGCGGCGGGTAAAGACGCCCGCCGCCTCCTCGGCCGGGGCCGGCTGTCCTTTGTTGTCCCGCCCTTTGCTCCCCGCGCCAATTTTTTCTTGACAAGCCGCCGGCATGGTGGTACAGTGAGGAACGATATGACACCGCGTTGACGAGGAAGAGTAGCGGGGCTGCGCTGACAAAAGCTGTCGGAAACAGCTTGCAAGAGAGTTGCCGGCCGGTGCAAGGCAGCCGCAGCAGGCCTGTGAAAATCCCCTCCGAGCTTTTGGGCCAAACCGCCCCGCCGGGCTTTTTTGGATGTACGGCAGGGCCAAGTAAGCCCAAACGGGCGATAGCCGTTATCCTATCCCATATTGCTGGATATGGGCAGAGCGGCCGGTTCCTGCCGGCAAAAAGAGTGGTACCGCAGAGGTTTGCGTCTTTGTCTCTTTGGGTAAGAGGCAAGGGCGTTTTTGTGTTGCGGGGCCCTTTGCGGCCGGGCCTGCGGCATAAGCCCCTTGCGGGCGGCTTTTTGGGGCGGCGGGGCGTCAGGATCAAAACAAGAGGGAGGAATATGGGAAATGAAAGCATTGGAAAAGATCAGCGACTTTTTTGGCAGGTACATGGCGTTTATTGTGCTGGCGGTGGCGGCGCTGGCTTTGTTTGTGCCGGCAAGCTGCCTGTGGGTGCAGAACGGGTGGGTCAACTACCTGCTGATGGTGGTGATGTTCGGCATGGGGCTCACCCTTAAATTAGAGGACTTTAAGCTGGTGTTTACCCGCCCCAGGGATATTTTTCTGGGCTGCGTTGCCCAGTTTACCATTATGCCCTTGCTGGCCTGGCTGCTGGGGGTAACCTTCCGGCTGGACGCGGCGCTGCTGGCCGGCGTGGTGCTGGTGGGCACCTGCCCAGGCGGCACCTCCAGCAACGTGATTACCTATCTGTCCAAGGGGGACGTGGCCCTCTCGGTGGGCATGACCAGCGTAAACACCCTGCTGGCCCCCTTCCTCACCCCGGCCATCACCTACCTGCTGCTGCGCACCACCGTGTCGGTGGACATCCTGAGCATGTTCAAATCCATCGTGCAGGTGGTCATCATCCCCATTGTGCTGGGCTTTGTGATCAACAAGCTGTTTGGGCAGTTTACCCAAAAGCTGGTCAAGGTGCTGCCCTCGGTGTCGGTGGTGGCCATCTGCCTGATCGTGGCGGCGGTGGTCTCGCACAACGCCCAAAAGATCCTTACCACCGGCGCCATCGTGTTTGTGGTGGTGATCCTGCACAACCTTTTGGGCTACGCCTGCGGCCTTGGCCTTGGCCGGCTGCTGCATTTGAGCGTGCCCAAGGCAAAGGCCCTCTCGGTAGAGATCGGCATGCAGAACTCCGGCCTTGCCACCTCGCTGGCCGGCACCGCCTTCCCGGACCTTGCCATGGCCACCGTGCCGGGGGCTATCTTTTCGGTGTGGCACAACATCTCGGGCGCGGTGCTGGCAAACCTTTACAGCCGCTGGGATGGCGGGCCTGCCGCAAAATAAACGGCACGCCTTGTAAAACGCACCCTAAGACTCCCCTAAAAAAGGGGGAAGCGCCGCAGGCTTTGCGGCGCCCCCCTTTTTTTCTTATGGTTTTTTTACCCGGGCTTTTCAAAAAAGCATGTGCGGACGTTTTTTCGGCCGCCTTTATCAGCGGGTCATCCGGTCAAACAGATCCACCAGCTCGGTAATCTTTTCGCGGGCCTCATGGCTTTCCAGCGCTCCTGCCACACAGGTATCCAGGTGGGCCGCAAGCACCTCGCGGTTTGCCTTTTTGAGGATAGCCTGAGCCGCCACCAGTTGGCCGGCAATGTCCAGGCAGTAGCGGTCCTCCTCGATCATTCGCAGTACCCCGTCCAACTGGCCGCGGGCGGTTTTGATGAGCCGGGTGACCTTTTGCTTGTCCGCCTGCATTATTCCACCGCCGTTACGGTATAGCCCGCGTCCTCCACCGCCTTTTTCAGGTCTGCGGTGTCAAAGCCGTCTGGGCAGGTAACGCAGGCGGTTCCGGCCTCTAAATTTACGGTGGCGGTAACCCCCTCCAGCCCGTTCAGGGCCTTCTCTACCCGGCCGGAGCAGTGGGCGCACATCATGCCCTCGATCTTCAGTGTTTTTGTCATGGTCGTCTCTCCTTTTTTCTTGTTGGTATCCGCGGCGCGGCGCTTATGGTCGCGTCTTGTACTGTAAAGGTCAAAGAGGTTAAGCCGCAGGGCGTTGGTAACCACGCAGAAGCTGGAAAGGCTCATGGCTGCCGCCCCGAACATCGGGTTGAGCACCAGCCCCCAGCGGGCAAAGAGGCCCATGGCCAGCGGGATGCCCAAGCTGTTGTAGAGGAAAGCCCAGAAAAGGTTTTCGTGGATATTGGTAACCACCGCACGGGACAGCCGGATGGCCGCCGGTACGTCCAAAAGGTCGCTCTTCATCAGTACGAGGTCGGCCGCGTCGATAGCCACATCTGCCCCCGCACCGATGGCGATGCCCACCGCCGCGCTGGTAAGGGCAGGGGCGTCGTTGATGCCGTCCCCCACCATGGCCACCTTTTTGCCCTCGGCCTGGAGGGCGGCGACCTTCCGCTCCTTGTCCTGGGGCAGGACCTCGGCCATGACCTGGGT
>CAJTSP010000195.1 GCA_910578965.1 uncultured Oscillospiraceae bacterium
CCCCGAAAGCCTTTCGAGGCTCTCCCCCGCGCCCGGCCCGGGCCAACAAAACCCCTTGCAGCGGGCACTCCCGGCGGCCGCTCCCCCATTGATCCCCCCCGCACGGAGCATCCCGTGCGGCAAAAAGGGGGCCTGGGGGGCGCGCCCCCCAGATTGGCCCATTGCATGCTCCCCAGGCCGGCCCGCGCCTTACAGGATGCGCACCCGCACCACCGGCGCAAGGCCGGAAAGCTTTTCGCCCAAGGGGCCGGCCACCGGGCCGGTGACGTCCAGCATGGTGTAGGCCATGGCGTTTTTGCTCTTGTTGACCATATTTTCGATGTTGAGCCCGCACTCGGTGGTAAGGGCGGTCACCGCGCTGATGACGCCCGGCTCGTTTTTGTGCAGCACGCAGATGCGCCGCCCGCCCGCCCGCGCCTGGCTGACGCTGGGCAGGTTGACGCTGTTGGCAATATTGCCGTTAAGCAGGTAATCGGCCAGCTCGGTGGCCGCCATCACGGCGCAGTTTTCTTCGCTTTCCGGGGTGGATGCGCCGAGATGCGGGATGCACACCACCCCCGGCGCCCCTAGCAGCTCCTCGCTGGGGAAATCGGTAATATACCCCGCCGCCCGGCCGGAAGCCAGGGCGTCCAGCAGGGCCGGCGTGTCCACCAGCTCGCCCCGGGCAAAGTTGAGGATGCGCACCCCCGGCTTTGCGCTGGCCAGCGCCGAGGCCCCAAAAAAGCCCTTGGTTTGCGGGGTGGCCGGCAGATGCAGGGTGATATAATCACACTTTGTAATAATATCGCTCAAATTGACACAGTGTACAACGCTGCGGGATAGCCTCCAGGCGGCGTCCACCGAGATATAGGGGTCGTAGCCATACACCTCCATGCCGAGATGGGTGGCGGCATTGGCCACCTTGACCCCAATAGCCCCGAGGCCGATAACCCCTAACTTTTTGCCGGCAAGCTCGGGGCCTGCAAACTGGCCCTTGCCTTTTTCCACCAGCTTTGCCACCGCATCCCCCTGGCCCTTGAGGCTTTGGGCCCACTGGATGGCCGGGGCAAGGTTGCGGCTGGCCACCACCAGCGCGCCGATCACCAGCTCGGCCACCGCGCCGGAGTTGGCGCCCGGGGTATTAAACACCACGATGCCCTGCTCGCTGCACCTGTCTATCGGGATGTTGTTGACCCCCGCCCCCGCGCGGGCAATGGCTAAAAGGCTCTGGGGCAGCGCCATCTCGTGCATGGCGGCGCTGCGCACCAGGATGCCCTCGGGGGCCTCACACCCGTCGTCCACCAAAAAAAGGTTGGGCGACAGGCGCGCCAGCCCCGCCGGGGCAATGCTGTTGAGGGTTTTGATCTGGAACATGGAAAACGGCTCCTTTTTATACAATTTGTAGAATCCTGTCCCCCTCTGCCAAGGCAAAGGCCAGCCGCTCTCAAAGCAGGCAACGCCCTTGCCGGGCGGATATACCCGGGCGGGGACGAGGTTTTGCGCAGGGGCGGCCCGCCGTGCCCCAACCGGGGATACAAAGGGCTCAGGCGTTGGCCTTGCGGAAATCCTCCATAAACTGCACCAGCTTTGCCACCCCCTCGTGGGGCATGGCGTTGTAGATGGAGGCACGCATGCCGCCCACCAGCCGGTGGCCCTTAAGGTTTACAAAGCCGGCCTCGGCCGCGGCAGTGCAAAAAGCCTTATCCATCTCGGGGGTAGGGCTGGTAAAGGTAACGTTCATCAAGCTGCGGTAGCGTTTTTCAACCGGGTTTTTGTAAAACTCCTGGCTGTCGAGGTAATCGTAGAGCAGGGCGGCCTTGGCGGTGTTGATGAGCTCCATTGCCTCCAGGCCGCCCACCCTCTCCTCAATATACCGGAGCACCAGGCCGGTCATATAAATGCACCAGCAGGGCGGGGTGTTGTACATGCTCTCTTTATCGATGATGGTCTTGTAGTTGAGCATAGCGGGCACCGCGGGGCCGGCCTGGCCCAGCAGGTCCTCCCGGATGATGGCCACTGCCATACCGGCAGGGGCCACGTTCTTTTGCACCCCAAAATAGATCAGGCCATACCGGCTGACATCCAGCGGCCCGCTGAGGATACAACTGCTCAGGTCGGCCACCAGCGGCACGCCGGGCCGTTGGGGCAGCTCGGCAAAGCGGGTGCCAAAGATGGTATTGTTTTGGCAGATATGGATATAGCTGGCGTTTGGGCTGTAATCGGCCGTTTTAACGTTTGGGATATAGGTAAAGTTTTTGTCCTTGCTGGAGGCCGCAATGTGCACCCTGCCAAACTTTTCGGCCTCCTTGGCGGCAAGGCCGGAAAAATTGCCGGTGACAAAATAATCGGCGCTACCGGTGGTCATCAGGTTCAGGGGCACCATAGCAAACTGGGTGGAGGCCCCGCCCTGGAAAAAGCCCACCTTGTAATTGCCCGGGATGCGCAGCACACGGCGCAGCCGGGCCTCGGTGCTTTTGATAATCTCATCAAATACGGCGCTGCGGTGGCTCATTTCCATTACCGACTGGCCGCTGCCCTCATACTCAAGCAGCTCGGCCTGGGCGGTTTTGAGCACCGGCTCGGGCAGCATAGACGGCCCGGCGCTAAAATTGTATACACGTGACATAAGCGTTCCTCCCCTTTTCCCTCAATGGCTTTTTCACCCTGTACCGCCGGCAAAGCAAATCCAAAAACAGCCCGCCGCTTTTTTGCGGCGCCCGGCAGGCCGGGCTTTGCCCGCCCCCCTTTAAAGATTATAAACGATTGCGCAAAGGCTTTACAGGGGCGGCTTTCACAATCTTTTTGAGCAAGCCGCACCAAAAGGCATACAACCGCTACAAATGTACGTATACTGCGTACAAAAAGCTGTGCTGCCGGGCGGCACACAGGCAACTATGGCTACCCTCACCCTGCCGGCGCGGCGGGCAAAAGGGCTAAAAGAGGCCGGCCCGCCGCGCCGCGGCCAGCGCCCGGCGGGCCGGCCGGTAGAGCAGCAGGGTGAGCGCCGTATTGCCCGCACAGTGCAAAAGGTCAAACCGGATACCGGCCACCCACCAGCCAAACGCAGCCGCCGGGCCGCCCAAAAAGAGGTAAGGCAGGCTGCAGAGCGCGCCAAATACCAGCCCAAACCCGCCGCATGCCGCCGCCCAGGCCGGGGCCGAGCACACCCCCAGCCGCCCCAGCAAAAAAGCGGCCGCCATAAGGATATACCAAACATACAGGTACATCACCCACCACAGCCCAAAGCCGTAAAGCAGCCCCTCCAGCAAAATGAACACTGCCACCGCCCAAGGGGCCTCGCGCGGGAACTCGAGGGTATATACAACGATCAAAAAATCGGTAAGGCTAATGTTGGGCAAGCCGCTCATGGCCAGTTGGCCCGCCGCCAGTAACGCCCCCAAAAGCCCTCCCAGCACCAGCCGCCGTACACCGGGGCGGATACCGCTTTGCCC
>CAJTSP010000196.1 GCA_910578965.1 uncultured Oscillospiraceae bacterium
GGCTCATCAACACCACCGGCGAAAGCCCGCTCTGCTACCGCCCCCTGCTACCGCGGCTGGAGACGGAGCTGTTTTTGGCCTGGAAACGGTATCAGGCCTTTTCGCCCGCAGCCTTTAGGCTTTTGGGGCTACTGCAAAACATGGCCATGCCAGACGCATAGTAAAAAAGGGAGGGCCCCCGCGGGGCCCTCCTTTTTTGAACCTATGCCCGGCCCTGGTCAGCCGGCCTTGTCCGGGGCTGCCTGCGCAAAGCCGAGCCGGATTTTTGCATTGCTGGTGGCGGCATACAGCCGGTTGGGGCGGGCGGCATCGGCAATGCTCGGCAGGCTGCTGCGCGCGTTGCTTGTGTGGGCCGAAACGGAATAATCCTCCTCGCTGCCCAAAATCCAGCCTTTGATCGCGCCGTTGGAGGTGGTGAGGGCAATGTCCGGCGAGGCCACCCCCTCTACCCGCACTCCGCCGTTGCTGGTGGTAAGGTGCAGCCTGCCTGCAAAGTGGCAGCCGGCCGCCGCAATGCGGGAATTGCTGGTGGTGGCGTTGCATGTTTGCCCGGTAAGGCCGGCAAGGGTGATGCTGCTGTTGGAGGTGCCCAGGGAAAAGCTGCTGCAGGCGCAGTTTTTGGCCTTGATGGCGCTGTGGCTGGTGTGCAGGCTCAGCTTGCCCGTAAGGCTGAGCCCCTCGGCGCAAATGGCGGCGCAGGAGGTTTTGGCGCCGGCCGTACCCTCAAAGCCGCAGGGCAGCTCCAGCACAATATCCTGCTGGCAGCCAGGCGGCAGCATGCCCAGCAGGGGCGGCTTATACGAGAGCCGGTATACGCCCTCGTACTCGTCGGCGGTTACCCACTGGCCTTGGTGTGCGCTCAGCAGTACCCGCAGCATACCGTCGGGCGAAGGGCGAAGCCGCAGGCCGGTGTGGCGGGCGGCCAGCTCTACCGCCTGCACCACGCCCTCGGGCCGGTACTCCAAAACCCCATGCGGCCCTTGTGCAGTCTTTGGCCCGGCCATGCACAGGCCGCCGTACTCTACCCGGATGCGTGCCGCAATCTGTTCGGGCGGCTCCAGCCGGGCCACTGCGCCTTCCTCGGTAAGGCCGCCCTCAATCCCGTCCAGGATCATTTCGGCATAGTAGTCTAAAACCTGCCTGCGGTCGTCCGGCCGCAGCAGGGCCAGCCCCGCCGCCAGCTCGTTCAAAAAAGTTTGTTGGTTCATGGCGTTTCTCCTTTAACAAAGGTGTAAATGCGCTTTAACTCATCCCATTCATCCAAAAAGGCCCGGATACGCCCAAGGCCGGCGTCGGTGATCTGGTAATACCGGCGCTGCCGGCCGTTGTGTTGCTGGGTATAGGTGGTTAAAAAACCGTTTGTCTCCAGCCGGCGCAGGATGGGGTAGAGGGTAGATTCCGACACGGCCACACAGGCCGATACGTCCCGCACGATCCGGTAGCCATAGGACGGCTGGCTGCGCAGCGCCGCCAGTACGCAGACATCCAGCAGCCCCTTTTTGCGTTGGGCATCCATCGGGCGCATGCCCTCCCTTCTTGCCTGGCGGCGCCGGATCCCCTGCCCATCCTCCCCGCGGCGGCATATGTTATGCATTACATACTATATATAGCATAGTAATGCGGCAGAGGTTTGTCAACCCCTGCCGCAAAATTTTTCGGGCGGCCTTGTTGCATATTTGGCCCTGCCCGGCACTTACTCGTACCGCAGCGCCTCGATGGGGTCCATCCGGGCGGCCTTGTTTGCGGGGTAGTAGCCAAAAAATACCCCGATGGCCATCGAGAAGCCCACCGCTAAAAGGATGGTGGAAAGGCTTACCCTTGCGGGAGTACCCATCAGGCCGGCGCCCAGGCTGCCCAGCCCAAGCCCAACGAGGATGCCCAGGATGCCGCCGATGAGGCAGATCAGCATCGCCTCCACGATAAACTGCACCCGGATGGCGCTGTTTTTGGCCCCCAGCGCCTTGCGCACCCCAATTTCCCGGGTGCGCTCGGTGATCGACACCAGCATGATGTTCATCACCCCGATGCCTCCCACCAGCAGGCTGATGCCTGCAATGACCCCGATAGCCAGGGAGATGGTGTCCAGCACCGAGGTAATCTGGGACATCTCGTTTTGCAGGTTGTAGGCCCGCACCATCAGCGAGGGATTGGAATGGTAGTAGCGGTCCTCAAAAAATTCCTCGATATGCGCCGCCAGCGCGTCCGAGTCCACCCCGGAGGCCGGGATCAGCTCAAAGTAGGAGTATCTTCCCTCGCCCGCCCAGGTCAGCTCCTGCTCGGTGGGAAGGGGGACGTATAGCTCGGTGTAGGTGTCTTTGGTGGAGACCGGCGCCGAGCCGATAAAGATTCCCTGAACCTGGTAGCGATACACTCCGACAATGGTAAACTCCTCGATGCTGTTGTGGATTTCCAGCGAGATGCTCTGCCCCAGGGCGGCCTGGATATTGCCGGCAAACATGTTGTCTACCAGGAGGTCGCTTACCAGGGCCACCCTGCGGCTGCCCTCGTAGTCCTGCTCGCGGAAGGCCCGCCCGGCCAGCAGCTCGATGCGGTCAGCCGCAAAAAAGCCGTCGTTTACCCCGGTAAGGTTGACATTGGCATAAAGGCGCCCGTTCTGCACCTTGCCGCTGTCGTACATGTCGGTGAGGATGACCGCCCTGACCTGGGCCTCAAACCGCCGTTCAAAGGCGTCCAGCATATCGTCGTTCAGCATGTCGTCAAAGGTATAGCTGTAGCTGCCGGAATAGTTGCCGTTTTCGTCCGGCCGGGGCGAGACCCCCACCTGTAAATTGTTGCCGCCCATCGAAACCAGGCTGTCGCTTACCGAAGCGGTAAGGGAATTGCCAACGGTGACAATGGCAATGACCGAGCCGATGCCGATGATGATGCCGAGCATGGTGAGCAGAGCGCGCATCTTGTTGCTCAAAAGGCCGCTCAAAGCCAGGCGGATATTCTCAAGCATCGCCGCGCACCTCCCTGCCCCGCCTCTCGCCCACGATCCGCCCGTCCAAAAGGGTGAGGATGCGGGGGCATTCCTCGGCCAGCTTCTGACTGTGGGTAATGAGCACCACCGTCTTGCCCTGCCGGCGGTTGAGCCGGTGGAAGATGTCCATCACGGTGCGGCTGGTGGCCGAGTCCAGCGCGCCGGTGGGCTCGTCGGCCAGCAGGATGGCGGGGTCGTTGGCCATGGCCCGGGCAATCGCCACCCGCTGCTTCTGCCCGCCCGAGAGCTCGCTGGGCTGGTGGCGGGCCCGGTCGGCCATGCCCACCATGCCCAGCAGGGCCGCCGCCCGCTCGGCGCGTTTGCGGGGCGGCAGGCCGGCGTAGAGCATGGGCAGCTCGACATTTTTTTGGGCGCTGGTG
>CAJTSP010000197.1 GCA_910578965.1 uncultured Oscillospiraceae bacterium
CCCCAGCAGGAACCGCCCCCGCAGATCGGGGGTGAGGTATTGCCCGGCCCCGTCCTGCGCCCAGCCCGCGCCGGCCGCATGCGCGGCCAACTCCGGCCACCGGGCGGCGTCAATGGGCGCGCCGTCCGCCCAGACATGGTTTTTGCGCAGGATGTCGTCGGCAAAATAGGTGATCTCCCCCACATAGCCGGCCACGTTCTGGCCGCCGGCGCTTCCCTGTGCAATCAACGGATTATTCTGCCGCATCCCCGTCTGCCCCCTTTGTCTGCCGCGCAATGGCGGTAAGCGTAAAATCCACGGCGGGCTTGCGGCCCCCTGCCGTCAGGACCACCGTGCCCGCGCCGGTTTCCAACGCCTGCCATTGCAGGGCCGCTTGTTGCGCTGCCTCTGCGCTGCCTTGCGCGGGCAAGATGTTAGACAGCTCGGTGAGGGCGGTAACCCCCTCTACCGTGACCGTGTTCGTCCACGGGCCATCTTCCGGGCCCTGCCATCCCGCGGCCGGCGTCGGGATGGCCACCGGCCGGCCAAGAGCGCTGTCAAGCAGCGCATTGGTTTGCCCTTTGGTGTAGTAATCCGACAGTTCGATGCTCTGCCCGCTGTTCACCCATTGTTCGCCCTCCACGTCCCAGACCCAGATGCTGTCCGGGTTGCCCACAATGGCCCACTGCCCTGCCTCCCCGGTGGGGTGCGCGGCCTGCAAGGCATCCACGTCCACATAATACCCGAGCGCGCCCTGCGCGATCTGCTGGGCCTTTTCCGCGGCCTCCTGCGCCGCTTCGGCGCTCGCGGCGGCGGCTGCGGCCCTTTGGGTGGCCGCGGCGGCGTCTGCGGCGGCCTGCGCTGCGCTGGATGCCGCGTTTGACGCGGATGTCTGCGCCTCGGCCCGGGCGTCCTGCGCTGCGCCCTGTGCCGTTTGCGCGGCCGCCTGCGCTGCGCCGGCCTCCGTTTCGCTTGCCGCGGCATTCTGCGCGCTCTGCGCGGCCGCCGCGGCCGATTCGGCGGCCAGCGCGGCAAGCTGCTGCACCGTTTTGTATTCGCTGGCGCTCTGGATTTTTTCGTTGGGCGCGGGATTGGGGTCGATGATGAGGGATAGCCCCCCTGTCGCCGCAATCCCCCCGCCGGCAGACACCTCCAGCACCGGCGCAAAATCCCCCGCAAAGATTGTCATCTGCGGGGTGACGGCGATATAGGCGGTGCTGCGGCTTTCATCCAGGCCGAGGGCCGGGTTGTAGACGACGGTTCCATCCGGCTTGCCCATGCGGATATTTACGCTGCCGCCCTGCGGCGCCGTGTAGGGCGTGCCGCCGGCATACAGCGCCGCCGCGATGATGGGCAGGGTAAAGTCATACTGTACGATGTGCACCGGGGCGGCCGGCGGCCGGCTGTCCATGTAGGCCGTGGTGTAGTGCAGGATGGCGTTTGCCGGCGGAATATACGTTTTCAATTCCATCATTCATCCCCTACTTAAGTTCCGTTGATGTGGAGAGTACATACCCCCCCAATGTGCCAGACCACACCCACCGACAATTTGATCCTGATTCATTGGAGGGGTGGAAGCTATTGCAATGGATTGTTTGTGCGCTTACATCCTGCACAAAAAGCCCCTGCGTTGTAATGTTTTCGCCATAAATTGTAGTGGCAACGTTTCCTTCTCCGTTGGCCCATTTCCAGATATTTATTATTCCCATTCCATTGTCGGGGTCAGAGGCAGAAGTAGAAAGCCCAACAAACTCATTGTCTTGTGTCCCATTGTTTTGGCCCATCTTAAATACTCCGGCCCACAAATCGGCAAAAAGAGATCCAGAAGTTGTGCGGAAATTACCAAGCAGTTTTACTCCTTCTGCAATTAAATTGACAACTTTTATTTCCGCCGCATTCAGCGTCCCGGTCGTAATAAAATCCGCCACGATCGCCCCGTCGGCCGTCATGGCAAGGCCGTACGGGCCGTTGTACCCCCTTTTGCTGTACCCCAGCCCGGCCTTGTTCCAGCGCCAGACTTTGGCGGCCGTGGCAATGTCCGGGGTATCCATGATGAGGATTTCGTCCGGCTGCCTGCCCCCGGTGGAGCTGTGCAGCGCCACATACCCGCCAAGGTTGCCGCTGATCTGGGCGGTGGCGCTGTTGATGGCGCTTTGCATGACGCCGGCAGACGGCTTTTCCGCGATAGCCTGCTGCTGCTGCACGATGGTATCCGCAATGTTGGCGCGGGCGTCGCCCAGCTCGATGCTGTCGTACCGGTCCAGCAGCACGTTGTAGCTTGTCCGCACCACCTTTGCGGCGGCGTTTACGCCCAGCTTGTCAAACTGCACCGTCACGCTGTCGCAGAGGCTTACCCGCTCCAAGGGGGCAAGCTGCGCGTACTCGGCCGATTGCTCCAGCGGCGCAAACTGCACCTCAAGGCTGACTTTCGGCACGCCTACCTTGTTTTCGGCGATGTACCGCCCGGCCCGGGCCCGGAGCTGTTCCGCGGTGGGCGGTTCCTGCCACTCGCCGGAAAAATCCAGCGTGAGGATGCGGGTAAAATCGTATCTGCCGGGGGCCGGTACAATCTTTTCTGGGAGGGTAATCAGGTTGTTTCCGTCGCTGTCCGCCCAATAGGGGTACGCCCCGGTATACACCGCGGCACAGCTCTCGTCCTGCTCCAGGCTGGTAAGGTTTTTGCCGTACCGGATGGCGACCCCCCGGTCGGCCCCGCGGGCGGCATAGAGCCGCACCGTGTACCGGTCAAAGGCATACTCGCCGCCGTAGGCGTCCAGCAGGCTGCCCCGCACCCCGCCCAATAGGCTGCGGATGCTGGCCGGGGCCTTGACCTGCATGGCGGCGGCGGTGTCCTTGTCGGTCCAAAACACAAACGGGCATGGAACCGCGGCGTTGTCGCCCAGCGCGGCCATGGCCGCCGGCGCGTTTGCGGCCGTAAACGGCCCGGTCGGGATGCCGGCCAGGTCATAGCTGATGTGCTGGGCATAGACGGTCACAACCCCGGCCAGGGGCTTGGTGATGCGGTATACCCGGAAAGGCTGCGGGCCGTCCGTGGGGTTGGGCTTTGCCAAAATCAGGCTGCGCAGGGCGATGTCGGCATAATGGAGGCCGGAAACCGGGTATTGCATTTCCAGCTCGTACATGCCGTTGCGCTCCTCGGCGACGATGCAGCTCACCGCGTCGGGCAAAACGCCCAGACCGTTGTCGGCAAAGGCGGTCTCGGCGCCGGGGTAGAGGATGGGACGGCTCAAACAAATCCCTTCTTTCACAAAAAGAATTCCAAAAGGGGTTTATATACGTGTTTACACGTGCTATAACCGGTTTGGCAGGCATCGCTTGACAAAGGGGAGCATGGTTTTTGGGGCAAAAGGAGTAAAAAG
>CAJTSP010000198.1 GCA_910578965.1 uncultured Oscillospiraceae bacterium
CCGCATGGCCGCCCCGGTCATCGAAACAAACCTTGTGCTGCGCCCGCGTGGGCCCCAGGGCGGGCCGCCGCAGTATCCCCGGCGATAAGCCGGCAAGCCTACAAGGGGCCCGGCTAAAAACAGGCCGCCTAAGCCCGGCCGGCTGCAAGGCAGCCTAACAATAAAAAACGGGCGGGAGATCCTTGCCGCTTCCCCGGGAAGGGCGCCGGAAGCCCGGGTGGCCGGCCCTTTGAGCGGGCTGATCTGCCCCGCAAACCGTAAGGAGATAAAAATCATGCTTACAAGCAAACAACGCGCCGCGCTGCGCAGGCAGGCAAACGGCCTTGAACCGGTGTTCCAGTTGGGCAAGGGCGAGGCAGACGAACAGCTCACCCGCGCGGTGGCCGATTGCCTTGCCGCCCGTGAGCTCGTTAAACTCAAGGTGCTGCCGTCCAGCCCCTATACCCCCAGAGAGGCGGCCGCTTTGCTGGCCGATGGGACTGGGGCCGAGGTGGTGCAGGTCATCGGTTCAAGGCTGGTGCTTTTTTTGCAAAAGCCGGAGGGCTCCCGCTTTGCCGGCCTGCTGGCGGGCCAATGAGCGGCCCGGCAAAGGCCGGGGGCGGCCCCACTCCGCAAGGGCCCGCGCATGCGTCTGCAGCGGCCGCCACGCAGGGCGCCCCCCGGCCGCAACGGGTGCTGCTGTTTGGCGGAACCTTCGACCCGCCCCATGCCGGCCATATGCACAGCCTTGCGGCTGCCATCCGGGCGGTAGGGCCCCATAAGGTGATTGTGATGCCTGCGGGCATCCCGCCGCATAAGGCGGCCAGCGCCACCCCCGGCGAGTGGCGGGCGGCCATGTGCCAGTGCTTTGTGCCGCTCTTCCCGGGGCTGGAGGTGAGCGACTGGGAAATTCGCGGCGAGGGCAAGAGCTATACCATTGACACAGTGCAGATGCTGGCGCGGCGCTTTGCGGGCGCGGCGCTCTATTTGTGCATCGGCAGCGATATGCTGCTGAGCTTTTGCGAGTGGCGCTGCTGGCGCGAGCTGCTGAAGCTGGTTACCCTGGTGGTGCAAAGCCGCGAGCGGGAGGACGGCGAGGCCCTGCGTGCGGCGGCCGAAGCACTGCGGGCCGAGGGCGGCCGGGTGCTGTTTACCGACGCGCCGGCCCTGCCCATGGCCAGCAGTGAGATCCGCAGGGGAGGGGCCTGCGCGCCGCCCCTGCTGCCTTGGGTGGAGCAGGTGGCCCGGCAGCATCATTTATACGGCAGGTGAGAAACGTGACCCTGAAAGAGGCAAAAAAGCTCGCAAAGGATGCCCTATCCGAAAAGCGGTACCAGCATACCCTCAATGTCAGAAAAGAGGCGGTGCGCCTGGCAAGGCTGTACGGTGCGGATGAACAAAAGGCCGCGCTGGCCGCCCTTTTGCACGACGCCGCCAAGGAGCGCAGCAAAGAGGAGCTGTTGCAGATATTGCAGGACAATGCTATAATAGCACCGGGCGCTGTGTCCCGTCCGGCCCCCGTGTGGCACGGGATCTGCGCCGCCATCCTGGCGCGTACCGAGTGGGGCGTGGAGGACGAGGAGGTGCTCGGCGCAATCGCCTGCCATACCACCGGCCGTCCGGGCATGACCAAGCTGGACAAAATCCTCTTTTTGGCAGATATGGTCAGCGCCGAGCGCGATTACCCCACTGTGGGCATGCTGCGCCGGCTGGCCGAGCAGGACCTGGACGCGGCCACCCTGGAGGCGCTGGGCCAGAATATCGATTTTGTAGCGCAAAGCGGCCGGCCGGTGGACGGGATGTCCCGCGCGGCGTACAGCGACCTGCGGCAAAAGCTCAGGGAAGGCTAAAAGGGCCTTTTGCAGCCCCGGGCGGTGCGGCAATAAAAAGCGGGGCGTTTACAGGGCCTGCGGCCTTGTTTTTGGGGGCGGGCCGCCGGCGGCGGCCAGCTTTTTAAGCTCCCCAAGAGGGAAACACGGAGGCAGACGGAATTACATGAACGAACATAACCAGCCGCGCCGGCTCAATACCTCCGGCGCGCGCAAGACCTCTTTTGACACACAGAATCGGCCCGCACAGCCCGGCCGTACCGCCTATCGCAGCAGCAGTGCGCGGCAGCCCTCCGGCCGCGGCGCGGGCCCGCAGCATCCCGGCTCCCGGCCGGTGCATACCGCCGGCGCGTCCCGGGCCGGTGCGCACGGCTCCCGCAGGTACGAGGACCCCTACTATTCCGCCCCGCCGCCCCGGCGGAGGAAACGCAAAAAGCGCCGCATCTGGCTGCCGCTGCTATCCTCGCTTTTGGTTATCGTGCTGGCGCTGGGCGGGCTTTACCTGTGGGTGGTGCGCAGCATCTCGCCCGAGGGCGGCACCCCCAGCATCAGCGAGCTTATTAAAACCCCCACCGAGTACAAGGGAGACGTCATTAACATCCTGGTGTGCGGCATCGACTATGAGGAGGGCCGCGCCTACGGCGGCGATGCCCAGAGCAACGACGGCATGACCGATATGATTATGTATGTCAGCTTTGATGTGGCCAACCGCAAGATCAGCATGATGCAGATTCCCCGCAACGTGGTGGTGGGCGACCTTGCCCCCAATACAAACGGGCAGATCAACTCGGTGGCTCTGGCGGGCGGGGGCATTGCCTCCCTGGCCGAAGCCGTGCACGATGAGCTGAAGCTGCCGGTAGATCATTGGATTTCGATTGACATGCAGTCGCTAAAAGAGATTGTCAATGTGTTTGGCGGGGTGTGGGTTACGGTGCCGCACGACATTTCGTACGGTGGCAGCACGATCCTTGCGGGCTACCGCAAGCTGGACGGCGACGCGGCCGAGTTTTTTGTACGCAACCGCAAGGGCGAGGGCTATGCCAACAGCGATTTGGACCGCCTGATGATGCAGCGCTATTTTTATCAGGGCCTTTTGCGCGAGTTCCGCGAGATGACCGTCTGGGACGCCGCCAAGATGGTGCCGGTGGCCTGCAGCTATGTAAAAACCAGCCTGGATACCGGTACCATCGTGAGCCTGGCGGTGAGCCTCTTGCAGGTGGACAGCGCCAACATTATGCTTTGCCGTATGCCGGTGTACCAGGCTGCCGAATATTATAACGGCAATTCGGTGCTGGTGGCCGACCGGGACGGCACCGCCGCGCTGCTCAACGAGTATTTCCGCAGCTACGGCGAGCCGGTGGACGCCTCCCAGCTTAACCTTTTTGACTGGCCGGTGTCCGGCGGCCCGTTTGATCCCAACATCCAGTTTATGGGTCAGTTGGACACCGAGGGCCAGGACGCCCAGGCCGCCGCCGGCATCGACACGCTGGACTGACCCGCCCGCGCCGGGAACGCAGCCCCGGCCGCGCCCCGTGAATCCCGCCC
>CAJTSP010000199.1 GCA_910578965.1 uncultured Oscillospiraceae bacterium
GCGCAAAAAGCGGCCCAAACGCCCCAAAAGCGCCCCGGCGGGCGGGGCGCTTTTGGGGCGTTTGGGCCGCTTTTTGCGCAGAAGGCGGCGGGGCAGCCGCAGGATGGACAAAATTGCCCGGAAAACCGACCTTACCGCCAAAAACAGCTTTTTGCAAAAGGCCCCTATTTTATCAAGGCCCGGCAGGGCAAAGCCCTTTTTGCGCGGGTAGAGCCGCAGGCGCACAAAACCGGCGCGCGCATCCAGGGTCAGGGCCCCCTCCTGCCAGCATATCTGCACCCCCACCGGCACAAGCAGGGCCAGCGCCAACAGGGCCAAAAGGGCTGCCAGCGCCCACAGCAGCACCCGCAGCGCCAGCCATAAGGCCCCCATCAGGCGTCCTCCCGGCCGGGCAGGGGCTGGGCCAAAGGCTGGGCGTTTGCCGCGGCCGGGGCCCCGGCGGGAAGCTCCGGCGGGGCCGGCGGTTCATCCGCGGGCGGCGGCGCATCCTGCGGCAGCGGGCCGGCGGGCGGCTGTGCCGGGGGCAGGCCGTCCTGAGCGAGCTGCTCGAGCGGCAACTCCTCGCCGTGCAGGGGAGGCAGTTGGGCAAGGCTTTTAAGCCCAAAGGTACGCAAAAAGGCGTCGGTGGTGCGAAAGCTCACCGGCCGGCCGGGCAGGTCCAGCCGGCCGGCCTCCTCGATAAGGCCCTTTTCCAGCAGGTTTGAAACGGTGGAGGAGGAATCCACCCCGCGGACCTGCTCGATAAACGAGCGGGAGACCGGCTGGTTGTAGGCAACGGTGGCCAGCACCTCCAGCGCCGCCTGGGTGAGCGGCACATTGCGGCGGGTGTCCAGAATCTGCTTTACAAACGCGCCGTACTCGTTTTTGGTGCCAAGCTGCCAGCGGTCCTCCATCTGGTACAGGCGGATACCCCGGCCGGCCGCGTCGTAATCGTCCTGCAAGGAGGCCAACAGCCGCTCCACCACCTCGGGCTCGATCTCCAGCACCCCGGCTATCCGCTCGGCGCTCACCGGCTCGGCGCAGGCAAACAGCATAGCCTCCACCGCGCCCTTATACTGCCTCAGGTCCATGGCCCGCCCTCCCCTTTTTCCAGCCCGCGTACCCGGCCCTGCACCAGGGCAAGGCTCTCGTTCTGCCCAATGGTAACCCGGCCGGCCCGCACCAGCTCCAGCACTGCAAGGAAGGTGGCCACCGTCTGGCTGCGGCTGTCCCTGCGGGAAAACAACTGCCGTAGCGCCTGCACCCGCCCGCGCAAAAGCCCGCGCAGCACATGCACCACCCGGGACTCCACCGAGACAAAGGGGGCCGCAACCAGCGGCTCGAACCGCTCCTGGCTGGGCACACGCCGCCGCAGCGAGCGGCCCATGAGCCCGTTCCAGGCATCGGCCAGCAGCGAAGGCTCATGGTGCAGCCGATAATCGGTACCCTGCTCGGCCTGCATCGGGCGGCGCACGGCAATAAAGGTATCCTTCGCAAGCCGGCCCAGCCGGCCGGCCATCCGCTTGCAGGCCTCGTACTCGATGAGCTGGCCGGTGAGCTCCTGCTGCATCCGCTCGGCTTCCTCGCTGCGGGGCAAAAGCAGAGTGCTTTTCATCTGTACCAGCCGCGCCGCCATCTCGATAAACTCACTGGCTGCCTCAAGCCGGCCCTGCTCGAGAGTATCGATGAAGGCGGTGTACTGGTCGATCAATGCAAGGATCGGGATATCGTACAGATCCATCTTGTTTTTGCTTACAAGATGCAGCAAAAGGTCCAGCGGGCCTTCAAAATCCTCCAGCCTAAAGGTAAGGGTTTCCATGACACACTCCCATACAAAACCGCCGCCCGCTAAACAAGCCGCAGCAGCAAAAGGTCCACAAACCGGGTGGCGGCGTTCAGCCACCGGAAAGCCGCGCTTTGCAGCAGGTAGAGCGGGCCGTCCAGCACGCCCAGCATCAAAAGCAGAAATATCCCGATAAAAAGATACCGCTCGTACTGCATCACCTTAAAATACAGCCGCCTTGGCAAAAGCAGGCCGGCAATGCGGCTGCCGTCGAACGGGGGCACCGGCAGCAGGTTAAAAACCGCCAGCGTAACGTTGAGGGTAACCGTCATATACAGTAGCTGCAGCAAAAAATTCCAGAAGATTGTGTTGGGCGAAAGGTTATAAAGAAGCTTATACAGGATAGCCGAGAGATAGGCCAGCAAAAGATTCGCCGCCGGGCCGGCGGCGGCGGTAAGCGCCATGCCTACCCGCGGGTTCTTGAACCGCTGAGGGTTGGCAGGCACCGGCTTTGCCCAGCCCACGCCGGCAAAAACCATACAGATAGCCCCAAGGGGGTCGAAATGCGCAATGGGGTTTAAGGTGAGCCTGCCCCGATCCCGGGCGGTGGGATCGCCCAGCGCCGCGCTGACCCAGGCATGGGCCGCCTCGTGCAGGGGGATCGCCAAGAGCATCACGATGGCGCGCAGCAAATACCCCAACACCTGCTGCCTGCTTGCAAGCATGAACCCCGCCCCCTTGCACTCTCTTTAGCTGGAATTGCCTTGATGCTCGGCTTTTTTATTATACCTGCTTTCGCTTTTAAGCACAAGGGGCGTTTTTGCCGGCGCTCGGGTACCTTGGTTGACTTCCCCTCGCTGCACATGATAAAATCATATTGTTAAAGCAGGGCAGGGCCGGGGCAAAAATCCCCTGTGCGGCTTTTACTCCGTCCCTGCCGCCTTTTTGATAAGAAGGATGTGATCTTGTGAAAATTATTACGATCAGCCGGGAATTTGGCAGCGGCGGACGCGAGCTTGGCAAACGCCTTGCCGACCTTTTGGGCTTTGACTACTACGACCGCGAGATCATTACGGCCATTGCGGGGGCCTGCGGGCTGGACGAAAACTATGTGGAAAAGGCCATGGAGACCCACGCCTGGCAGCAGGTGCCGCTGACCTACGGCGCGGCGTTTGGCTTTCAGGCGCCCCAGATGGAGCTGCTGGTGGAGCAGAAAAAGGTGATCGACGGCATTGCCAAAGCCGGGCGGGACTGTGTGATCGTGGGGCGGGACGCCGATATTTTGCTGGCAAAATATGCGCCGCTAACCTTATTTGTCTGCGCCGACACCAACGCCAAGGTGCGCCGCTGCGCCGAACGGGCCGCCAAGGGCGAGGAGCTTACCCGCAAGGCTATGGAACAAAAGATGCGCCAGATCGACAAGGCCCGCGCCCGCAGCCGCGAGATGCTGTCGGACAGCCGGTGGGGCCAGGCAGACAGCTACCACCTCACCATCAACACCAGCGGCTGGCAGATCAAGGAGCTGACCCCCGCCGTGGCAAATTTTGCGCAGCGCTGGTTTGCCC
>CAJTSP010000200.1 GCA_910578965.1 uncultured Oscillospiraceae bacterium
CGCCGGGCGCGGGGCCGGGCCGCGGGCAGGGTATTGCTCCTTCACGGGTTTTCCCCCTCTCGCTGCCACAGGGTACCAAACCGCTGGGTCAGCAGGTCCAAAAGGCCAAAGGCCACCGCGCTGTCCTGCACCACCCGGGCGCGGTGCAAAATGCAGGGGTCGTGCCGGCCGGTGAGCCGCAGCTCCGTATCCTCCCCCGCCGCAAGGTCCACCGTCTGCTGTGGCTTATAGATGCTGGGGGTGGGCTTGACAGCGCTGCGCAGGATCAACGGCATGCCATTGCTGACCCCCCCGTTGATGCCGCCGTTGTGGTTGGTAAGGGTACACACCTGGCCGCCTTCCAGATGGAAGGGGTCGTTGGCGGCGCTGCCCTGCAGTTCGGCCATGCCGAAGCCGGCCCCAAACTCCACCCCTTTCACCGCCGGGATGCCAAAGAGCAGGTGGGCCAGCACGCTTTCCACACTGTCAAAAAAGGGCTCGCCCACGCCGGCGGGCAGGCCCAGCACGGCGGTTTCCAGTACGCCGCCCACGCTGTCGCCCTCGGCGGCGGCCGCCCGCACCGCCGCCTGCATCGCCTCGCCGGCCTCCGCGTCCAGCACCGCAAACCGCTGCTCGTTGTTTAACGCGTCCAATTGGGCGGCCAAGGCCGCTTGTTCCTCGGCAAAGGGGGCGTCCGGGATGCCGGCGCAGCGGGCCAGATGGGTACCGATGCGCACCCCCTTGCGGGCCAGCACGTTCTGGCAGAGCGCGCCCGCCGCCACCAGCGCCGCCGTGACCCGGCCGGAAAAATGCCCGCCGCCGCGCGCGTCCTGAAAGCCGAGGTACTTGGCCCCGGCGGCGTAATCGGCATGGCCCGGGCGGGGGATGTTTTTGAGCTTGTCATAATCGGCCGGGCGGGTGTTGGCGTTCTCAATCACAAGGGCCAGTGGGCTGCCGGTGGTGCGCAGCGGCTGACCGGGTGCCCGCAAAACCCCGCTCAAAAACCGCACGGCGTCCGGCTCGGTGCGGCCGGTGGAGAGCCCGTCGCCCCGGGCGCGGCGCTTGTCCATCTGGGCGGCGATGTATCCTTCGTCCACCAGAAGGCCGGGGGCGAGGCCGTCCAGCACCGCGCCCACGGCCGGGCCGTGGCTCTCGCCAAAGATGGTAAGGGTCACGGCGCAGCCAAAGCTGTTTTTCATGGCCTTACGTCTCCCCCTGGGGCGCTTTGCCGCCGTATACAAGCTGCTCCAACGCCTTTACCGGCAGCTTGTCCAGACGCCAGCAGCCAAGCCCCGGCACCTTGACAAGGGTAATAAAGTCGCCGGAGGCCTTTTTGTCGTGCCGCATATATTCCAGCACCTTTTGCTTGTTGTAGCCCGCGCGGGCAGGCAGACCCAACCGGCGGTAAACGGCCCGTACCCTCTTGGCCAGCGCCTTATCCTCGATCATGGGCAGCATGCCCAGCGCCACGCACTCGCCGTGATACCAGCCGTTTCTACGCCGGCCTCTGATACCACGCACCGCCTCGATGCCATGGCCGAGGGTGTGCCCAAAGTTGAGCGCCGCCCGCTGGCCCTGCTCGGTTTCATCCTGCTCCACGATCCGCTTTTTCACCAGCAGGCTGCGGTAGAGGATCTCCTCGATCTTTTGCTCGGGGCCGTACTGCTCAAACAGGCAGAAGAGCTCGGGGTCGCAGATCAGCCCGGCCTTGACCGCCTCGGCCAGGCCGTTCATATACTGGCGGCGGGGCAGAGTGGCCAGGGTATCGGGGTCGATCACCACCAATTTCGGCTGCCAAAAGGCCCCGATGATGTTTTTGGCGTCCCCCAGGTCCACCGCCACCTTGCCCCCGATCGAGGAATCAATCTGGGCCAGGGTGGTGGTGGGGCAGTTGATAAAGTCGATGCCGCGCATATAGGTGGCGGCCACAAAGCCGGCCAGGTCCCCCACGACCCCGCCGCCCACCGCGACGATCAGGTCCTTACGGCCAAGGCCGGCCTCCAGCGCGGCCTTTTGCACCTTTTCGTACACCGCAAGGCTTTTGCTGGCCTCGCCCTGGGGCACCGTGACCACCCGGCCCTCTTTGCACTGGGCGCACACCTGCCGGGCATATGCGGCGGGCACGCCGCTGTCGGTCACGACCAGCACCCGGCGGTCCAGGTTGGCCAACTGCCCAACCCAGCCCAGCGCCCCGCGCTTGAGGATGATGTCGTAGCTGCGCTCGCGCAGCCGCATGGTCAGCTTCATCGCTTATTCCTCCCTTGTCAAACTGTCTAAAAAGTCGCGTCTGCCAAGAGCTTCGGCAAATTTTCCGCCATATTTCACCAAAATGCTCGTTAATCCACCAAGGATTGCCTGCGCTTTTGGTTTTATCTGACGACTGCGCCCGCAGGCGCGTCCAGAGGGCCCCGCCAAAGGCGGGTTCCAAGCCCGGAGGAAAAATTTGCTCTCACCTTATGCATCCGCTTTGTTTTTAGACAGTTTGTTGTGCGCGGGCATGCCCTGCGCGGCCGGTTCTGGCCCTCAGCGGTCAAACACGCCAAGGATGCGCAGGGTGCGGCAGACCGTCTCGAGCGTTTCCAGCAGCTTTTGGCCGTCAGCCGCCCGGGCGTCGCCCACCAGCTCGGCATAAAAATAGTATTCAAACGGCACGTGGGGCATCGGGCGGCTTTTGATGCACTCCATATTGAAACCGGCCTCCCCGATGGCCTGGATCACCCGCGCCAGCCGCCCGGCCTTGTGGTCCACCGTAAACAGCAGGCTGAACCGGTTGCCGGCGGCCGGGCGCTCCCGCCCCACCACAATAAAGCGGGTGGTATTGTCCTCGTCGGTGCTGATGTCCTGCGCAAGCACCGTAAGGCCATAGAGGGCGGCGGTGTCGGCGCTGGCAATGGCGGCCTTGGCCGGATCATCGCACTCGGCCACATACCGGGCCGCGGCGGCGGTGTTTGGCCACTCCCTGGCAGGCAGGCCAAGGCTTTTGAGAAATCTCTCGCTCTGGCGGATAGCCTGCCGGTGGCTGTACACCTCCCGGATATCCGCAAGGCTCGCGCCCGGCAGGCCTAGCAGGTTTTGGCTCACCGGTAAATCGTACATGCGCACCACCGAGAGGCTGTGCCCAAAGCAGAGGTCCAGCACGGCCGACACGTCCCCGGCATGGCTGTTCTCAAAGGGCAGCACCCCGTACTCGGCCCCGCCGCTTTCGACCTTTTCAAACACCTCGTCCCAGTGGCGCAGGCCAGTTGGCGGGCATGGGGGAACAGGCGGCTGAGCGCGATCTGGCTGAAGGCCCCCTCCACCCCC
>CAJTSP010000201.1 GCA_910578965.1 uncultured Oscillospiraceae bacterium
GCCCTTGTAGGGCCGCCCGCTTTTACGCCCGCTGCCCCCCAGCCCTTTGTATCCCATGCGGCCGGTTCCCGGCCCTTTGAAAGCCGCCCTGCGGCAGATATATCCCCGGCCGCAGAGCAGCCCTTTGAAAGCCAGCCGGTTGTAAATCAATCTCCGGCAGCACCAGCGGGGCAAGCGCCCGCCCAGCCGAACGCCGGGCCTTATCCTGTCGCAGAGGATTCCCCTCCCTGGGAACAGGCGCTGCCCGGGCCTGCCAAAGCGTCGGCAAACGCCGGGCCCTCGGCCCTGCAGCCGGAGGAAACGCCCGAGCCCTCCGAAAACGCCACTCTCCATACGCGGGATCGGGAGACTTTGCAAGAACCGCATACCCAACCGCAGTGCCCGGCGTCGCTTGCCGGCCCGCCTGCAGACTGTGAGACGGCCGGACCGCAGCCCTTTACCGCCTGGCCAAAGGTGCTTGCCCGGCTGGAAAAGGCAGATGTATCCCTGTTTCCGTTTTTGCGTACCTCCAAGGCGTATCTGGACGGTGGGTATGTACTGATTGACGGCGGAGAGTTTTTTAGGGAGTATATCCGCAAAAACAGGGCCAGCCAGTCCCTGCTTAAACAGGTAATCGAGGAGGTAAGCGGCCGGCGCTATCCGATCGGGCCGTGGCAACCGCCTGAGCCGGCCCCTAAAACGGCTCATGCCCTTGAGGACACCTTGAAGATGTTGGACGGCCAAGGGGTCGAGATCGTTTATAAGGAAACCGAATAAAGCGGCAGCCTGCCGCAAAAAGGAGAATAACAATCATGAAAGCAAGACTGCCGCAGGGATATGGCAAGCCCGACGTCAATGCGCTGATGCGCCAGGCCCAGAAAATGCAGGAAAGCGTGCAGGAAAAGCAGGCCGAGCTGGAAGCCGCCGAATACCAGGGCAGCGCCGGCGGCGGGCTGGTGGAGCTTACCATGACCGGCAAGCATCAGGTTACCGCGCTGCACATCAAGCCCGAGGCGGTGGACCCGGATGATCTTGAAATGCTGGAAGACTTAGTTGCGGCCGCAATAAATGACGCCGTGCGTATTGTGGACGAAACCGCCGAGGCCGAGATGGGCAAGATTACCGGCGGGATGAACTTTCCCGGGCTGTGAGCCAAAAGGAGGAAACACGCGCATGGCAAACAATGCGGCCCCTCTCGAACGCTTGATCGAGCAGTTTTCCCGTTTTCCGGGTATTGGGCGCAAGGGTGCAACCCGGATGGCCTACCAGGTACTTGGCATGGATCCTGCCCAGGCTAAGGAGCTTGCGAGCGCCATTGAGGAGGCGCATACCAAGCTCCATCGCTGCAAAATTTGCCAGGACTATACCGAGCACGAGGTCTGCCGGATCTGCTCCTCGGCTAAACGGGATGCCGGCACCATCTGTGTGGTGGAAAGCCCGCGCGACGTTACGGCGTTTGAACGCACCCGGGAATACAGCGGCCTTTACCATGTTTTGCATGGGCTGATTTCGCCCATGGACGGCGTTGGGGTGGATCAGCTCTGTGTCAAGGAACTGCTGGCGCGCCTGGGCGACGGCAGGGTAAAGGAGGTCATTATGGCCACCAACCCCACCGTGGAGGGGGAGGCCACCGCCATGTACCTTGCCCAGCTTATCAAGCCCATGGGCATCCGCACCACCCGGCTGGCGTATGGCCTGCCGGTTGGCTCCAGCCTGGAATATGCCGACGAAACCACCCTCTACCGCGCCCTTTCCGGGCGGGACGAGCTGTAAAAGCCGCCGCGCAAAGCTGCAAAGTAAAACGCCTTTATAGATAAGTGCGGGCTGTCAAACCCCTGCGCCGCATATTTTATATCCGGCCCGATCCTTTGCGGCCGCACCCTTTGCCCACAGCAGGGCTTTGGGGTGCGGCCGCTTTCTTTCGCCCGGCCGGCTGGCCGGGCGAAAGGGTGCGCAGCACGGTGCAGCAAAGAAAAAACAGCAGCAGCGCAGTATCCAGTGCCATCCGTCGGCGGGGCAGCACCCGGGGCGCCAGGCTGGAGAACGCTTCGGCTTCGGCAGGCCAAAGACGCAGGCCGGCCCACAAAAACAGCAACGAAAGTACAAGATGCCCTGCCCGACAGAGCAGCAGCGGCCGCAGCGAGAGCTCTTTTGGCAGTAGTGCGCGTACCTGCAAAAGCACCGAAAGGCTTTGCACGCTCAGCGCAGCGCAGCAGGCGTAGGCTCCTGCCCGTCCCATCTCTGCACCGGCAAGGCAGCCGCTGGTAACCTCCAGCGCAGCGCTCATCATAAAGTGCGCCCAGCCGCCGCGCGGTACAAAGCCGCTCAGCACCGCGCATAAAAAACGGAAGAACAACACAAAGCCGCAAACGGTCAGGGTGGAATCTACTGCGTGCCGTACAGCGCCTACAAAGCCCGCCTCCTCGGCTCCTGCCTCGTTGGGCTGTATAGTGGCTTGAGGGACAGGTGCAGGCCGGGCCAATATGCCGCAGGTAAAATTAGCCAGGAGCAGGGCGGCCATCAGCAGCAGCCCCGTGCGATGGCTCCCCAGCATCAGCAGACCGACCGAATTTACGACAAAGGCCGGCCCCGAACCCACTGCGCTTATTAGCAGCCGCTCGGCCTCCTGTTTGCTGAGCTTGCCTCCAAGGTATAGCTGTGCCGTGCAGTTGGCCGCTACCGCAAACCCGCCTATCCAGCCCAGCAGGAGAGCGGTGGGGGCCTGTTCGCTCTGCAGGCCCAGTACGCTGGCGGCAGGCCGCATGGCCTTTCCCAGCAGTTGTGCGGCCGGGCTGCCCGCAATCAGGTTGGTTACTACAAAAAAAGGAAAGAGCGCCGGGATGATCTGGCCGGCGCAGCAGCGCAGGCCTTCCTCAATGCCCTGGATGCTTTCTCCGGGGCAGGCAAGTAAAAGCAGCAAAAGCGTTAGGGTTAGCCCTGCGCGCAGGGTGCGGACGATGCTTTTGGGCCGACTTTTCCGCAGTATAGGCATAGCGGTTCCCTCCTTTGGCATGGGGCGGGCGCGTAGGGCGACTCTGGGCGTAAAACCCTGCAAGGCTGCTACACGCCCGCCCAAGAGATTTATTTTGAGTTTTTTTAATATATATGTGGTATTGGAG
>CAJTSP010000202.1 GCA_910578965.1 uncultured Oscillospiraceae bacterium
ATCCTATATAATATTGTCGGAATCAAAAAATATCCCCAGTGGGAGCTTCGGGGGAGGCCTGGGCCAAAGCGGCCCCGGCCTCCAAAGCTCCCCCTGCCGGGCGGGGTGTGGGCGGCACACCGGAAAGGAGCGGTCATACGCATGGCTTTCAACATGGGGGCGGCGCTGCTGGACGCGCTGGTGCTCAGCACCGTCTCGCGCGAGCCGACCTACGGCTACAAAATCACCCAGGATGTCCGGCAGTTGATGCCGGTCAGCGAGAGCACCCTCTACCCGGTGCTCCGCCGGCTACAAAAAGACAACTGCCTTGAAACCTATGACCAGGAGTTTGCCGGGCGCAACCGGCGTTATTACCGGCTTACCGCCCGGGGCGGCGAGGCGCTGGCCAGCTACCGGGTAGAATGGACAGTCTATCGCGCCAAAATAGACGGGATGCTTTTGCCAGAGGAGGGATGTGCGGAATGATGGACCGGCAATTGTTTTTGCAGCAGCTTCGCGCGCTGCTTTCAGATACTGCTCCCGAGGAGCGCGAAGAGGCCATCCGCTATTACGAGGAATACTTTGATGAAGCCGGCCCCGAGCAGGAGCAAGCGATCCTGGCCGAGCTGGGCAGCCCGGCCAAGGTTGCCTCTATCATCCGGGCCAACGTACCGGGCAGCCGGGCGGCCCGGCCCTCCGGCACAAAGCCGGCCTCCAATGCGCCGGACGGCAGCGGCCGGCCGGCCCCGCCTCTTTCCTCGGCAGCCGAGAGCCTCGCGGCCGGCGCGCGCAGCATCCGCAGCCGCATCCGGGGCCTGGCCGAGTTCGACTCGGCCCCCCACGCGCCCGAGCCGCCCCCCGTCCCGGCCGACGGGCCGGAGCCCGCGCAGGCCGGCGCGTCCGAACCCTACAGCTACGCGGCCGAGGGCAGCCGGTACGCCACAGCACCCTCAAACGGCCGGAGCACCCTGCTGCTGGTTTTCCTGCTTATCCTCTTTTCGCCGCTCTGGCTGGGGCTGCTGGGTGCGCTGCTGGGGCTGCTGGTCGGCGGCATCGGGGCCTTTGCCGGGCTCATCGGCGGCGGTGTCGGGGCCTTGTTTGCTGGGGTACTTGGGCTGGCGCGGGCAATCCCGCTGCTGATCTCCAGCCCCGCCAACGGCATGATGGCCCTTGCCGCAAGCCTGTTTGGCATCGGCCTGGGGCTGCTGCTCTTTGGGGTAGGCGTCTTTTGTATGGGCACCCTGGTACCCATGGCGGTGCGCGGCATCAAAAAGGCCTGCCAGCGGCTTTTCAGGCGGGGAGGTGAAGCGCGATGAAAGGATTTTTACGGTTCTGCGCTACCCTGGGCGGGCTGCTGGCCCTCTGCGGCTTTGTGCTTGGCCTTGTGGGCTATGCGCTGGGCGGCAGCCCCAGCTATCTCCATTACGGCCGGTACGGCTGGGGCGCCGAGGCGGAGGACCCGATCGCCTACGCACAGCAGTCGCCCCCTGTGGACGCCGGTTCCCCTATTACCGTGGTAGAGGAGGGCGCCCACCACCCCGAGACCCACCGCGGCGGCCACGCCGAGGCCAGCTTTGCCGAGGGGACTGGCACGGCCGAGGAGAGCAGCCTTGAGCCCTTTACCGGCCTTGAGATCGACCTTGCCCTTGCCGAGGTGATCATCCAGCCGGGCGATTCCTTTGGGCTTTCCATCCTGGGCGACGGCCTGGCCTATCGCTGCTATGTGGAGGACGGGGTGCTGCATCTCAAGTCCGAGAGCGACCTTTTGCCGGGCAATCTGGCCAACCTTTCGTACCAGACCTTTGAAATCACCCTGCCAGAGGGCACCCGGCTGGAAGAGGTTGATCTTGAGATGGGGGCAGGCAGCCTATACGCCGAGGGCTTTTCCTGCCGGGAGCTGGACGCCGAGGTGGGCATGGGTGAGATCACCCTCGAGAACATCCAATGCAGCGCCGAGGCCAGCCTTAAGGCCGGCATGGGCCAGCTCACCGCCGGCGGCTTTGCCTGCGCCGGCGAAACCGAAATCGACGTGGATATGGGCAGCCTGACCCTGGAAGGCTCGCTCAGCGGCCATGTGGATATTGAGTGCGGCATGGGCAGCGCCGAGCTGACCCTGGCCGACCCTGGCAGCTACGGCTACACGGTGGAATGCGGCATGGGCAGCGTCACCCTCGACGGGCAGAGCGTTACCAACGGCGCCCTCTCGGGCGGCGGCAGCTCAAACAGCGCGGCCTCCGGGAAGGTTTACTATGACATCGAATGTGGCATGGGCAGCGTCGAAATCACCTTTTTTTAACGCTCGGCCTTTTGCGGCGAACCGGTATATCGGCCTGCCCGGCCTTTTACAATATACTATGTTTTTGATTTTTCAAACAGGAGGGACAAATCATGGAAAAACGCCTTTATAAAAGCCAAAACAAGATGGTATGCGGCGTATGCGCCGGCATCGCGGAATATTTTGGGGTAGACCCCACCCTCGTGCGCCTTGGCACAGTAGTGCTGGCCTTGGCCGGTTCGGCCGGCTTCTGGGCCTACATTATCGCGGCTATCATTATGCCCGAAGCTCCGGCCGAATTTTAAGCCGGCCCCTTATGGTAACGGCCGAGCCGCCCGCCCTGCAAGCCTCGCAGGAAGGGCGGAGCAGAAAGCCGGGATAAGGTTCCCGGCCTCAGAAAGGAGGATCGCCGCATGGACCACCCGTCAGCCGCAGCCGAGCGGATGCGGGGCTATATTGTGGAAGCCCTGTTCCAGTTGATGGCGCAAAAGCCCTTTGACGAGATCACCGCCGGTGAAATCGCCGCCCGCGCGGGGGTGGATCGCTCCACCTACTACCGGCATTTCAAGAGCAAGCAGGCGGTGTTGCGCTCCTTTTTGGACACTGCCCTGCCCAACCCGCCCGCTCTCGCGTCGCAAAGCGGCCGGCAGGAAGCATTTGAGGAATTTTTTGTCCAGTGCAACCAGCACCGCCGCGAGCTGCTGCTGCTTTACAGCGCCGGCCAGCGCCGCAAACAGGGGCGAAAGGA
>CAJTSP010000203.1 GCA_910578965.1 uncultured Oscillospiraceae bacterium
TGGCAAACGAGGCCTGCGATGCGGGCCGGGTGCTGGTAAACGGCAGGCAGGCCCGGGCTTCTTACGACGTGAAGGCCGGGGATGTGCTGGTGATTCTGGAAGCCATGAAGATGGAAAACGAGATCGTTGCCCCGCAGGACGGCACGGTTGCCAGCGTGAATGTAAACAAGGGCGATACGGTCAACTCCGGCGACGTGCTGGTGACCCTGAACTAATAAAGGCGAGGTGAATGAGATTGGCTAAACCCGTTAAAATTACCGAGGTCGTTCTGCGCGACGCCCACCAGTCCCTGCTGGCCACCCGCATGAGGATGGACGAGATGCGCCCCATCCTGCCCGCCATGGACGAGGTTGGCTACTTCTCGGTGGAGTGCTGGGGCGGCGCCACCTTCGACTCCTGCATCCGCTTTTTGGATGAGGACCCCTGGGACCGGCTGCGCATCCTGCGCAAGGAGATGCCGGGCACCAAGTTGCAGATGCTTTTCCGCGGCCAGAACATGCTGGGCTACCGCCATTATGCCGACGACGCGGTGGAATACTTTGTGCAAAAGAGCGTTGCCAACGGCATCGACATCCTGCGCATCTTTGACGCGCTGAACGACCCGCGCAACCTTGAAACCGCCATCAAGGCCGCCATCAAGGAGAAGGCCCATGTGCAGGGCTGCATCAGCTATACCTTGAGCCCGGTGCACGACAACGCCTATTTTGCCAAGTACGCCAAGACCCTCGAGGAGATGGGCGCGCATTCCATCTGCATCAAGGACATGGCCGGCCTGCTTACCCCCTACAGCACCTATGAGCTGGTCAAGGCTCTCAAGGAGACCGTCTCGATCCCGGTGGACATCCACAGCCATTACACCTCCGGCCTTGCCTCCATGTCCATCCTCAAGGGCATTGAGGCCGGCGCGGACATTGTGGACACCGCCATCAGCCCGCTGGCGCTGGGTACCAGCCATATGCCCACCGAGAGCCTTGTGGCTGCTTTGCAGGGCACCGAGCACGACACCGGGCTGGACCTCAAAAAGCTCAACGTGGTGCGCGAGTACTTTGCCAAGCTGCGCGAAAAATATGTTACCGGCGGCCAGATCAGCCACAAGATGCTGGGCGTGGACGCCAACACCCTGCTGTACCAGGTGCCGGGCGGCATGCTCTCGAACCTGCTCAAGCAGCTCAAGGACGCCGGCAAGGAGGACCAGTTGGACGCGGTGCTTCAGGAGATTCCCCGCGTGCGCGAGGATTCCGGCTATCCGCCGCTGGTCACCCCCACCAGCCAGATCGTGGGCACCCAGGCCGTCTTTAACGTGATCCTGGGCGAGCGGTACAAGATGGTCACCAAGGAGTTCAAGGGCCTGGTGCACGGCGATTACGGCAAGACCCCCGCTCCCATCAGCCCCGAGTTTACCAAGCGCATTCTGGGCGACGAGCAGCCCATCACCTGCCGCCCGGCCGACCTGCTGGAGCCGGAGGTGGAGAAGATGAAGGCCGAAGCTGCGAAATACATGATTCAGGAGGAGGACGCCCTCACCTACGCCATGTTCCCGCAGGTGGCCCCCAAATTCTTTGACAAGCGCCGCGAAAAGCTGGCCGGCGTGGACGGCGACCATGTAGACTACGCCGGCAAGTCCCACCCGGTATAAAAGGGAAAGCCCTGCTGCACAGGCTCCTTTTATCCATGGCATTTCACCCTATAACAACAGGATTTTTTGAAGATTCCGAAACGACCCCCATGGGCTCTGCCGGCCCATGGGGGCTTTCTGTATCTGTATACTGTGCAAAGGGCGCAAAAATGCGGTGGGGCAATGGGATGGGAAGCCGGGAAAGGCTTGTTTTCCGGCTTTTCTCCCATATAAAACCACCTTTGGGCCCGAGGGACTTTTGTAAACCCTTGCTTTTGCCCACCCTGCGCAGCATCAAAAATGTGCGCGGTAGACTTTTGCAAAATGCTTTTCGGCTAAAAAAGTCCTTCCCGGAACAGGGATACAGCGGCGTGGGCGCAAAGAAAAAGCCCCGAGAATTTATACCCAAGCCTTGCTTTTTATCCCTATGTACAGTATAATAAATCCATTGTAGTGGGTAAAGGTGGGTAAAAGTGGGTAGTTTTCCACCTTTTCCACAGAGTTTTCAACATACGGGGAAGGGAGGCGGCTGGTATGCTCATGGGCGAATATGCATATTCCATCGACGCAAAGGGCCGTCTCAACTTCCCGGCAAAATTCCGGGAGGAGATGGGTGAACGGTTTGTGGTTACCCGCTGGCTGGATGGCTGCCTGGTGGCTTTCCCGCTCGAGGAATTTGCACAGGTAGCCGAGGCTTTTGCCCAAAAGGGCATGGCAAAAAGCCGCGATATCCAGCGGTTTTTGTTTTCGGCCGCTGAGGAGGTTGTACCGGACAAGCAGGGCCGTATCCTGCTTCCGGGAGTGCTGCGCAGGCATGCCGGGCTCGAAAAGGAGGTCACCGTCATCGGAAACCGCAACCATGCCGAAATATGGGACACCGCTGCGTGGCAGGCCTATAACCAAAGGCTTGAGACCGACAGTGCAGCCCTTGCCGCTACTATGGAGGAGCTGGAGCTGTAAAAGACGCCTTGCCCCTGCCGGACGCTCCCAAACTATGCACCGGCAGGTGCCATGCGTGGGCTGCGGCCCATTGCCCGCCGCCTTGTGGGCTTTTGAAGCGATTTGCTTCACCCACCCTTTGCCTGTTGCCGGCTGTTTTGTGCAAAGAAAGGACCTTCCGCCATGGAATTTTATCATCTTCCGGTGCTGCTCGATGAATGCATCGAGGGGTTGGCCATCCGGCCGGACGGCGTCTATCTGGACGGTACGCTCGGCGGAGGCGGACATGCCTGCGAGGTGTGCAGGAGACTGAATGATCAGGGGCGCTTTTATGGGATTGATCAGGATGAGGC
>CAJTSP010000204.1 GCA_910578965.1 uncultured Oscillospiraceae bacterium
TTTTTACCAAGGGCGTTTGCATCCATTTGAACCCGGAATGGCTTGAAAAGGTTTACAGCGTCCTTTATGAAAGCTCCTCAAAATATATCTGCATGGCAGAATATTATAATCCAACGCCGGTTACTGTACCATATCGCGGAAATGCCGAGCGGCTTTTCAAAAGGGATTTTGCGGGTGAATTGATGGATCGGTATCCAGATGTACAGCTTGTGGATTATGGCTTTGCATATCATCGGGACGTACATTTCCCGTTAGACGATTTAACATGGTTTTTAATGCGAAAAGCATAAAGGGCGCCTGGCCTGGCTTGCTGGATTGTACAAAAAGCTGCGCTTGCCAAGGGGCAGGCCGAACGGATGCCCAGGAACCTGCCCGGCAATTGCCAAAAGGGGCTTTTTGCAGGGCCCTTAAAATTGCAGAGCAGGGGCCCGAGGATACGGTTGGCCGGTTTGCCAACACAGGCATGTATGTGAAAAACGCCAATAGGCGCCGGCGTCGAAAGGGCCTATTGCAGGCGGGTTATTCTTTCGGGATAGGAGGCCAAGCGGAAAATGTCCTCACTTGCCATTATTACAGCCAGGGGCGGCTCCAAGCGCATCCCGCATAAAAACATCCGGGATTTTTGTGGAAAGCCGATCTTGGCATACAGCATCGAGGCGGCAAAAGCATCCGGCATTTTTGATGAGATCATGGTTTCAACCGACAGCGAAGAAATTGCGTCGATAGCACAGCAATATGGGGCAAAAGTGCCGTTTTTGCGCAGCGAAAGCACCAGCAGCGATTTTGCAACGACGGCAGAAGTTATCCGCGAGGTGCTGCTGCAATACCGCAAAAACGGCGCAGGGTACGAGCTGTTTTGCTGCCTGTATCCTACCGCGCCGTTTGTTACGGCCCAAAAGCTGCATAAGGCGGCGGACATGCTGGCCCGGCCGGGGGTGGATTCGGTAATCCCGGTGGTACAGTTTAGCTTTCCGCCGCAGCGGGCTTTTGTAAAGCGCGGCGATGCTTTGCAATATCTGCATCCAGAAAATGAGCGTGCCCGCAGCCAGGACCTGGAGCCGCTTTATCATGATGCAGGGCAGTTCTATTTTTGCAAAACAAAGGCATTTCTCGAACAGCAAACCCTTGTAACAAAGGCGGCGGTGCCCTTCATCCTGCCGGAGGAAGAGGTGCAGGATATTGATAATATGTCGGATTGGGCTCTGGCAGAAATGAAATACAACATTTTTGTTTCAAAGAAAGGAAACCAATGATGTTCCGTCTCTATGATGCCATCAACCATCAAAAGCCTTACATCATCGCCGAAATGAGCGCAAACCACGGCGGCAGCCTCGAATCCGCGCTCCAAATTGTGCGGCAGGCCGCCAAGGCCGGGGCAAACTGCGTCAAGATACAGACCTATACGGCAGATACGATTACGATTGACTGCGACAGCGAATATTTTCGCATTAAGGGCGGCCTGTGGGATGGCTGCAAGCTGTACGACCTCTACACCGATGCCGGCACCCCGTGGGAGTGGCAGGCTCGCATAAAACAGGAATGCGAGGCGTGCGGGGTGGATTTCCTTTCGACGCCATTCGATAACACTGCGGTTGATTTTTTGGAAAGCATCGGCTGTGAAGCCTACAAAATCGCAAGCTTTGAGCTGGCGGACATCCCCCTTATTGAGTACGCCGCCAGCAAGGGCAAGCCGATGATTATATCCTGCGGGATGGGCAGCACGGAGGAAATAGGGGACGCGGTAAGCGCCTGCCGCCGTGTGGGGAACGGCCAGGTCGTGCTGCTCAAATGCTGCAGCGAGTACCCGGCCAACTGGGCGGATATGCACCTGGCGAATATTCCCGATATGCAAAAGCGGTTTGGGACGCCAGTGGGCCTTTCGGATCACAGCGCGGGGAGCCTTGCCGCAGTAGTCGGCGTGACGCTGGGGGCTTGCGTAATCGAAAAGCACCTTAAACTGGACGGGGTAGAGAGCGCGGACAGCGGGTTCAGCATGACGATACAGGAGTTTGCGCAGATGGTGAGGGACGTGCACAGTGCGGCGGCGATTCGCGGCGGGGTGTATTATGGCCCCACCCCGGGCGAGCAAGGGAACCTTGCTTTGCGCCGGAGCCTGTTTGCGGTAAAGGCCATCAAAAAGGGCGAGCCCTTTACCAAGGAAAACGTACGGAGCATCCGCCCGGCCCAGGGCCTTGCGCCAAAATGGCTGGACACCGTAATAGGGCGCTGTGCCTCGCGGGATATTGCGTTTGGGGAGCCGCTTGCGTTCCCGATGCTGGAGGAGGGCCCTGCGCTTGAAAAAACAGGAAAGTAGCCTGCTGAAAAAACAGCCCCTAAAGCTGTGCACCTCCCGGCTGCAACTGCGGCAGATTACGGCGGAGGATACGCCGGCAATTGTGATGCTGCGGTCTGACCCTATGGCGTACAGGTTTTTTCGGCGCCCTCATTGCCTTACGCCCGAGGAGCATATCCAATGGTATGAAAAAACCTATCTGGCCGATGAAAACCGCTTTGACTGGCTTGCTTTGCATGACGGGTCGCCCATTGGCCTGTTTGGGCTTAACAGGCTACCCGGGGCGCCTGTCAGGGTGGAAATCAGCTACCTGCTTGCCCCGCAGGGGCAGGGGCGGGGCTATGCCGCCGAGGCAGTACATGCGCTGCTGCAATGGGCGGTTCGGGAATGGCAGGGCGAAAACGCCTTTGCAGAAATCCACCGGGCAAACCGGGCTTCCCTACGCTTTATCAGGCGTATGGGCTTTTATCTTTGGAAAGAATGCCCGCCGTTTCTTATTTTTCAAAAAGACCTGACGCCGGAGGCAAACGGCCTGCCGGCGATATGCCGGTTAACAG
>CAJTSP010000205.1 GCA_910578965.1 uncultured Oscillospiraceae bacterium
GTAAAAAAACCTTGCCGCAGCTCTTGCTGGAAGCTATGCACCGAGTGGCCGCAGAGTGCGTAAAAGCATTCCTGTAAACGGGCATGCGGCATGGACGAGGCAAGCGCCGCAAGCGCTGTAAGGCCGGGGGCTTCGGCGGCGGGTAGCTGGCCCTTTGCAGTACTGAACACTACCGGGCGGCCGCTGCGCAGGTGGATTTCCTGTACCCCGGCGGCAAACTCCGGCTCCAGCCGTTCCAAAGCCTCCCGCAGCCCGCCCGGAAGACGCAGGATCGCTGAAAAATAGGGATCCATTTGCATCGCTTCCTTCGGTTTTTTGCTTTGCAGGCAAGAAAGCCAGGCGCCTGCGCAGGGCCGGGGCTACAACTTGTCCGCATACCAAAGGATATGAGGCCCTCTGCCCGGATAGAACGTCAGCCGGGCAGGGGGCCTCAAAACAATCTTTTTTAGTAAAAAGGCCGCCGCATACTGCCGATGCGGCGGCCGGCTTTGTACCTCGCGGGGGCCACCCGTGCGTCTCAAAGAAAATCAAGCGGCGAAATCCTCGCTGAACCATTCTTCCAGCGCAGCCTGTGTAAGGTACGCCGCACCCGTAATCCGCCCGCCCGCATCCCGCAAAATCTGGATATCCGACGTGCCCTCTGGGTCTATATTGAGGGCATAAAAGGATCGGTTCTGCCGGGCGTCCAAAAATACCCGCACCCGCTGCCCTTCGTACCAATAGGCGCCGTCCTCCCACCCAATACCGGCGGTACGGTATTCCTCTATCTGCGCAGCTTCCATTGTTTCTTTCAGGGCGCCCTTTTCATCGCTTTGACCCAGCCTGTCGTACAGCACCATCTGAAAATCCCAACGTCCGTCCTCAAGGGCTTTTTGCAGCCAGGCAGACAGGCTTTGCCCGTTCATACCATCGGCCAGGGCCGAGAAAAACGCAATCGCGCCGTCTTCATAGGCGGTTTTGGCAAATCGCTCCCGCTGGGCCTTCTCCGCCTGCCGCGCACAGATCGAAAAAAAGCCGAGCGCATCATCCTGGTAAGCCTGCTCCATCCAGGCTGCGCACTGGCCGCTGTCGGCGGCGGCCAGGGTGATCTCAAACAGCGGCAGGCTACCGGCCTCATAGTACTGTCGCAGGCCTGCCTCCCCGGCCGGCCCCGGTGTATTGCCTACTTTTCTCTGGGCTCCCCGATGCCCGGCCGGTGCAAGATTTAAGGCTCCGGAAGCCTTTGCAGCGTCGGGCCCGGCAGCGGAATATACACCAGTAAACACCCCGCAAAGCAAAAAGCAGAGGGTTAGCAGGGCCGCCGGGAGCTGCGCCCTCCTGCCCTTTTCGCAAGGGAGTGAAATTGCCTTCAGCCGCTCTTTCAGCACCGGCCGGCCGGCGGCTAAAAAGGCAGATCCGGGCGTCTGCCGGCAGCCGCGGGCCGCCGCCGCATCCAGCAGGGTTTTGCCGTAGCCTACTGCGGAATCCGGCCCCGCCTTGGCAAGCACCGCCTCGTCGCAGGAAAATTCGCAGTCCAAAAGCGTCTGCCGGGCCATGAGATGTACAAACGGGTTGAACCAGTGCAGGCATACCGTGCATTGTACCAGCCATTTGTAGAGCATGTCGCAGCGTTTACAATGGGTCATCTCGTGCAGGGCAATATAGTAAAAATCCTCCTGGGAGACAACCACATTTGGCAGGATGATGCGGGGCCGCAAAAGCCCCACCAGCATGGGCGAGCCGGCCAGCGGGTGGCTGTAAAGCTCCACCGGCTGCCGCACCCCGGCTTTTTGAGCGGCAAGTGAGAGGCCATTTAGCAGTTCCAGACGCGAAACCGGCGCCGCCTCGGCCGCAAGGTGGCGCATGAATATCTGATAAGCCGTTATTTTATACAGCAGCATCCCCAGTGCGCCAGCAAGCCAGACCATCCAAAGATGGCTCACCAGCCACCCGGACCTCACGCCCGGAGCGGTTTCGGGCCGCGCTGCCTGGCTTTGGGCGGGTGCGTCTTCCCCGCCGGAAGCTTGCGGCGAGGCGGCGCCCTCTGCCGGGGCCAAGGCCAAGGGGGGCGCTGCCGATTCCTGTTGTGCGGCAGCCTGGCCGGGCAGCCAGTCCAGCACCCGGTAGGTTTTGCCCAACAGGCTTGCCGGCGGCCCAACGGGCAGCAGCAGCCGCAGGATGACCACCAGCCAGATGTAATACTGCCACTGCCGGCTGAGCCGGTTTTTTACAAGCGGCTTTACTGCAAGCAGCAGCAGAATCAAGAGCGTCCCGGAGGCCGACATGGACAAGACGGCTTTAAAAATAGCATCCATTTTTCATCATCCTTTAATGGTTTTCGGCGTTATTCCTGCCCACGGCCGGGCAATGCTTTTACTGCCGCCCCTTTTGCAGTAAGGCGTACAGCTCTTGGTACTCCGCCTCTGTGAGCGTTTCGGCCTCGATCAGGTGCGAGATAAGCCCTTTGACATTTCCCTCGTAGATACGGCTCACAAGGGTATGTACTTGGGCCGCCTGATACTCCTTTTCGGAAATAAGCGGCGTATACTCGTTGCGCCGCCCAACCTTGTGCGCCTGCAAAAAGCCCTTGCCGCACAGGCGCGAAAGAAGTACGATGAGGGCGTTTTTTGGGCAGGGCCTTCCCTTGGCGGCAAGCTGCTCCATCAGGGCAGAAAATAGGGCTACTGGCGCAGGGCTTGCCCATACGATCTTCATGATCTCCAATTCCAGCTCCGAGAGCCGCGGCATGCAGATCTCTTCCTTTTATTGTATAACAATATGT
>CAJTSP010000206.1 GCA_910578965.1 uncultured Oscillospiraceae bacterium
CCGGGCGACAGGCCCTTGCCGCAGCGGGCGGCGGGGGCAGGATGCCGGACACTTTTAGGAGGGGAAAATGCCGAGGAATTACGCGGCGCTGCCGCACGAATACCTGGAGGAAATGGAGGCGCTCAGCGACGCCGAGTTTGGGCGCCTTTGCCGGGCCCTGCTGAAATATAGCATGACCGGCGAGGAAGAATCGCTCCGGGGCGCCGAGAGGCTTTTGCTCAAGCGGGTGTTTTTGCAGGAGCGGCGCTACCAGGACAGCTATAACCGGCTTGTGGACAAAAAACGTTCCTCCGGCAAAAAGGGCGCGGCCAAGCGGTGGGCGCGGCCGGCCGGGGACGGCGGCGCGCCGGTTGCGGGCGATGAGGCCGCGGCCGCAGCCGATGGCAGGCCGATGGCGGGCGGCAGCGCCGCGATGGCGGCCGATGGCAGGCCGATGGCAGGCGATGGCGGAAATGGCGAAACCGAAACCGAAACCAAAACCGAAACCGACACTCTCCCATCTGGCGATGGGAAGGGTGGGCCTGCGCGCGGCGCGCACGGAGGCGGCCAGGCGGCTGTGCCGCCCGGCCAAAAGCCCAAAAAATGGATCCCTCCGGCTGTGGAGGAGGTGGCGGCCTATGTGCAGGAGCGCGGCAGCAGGGTGGACCCGCAGGCGTTTGTGGATTTTTACGCCTCCAAGGGCTGGATGATTGGAAAAACCCCCATGAAAGACTGGAAAGCGGCCTGCCGCCGCGCTGAGAAATGGGACTGCTGGGGCAAGCCGGCCCAGCCGGGCGGGCGCAATAGGCCGGTAGACCGGCCCACGCCCAGCGGGAACAACTTTTTGCAGCACGGCAGCCGCCGCCCGCTGCGGATCAACCGGGAGGAAAAGGGCGGCTGAGGGCCCAAAGCCCCGGCCGCCAAGGGCGGCCCCGGGCCCGGCCGGGGCGGAAAACGCCCTGCGCCGGCCGGGCCGCAAAAGGCGCGCGCAGCGGCCTGCTGCGGGCTAAAAAGGCGGGGGCCATCCCGGGCCTGCCGCAAAAGGCGTGCGCAGCGGCCCGCTGCGAGGGCAGGGGGATGGTCGCCGCCTGCGCCCGTGGGCTGGCCCCGGGCAGAAAGGGAAGCGGATGGAAGAAGAACGGTTTGACCCGGCAAGGTATCCCAAAACCTTTGCGTATGTCCTGGAGCGGGTTGTGCCAACGGTGCGCTGCAACCGCTGCCTGAGCACCGTTTTGGCCTATGCCTCCGAGGAGGAAAAGCCGGCCGGCGCCCTGCGCGGCCGCTGCCGGTACCAGTGCATGGGCTGCGATTCGGACTTGGCAGAGGAGGAAACCCACGCCGGGGCGGATCTGTCCGGCGAGGAGCTCAACGCCCTTTGCAGCGACGCGCTGATCCTTTGCCTGGACGAGGAAACAAAAGGCTGACCAAGGCCCCGCCCCCTGTGGGGCGGGGCCGGCCGAAAGGGGGGCGACGGTTACGGACAAGCAAGAGTACGCCGCCCGGGTGGCCTGGCTGCGGCGGTACCAAAACGCCCTGCAAAGGCGCCGGTACCTTGCGCAGAGGCTGGCCGAGGCGCGCAGCGCGGCCGGGTGGGTTTCGCCCTGCCGCTCCGGCGTGCGCAGCCAGAGCCGGGACGGTGCGAGCCCGGCCGAGCGGGCGGTGGAGCGGATCGAGGAGGCGCGGCAAAGGCTGTTCAGGCAGGAGCTTGCCTGCAAGGCGCTGTACGCCGAGACCATGCGGGCCATCCTGGCCCTGCCAAACGCCAGGGAGCGCGAGGTGCTGCGCAGGAGGTACCTGCGGGGGCAGCGCATGGAGCAGATTTCTGCGGAGCTGGCCGTATCGAGGCAGTTTGCGCACCGCTTGCACAAAAATGCCATACAAAAAATGGAGCTTGACAGTTTATAGTCCAGGTGCTAAAATTGTTATAGTGAAAAGCTGTGAGCAGAGATGTTCGCAGCTTTTTTGTTACCCGCCAGGGCGGCAAAGAAAGGGCCGGGGCTTTCACCCCGGCCGCAAGGCCTTATTTGGGAGGGTACAGGCTGTCCAGCAGCTCAACGGCCTGCGGGTCTGTTACAATGTCCCGCAGGGTACAGCCCAGCGCCTTGCATAATGCAAGGAGGGTAACCAATTTGGCGCCGTTGAGATTGCGCGCCCCCTGCTCGTAGTTTTGCAGCACACGCAGGTTCAGACCGCTGGCAGCCGCAAGCTGCGCCTGCGACAGGCCGGCCTTTTCGCGCAGCTCTTTTAACCGTGCATTTTTATACTCAATCTTTACGCTTAGCTCCATTGCAAGCAGCCTCCTTGCATTTTTTGCCCCAACAGGCTATAATAAAGGCGGTGGGCGGGAATTTCCCACCGCTCTTTATCAGCCTTGTTTGGGTTTGCTGTTCGGCTTTACAGTAATTGTCAGGCGGTCAACCAGGTCATTCTGTAGAGCTTTTTCGAGCAATTCCAGCAGGGCTTTTATTTGTTCATCGCTCACGCGTTCACCTCCCTGCCTGTGGATTTTCCTCCCTTCTTGTTTCCTCGGGCTTCCCTGTCCCTGTGACTATAGTATACATCATTTGTTGTATAAAGTCAAACTCTTTTTGCAATTTATCGAGAAAATTTCAAAATATTGTACAGCCCGCGGCCCCTTTGGGGGGCGGGGGCGGCAGGAGCAAGCCCTCGGGCCTGCTCCTTTTTGTTTGCCCGGGGCCGGGCCGCCTTTTGGGGCGGGCGGCGCGCACGGCGGTTAC
>CAJTSP010000207.1 GCA_910578965.1 uncultured Oscillospiraceae bacterium
AGGGGCAGAGGATGGCGTTTTGAGGGGCGTGGTCAACGCTTTTGCGGGTGACAGAGATGGGCGCCGGGGCAGTTTGCGCAGCCGCAGCCACAGCCGCCCCTGCCCTTTTTGCGGGCCCGCAGGCCGGACGCCGCAATGGCTCCCAGCACGGCCAGCACCGCCAGCAGCACCAAAAAGGTTGGCAGGTTCATAGCAGGTTCTCCTTTCGATGGATGATCGGGCGTGCCCGGGCGGGGCCGTATGGCCGGGCACAGCCCCGCGAGCAGGGGCCCTTTTTCGGCCGCGGCCCCGCGGGCAGGGGGCCTTTTCCGGCCGCGGGGAACTGACTTTCCGCCGGGTCCCGCCGGGCTTACTGCGCGGCCACGGCCAGCCGGCTTTGGCCGCGCACAGCGCCGGTTTGGGCCGGGCGCACCAGCAGCCAGACAAAGCCGGCCAGCACCGCCAGGGCGGCCAAGGTACCGGGGCCAAAGCCGCATTCGCCGGTGACCAGCCCGCCCAGCTGGTAGACCACCAGCGAGGCGCCGTAGGCAAAGGCGCACATGTAGCCGATGGCGGCGGCGGTCCACCTGCCGCTGTTCATCTCCCGCCGGATGGCGCCCATGGCCGCAAAGCAGGGGGCGCAGAGCAGGTTAAAGAGCATAAAGCTGTAGGCCGAAAGCTGGGTATAGTGCAGTGCCACCGCCGCCCAGAGGCCCGCGTCGTCCTCGGCCACCTCCCCGCCGATGTGAAAGAGCACCCCAAAGGTACTGACCACGTTCTCCTTGGCGATCAGGCCGGTGACGGCGGCCACGGCGGACTGCCAGTCGCCAAAGCCGAGCGGGGCAAAGAGGAAGGCGGCCGCCCCGCCGATCAAGGCCAGCAGGCTGGAGTTGTTGTCCTCCACCATGCCAAAGCCGGCCTCGCCAAAGCCAAAGCCCTGCAAAAACCAGAGGATCACCGAGGAGGCCAGGATGACCGTGCCGGCCCGCTTGATAAAGCTCCAGCCCCGCTCCCAGGTGGCGCGCAGCACATTTTTGCCGCTGGGCAGATGGTAGGCGGGCAGCTCCATGACAAAGGGGGCGACGTCGCCCGCAAAGGCCCGGCACTTTTTAAGCAGGATGCCGCTGAGCACGATGGCCGCCACCCCCGCAAAGTAGGCGCTGAGGGCCACCAGGCTGCTGCCCCCGAACAGCGCGCCCGCAAACATGCCGATGATGGGCATCTTTGCGCCGCAGGGGATAAAGCAGGTGGTCATGATGGTCATCCTGCGGTCCCGGTCGTTCTCGATGGTGCGGGAGGCCATGACCCCCGGCACCCCGCAGCCCGAGCCGATGAGCATGGGGATAAAGCTTTTGCCCGACAGCCCAAACCGCCGGAAGACGCGGTCCAGAATAAAGGCGATGCGGGCCATGTAGCCCAGGTCCTCCAGCATCGAGAGCATCAAAAACAGCACCAGCATCTGGGGCACAAAGCCCAGCACCGCGCCCACGCCGGCCATGATGCCGTCCGCGATGAGGCCCACCAGCCAGCCGGCCACGCCCCAGCCCTCCAGCAGGGCCGCCGTGCCGCCCTGCAGCCACTCGCCGCCCAGCACGTCGTTGGTCCAATCGGTCAAAAAGCTGCCGAACGGGCCCATCGAGACCCAGTAGACCAAGAACATCACCCCCGCAAAGATGGGCAGCGCCGCAATGCGGTTGGTAACGATGCGGTCGATCTTATCCGAGGCGGAAAGGCTGTATTGGGGGGCCTTTTTGCGCACGCAGCGCCCCACCACCCGGCTGATATAGGCGTACCGCTGGTTGGTGATGATGCTCTCGGCGTCGTCCTCCATCTCCTTTTCGCAGTCCTGGATGTGCTGCTCCAGATGGGCGGTAAGGGCCGCGTCCAGCCCAAGGTCGGCCGCGGCCTTTTCGTCCCGCTCAAACAGCTTGATGGCGTACCAGCGCAGGCTGCCCGGCCCGGCCTTTGGGGCGACCGACTCCTCAATATGGGCCAGCGCGTGCTCAACGCTGCCGGTAAACACGTGCGGGTGCTCGCCGGCCCGGCCCGCGGCGGCCTGCCGGATGGCCTCCCCGGCCACGGCCATGCCGCCCTCGCCCTTGAGCGCGCTCATCGGGAGCACGGTGCAGCCCAGCTCCTGCCCCAGCTTTGCAAGGTCGATGACGTCCCCGTTTTTGCGCACCAGATCGATCATATTGACCGCCACCACCACCGGGATGCCCAGCTCGATGAGCTGGGTGGTAAGGTAGAGGCTGCGCTCAAGGTTGGTGCCGTCCAGGATGTTGATGATGGCGTCCGGCTTTTGGCGCACCAGATACCCGCGGGCCACCACTTCCTCCAGGGTGTAGGGGCTGAGCGAGTAGATGCCGGGCAGGTCCTGGATCAAAACGTCCTTGTGGCCCCGCAGTCGGCCCTCCTTTTTTTCCACCGTGACCCCCGGCCAGTTGCCCACATACTGGGCCGAGCCGGTGAGGTGGTTGAACAGGGTGGTCTTGCCGCAGTTGGGGTTGCCGGCAAGCGCGATGGTCAGGCTCATGCAGAATCCCTCCTCTGAAAACTGAAAACGAAAAAATTTTGCTTCCTTTAGCGGCGGTTCCATAAGAAAACAAAGCCACAAATTCTACTGGTCAGCCGCATCCGCTGCGTCAGGAAAGTTTGGAATCCACCAAGGTC
>CAJTSP010000208.1 GCA_910578965.1 uncultured Oscillospiraceae bacterium
CCACGGAACCGACCCCGCCCACCCCGAATACTGGGGGAAATGCCGCGACTTTGACCAGAAGTTTTGCGAGATGGCGGCCCTTTCCTACGCCATATTGCTGGCCCCGCAAACCGTGTGGCAGCCCCTTTCGGAAGAGGAAAAGGCAAATCTGACCGAATGGCTTTGGGAGATCAACCGCAGCGAGTGCTGCGCCTGCAACTGGCAGTGGTTTGCCATCCTTACAAACCTTGCCCTGAAATCGGTGGGGCGGCCCTACAGCCGGGAGCGGATGGAAGCCGGCCTTGCCATGATGGAGGGATACTACGAGGGCGGCGGCTGGTACCGGGACGGCGCGGGGGGCGAAAAGGACTACTACAACCCCTTTGTGATGGTGCCCTACGGCCTTTTGTACGCCATGTTTATGCAAAAGGAGGAGCCGGAACGCTGCGCGCGCTTTCGCCGCCGGGCGCGGGAGTTTGCGCCGGATTTCCTTTCCTGGTTTGCGCCAAACGGCGCGGCCATTGCCTACGGCCGCTCGATGACCTACCGGTTTGCGCAAGCCGCCTTTTTTGCCCTCTGCCTGTTGGCGGGCGAGGAGGTGCTGGCCCTGCCGGTGCTCAAAGGGGTGCTGGTGCGGCATCTGGTGTGGTGGCTGAACCGCCCCATCTTTGACAACGCCGGGGTGCTGACCATCGGCTACGGCTACCCCAATTTACAGATGTCTGAAAGCTACAACGGCCCCGGCTCGCCCTACTGGGGCTTTATCTGCTTTGCCTTTTTGGCCCTGCCGGACAGCCACCCCTTCTGGGCGGCCCCCTGCGCCCCGCTGCCCGGCCTGCCCCGCCTGCAATACCTGCCCCACGCCAACATGCTGATGCAGCGGGACGGTTCCCACACCGTGGCCCTGGTGCCCGGCCGCACCGGGCTGGACGACCACAGCCACACGGTGGAAAAATACTGCAAGTTTGCCTATTCCAGCCGGTTTGGCTTTTCGGTGGCCCGCTCGCCCTACACCCTTGCCCAGGCCGCGCCGGACAGCACCCTCTGCTTTAAGGCAGGGCGGCTTTACTATGTAAAGGACCTTACCGCGCCGGGGTATTCGATCGGGCCGGAGGGGCTGGCCATGCGCTGGTCGCCCATCGAGGGCATCCGGGTGACCACCCGCATCCTGCCCACCCCGGCCGGGCATATCCGGGAGCATCTGGTCGAGAGCGATCTTGACTGCGAGGCTTACGACTGCGGCTTTGCCCTGCCGGCCGCCGGGCCAAACGCCGCCCGCGCCGCGCAGGGGCCAACGGCCACGGCCCGCTGCCAAAACGGCTTTTGCACCGTGACCGCCCTGGCCGGGGGCGGCCGGGGGGAGTTTCTCCTCCCCGACCCCAACACCAATCTTGTCTGCCCCAAAACTGTCATCCCCATGGCGGCCTACCCCATCTGCAGGGGCAGCCAAACCCTGCGCACCGAGGTGAGCTATCTTGAACCGTAACCCCCCGCCGGGCGCGGCGGGGCGACGGGAAACGCCTGCAGGCGCGCCGCAGGCCGGCCCTTTTTCGCCCTGCCGGCAGCCGGAAAGCCCCCATCCCCGGCCGGAGGGGGATGGCCCTGCCGCCGGCGGGGTCTGGATGACCCTGCCCGGCCTTGCGGATACCGCCCCCCGGCCGGTCTTCCGCTGGGAGGGGGAGCCGCCGGTGCAGCCCGCGCCCCAGCCGCCCCAAAACCTGCATCTGCTCGTCCGCTGCCCGCTTGCCCTGCCGCCCCGCCCCGAAGGCTGGGTGCTGCGGCTTTGCGCCGACGATTTTTACCAGGCCTTTCTGGACGGCGCCTGGCTGGGCCAGGGCCCCGCGCCGGGCCGGGAGGGCACGGCCTGGTACCAGGAGTACCCGCTGCCCGGCGGGCGGCGGATGCTGCTGGCGGTGCACCTGCACTATCTGGGCCTCATCAATCGGGTGACCCCCAGCGGCGACGGGCGGTGCGGCGTCTGGGCCAGCCTTGTGCCCGCCGGGGCGGGCGGGCCGGACGCGCCGGAAAACACGCCCGGCCCACAAAGCCTCTCTGGCCCCCAGGAACAGGCCCGCGCACCGGGAATACTGCCCGGCCTTGGCCCCTGGAGGTTCCAGATCTGCCGGGCGTATGCCGCCGGCAGGCCCACCGGCTACGACACTCAGTTTGCTGAGGATTTTGACAGCCGGCTCTGGCCCGAGGGCTGGGAGCAGCCCGGCTTTGAGGACGCGGGCTGGCCCGCCCTCTGCGCCGCCCGCTGGCCAAAGCAGACCGAGCCGCGGCTGCTGCCCACGCCCACGCCGCCCCTCTGGCGCGGGCGGGTGGAGCCTGCCGCCTGCCGGGCGGTGCCGGGGGGCCTCCAGTTCGATTTTGGCCGCGAGCGGACGGGCACCCTGCACGCGGTGGTGCGGGGCCATGCCGGCCAGCGGCTGACCCTGCGCTACGGCGAGGAGCTGGACGAAACCGGCCGGGTACTTTCTCCCATGCGCTGCGGCTGCGATTACGAGGACCATTGGACCCTTGCCGAGGGCTGCAGCCTTTTGCACCCCTTTGCCTACAAGGGCTTTCGATATCTGGAGGTGCTGGGCCTTGCGCCGGCCGGCGTGCAGCCCAAAGGCCTCACCAGCGCGGACGCCCCCGCGCCGCCCAAAAGCCCCGCC
>CAJTSP010000209.1 GCA_910578965.1 uncultured Oscillospiraceae bacterium
CCGTCGCCCCGCACCACCCGCAGCGGCGCGGGGCCCTGGGCCGGGCGGGCGGCCTGCTGCGCGGCGCGGGCGGCAGCGGCCTGCCGGGCGGCGCAGGCGTTGGCGGCATCCTGCGCGGCGCGGGCGGCGGCGCCGGAGTACCAGTAGCGCACCTCCTGCATGGCGGGCTTTTCGGTCCCGTCGGCAAACACGATGCCGTTGGCGCTGAAGGCATAGTCGCTCTGCCGCTCGCCAAAATCGCCGCCGTAGCCCAGCACCCGCTCGCCGCGGCAGTTGGTGTACCAAAGGGCCTGGTCCATATAATCCCAGATAAAGCCGCCCTGGTACTGCTCAAACTCCTCCTCCAGCCGGATGTAGCTCTCCATCCCGCCCAGCGAATTGCCCATATCGTGCATATACTCGCAGAGGATCAGCGGCTTTTGGGGCTTTGCCGCAAGATATTCCCGCACCTCCCAGGGCGGCGCATACATCCGGCTCTCGATGTCGGTGCAGGCCGCAAAGGCGCGGTTGTGCACGCAGCCCTCGTAGTGCACCAGGCGGCCGGGGTCCTGGGCGCGGAAAAATTCGGCCATGGCAAGGATATCCTCCCCGGCGTAAGACTCGTTGCCGCAGGACCAGATCAGTACGGCCGGGTGGTTTTTGTCCCGCTCAAACATCGAGCGGGCGCGGTCCAGCACACAGGCCAGCCACTCGGGCCGGCTGCCGGGCACATTCCATTCCGGGTCGGTCTTTCCCAGCTTCTGCCAGGAGCCGTGGCTCTCGAGGTTGGCCTCGTCGATCATATAGATGCCGTGCTCGTCGCACAGCTCGTACCAGAGGGTCTGGTTGGGGTAATGGCAGGTGCGCACCGCGTTGATGTTGTTTCGGCACAGGGTACCTATCGCGGCACGCATCTCGCCGGGGCCGATGGCGCGGCCCTTGTCGGCACTCCACTCGTGCCGGTTGACCCCCCTGAAGACGATCCGCCGGCCGTTGAGCCGCATCACCCCGTCCGCCATCTCAAAACGGCGGAAGCCGATGCGGTAGGGCACCACCTCGGTGGCCTGCCCGCCCACCGAAAGGGTAAGGGTCACATGGTAAAGGGCGGGATACTCGTGGCACCAGGGGGTAACCTGTGCAAAGCGCAGGGGCTGGCTCTCAAGATAGGGGCCGCCCGGGGCCGGGTGCAGGGCAAGCGGGCCGTCAAAGAGGGGCCGGCCAGGTACATCCGGCGCGGTGATGCGGCAGTGCACCGCCGCGCCGGATGTTTCCCCCTCCAGCAGCAGGCGCGCGGTCAGGGTACCGGTGTCCTCCCCTTCCAGCCCAGCCCGCAGCCAGAGGTCGGCCAGGTGCAGCCGGGGCTTTGCGTAGAGATAGACCGGGCGAAAAAGGCCGGAAAAACGGAAAAAGTCCTGATCCTCCAGCCAAGCGGCGCTGCTGCGCTTGTACACCTCCACGCACAGGCGGTTGCTGGTATCCCGGACATAGGGAGTGAGGTCAAAATCCGAGGGGGTAAAGCTGTCCTCGGCATAGCCCACAAACTGCCCGTTGAGCCAGACAAAGATCGCCTGCTCGGCCCCCTCAAACCGGATACAGACCTGCCGGCCGCGCAGGGCAGGGGCAAGGTCGAACCGGCGCACATAGCTGCCCACCGGGTCGTCCTCCCAGTCGATCTGGGGCGGGCGCAGCTCGGCATGACCGTCCCAGGGGTAGAGGGTGTTGATGTATTGAGGGCGGCCATAGCCCTGCAGCTCGATGTGGCCGGGCACCCGGATACGGCCAAAGGCGGTATCGTCGCAGCCCTCCTGCCAAAAGCCGGCCGGGCGGGCGGCCGGCGCGGGGCTGTAAGCAAACTGCCACTCTCCGCAGAGGCTTTGGCGCAGGCTGCTCTCGCCCGCCAAATCATCCCCGGGAGCATAGCAGACATGGTCGGAACAGGCATCCAGCCGGTTTACCGCAAACACGGCGGGGTCTTCCAGCCAACGCAGCTCGGGCTGCAGAGGGCGACCGGCGGCTTGTGTATTATCCATCCTGGCAACATCCTTCCATCAAAACAGCGGCACAGAGCACACGGGGCCGCAGCATTTAACCGGGCCGCCAAAAAAGCCTGCCCGGGCCGCATGGCATTGAGCATAAAAAGGATACTCGCTTTTGCTGCCGGTGTCAATCACAAAAAGGGGCGCAGCGTATTTGGGCGCGGGGCGGCCAAAAGGCAGGTACAGGGCCCGCGGTATGGGCGGGGCATACGGTTTGGAGGCTTGCTTTTGCTGCGGGAGCGGCCGAACAGAAAAACCCAACGCAAGCCTCCCGAACGGGGGATGTCCCCCCGAGAATGCATACGAGCCGCCGCAGGCGGTATTTTCGAGGGAAAAGCCTCCCGAATGAGGGAAAAACCCGCGCTTGGGCGCCTCCTTTACCACCCGAGCCTTGAAAGGCAGGGCAGGGTGATGTATACTTAAAAAACACCCGTTTAGGGCAGAGGGATGTGAAGCAAGGATGAGTGAAACATGCAGGGCTCTGGCGCTGCGGCTGCGGGGGCTGGCGGTCTTTCGCGGGCTGCTGAGGGAGCCGCTGGTACAGCGGCTGCAGCGGCTGCTGGAGGCCGGGGGCTGGGGGCAGGACGAGCGGGAGCTGGT
>CAJTSP010000210.1 GCA_910578965.1 uncultured Oscillospiraceae bacterium
GGTGGGGTTGGAGGAATAATTTTTGGATGAATTGGATAAACGCATCCTGCGTCTTTTATGCGAAAACGCCCGTATGCCGGTAAAGGACATCGCCCGCGAGGTAGCCCTTACAAGCCCTGCCGTTTCCAGCCGGATACGCCGGCTCGAGCGGGACGGTGTTATTGCGGGCTATACGGCGGTACTGCGCGTACCCCAGGCAAACAACACGGTGAGTGCGCTCATCAGCGTAGCAAACCCGCCCGCCCAGCGGCAGGAATTTTTGCAGACGGTGGCCGCCCAGCCCAGCGTACAGCAATGCTACCATGTTACCGGCAGCTACAGCTTTATTGTCAAGGTGCTCTGCCCGGATATGGATGCGCTGGAGCATCTCATCACCACTTTTCAGAAGATGGGCCAGACCAACACCCAACTGATCCTATCCGCCCCGGTCAACCGGGATTTTCCCGGGGCCTCCCTGCGGCCATAAGCCGGGTAGCCGGCCTGCCGTGCGGGCATACTATCTTGCGAGGTTTTTTCTGCCCTGCCGCATCCCGGCAGGGCCCCATTACCCAAAAAGGAGTGTACTCAATGATGAAAAAACGACCGATCTGCCTTGTACTGGCCCTTGTGCTGCTCTGCTCCCTCGTGGGATGCTCAGGCGGGGCCGGTTCGGATGCTGCCCCTAAGGACTATGCGCAGGTTTTGCGCGATGCCCGCTCGGACGAGCTGAACGAGGTTTACGAGATTGCCCACAGCTCTGGCGAGGACACGTCCGGTGTGCTGGAATGGCTCGGGCTGGACGCCGATGCAATGGAGCAGTACGCCATCAGCGTGTCCTTTATGAACACCCAGGCTTATGGCGTGATGATTATCAAGCCCAAGGAGGGCAAGTCCGAGGAAATCAAAACCGCCCTGCAGGACTATATCCAGCGCCAGACCGACTCGTTTGAGTTTTACCTGGAGGATCAATACACTATTGCAAAAAACGCAAAGCTGGAAACCATGCCTTCGGGCGAGCTGGTAGTTGTCATGTGCGAGGATGCCCCGGCCGTTCTGGACAGTATCCAGAACGCGTTGAAATAACCTTTGGGCCGGCGTAAACGGCTGTTTGCGCCGGCCCTTTACCTGCCCGCAGCCGCGGGCACGGAACGGAACATAAAAGGGGGTTTTGGGATGAAAGCCACGGTGGTCATCCCCAACCTGAACGGCGCGGGGTGGCTGCGAGATTCGATCGAATCCATCTGGGCGCAGACCGAACAGGACTTTGAGCTGATCGTGGTGGACAACGGCTCCACCGACGAAAGCCTTGCCATCGCGCGCAGCTATCTGGGCCGGCCGCGCTACCGGCTGATCGAAAACGGGCACAACACCGGGTTTTCGCATGCGGTCAACCAGGGCATCCGGGCGGCGCAGGGCGAGTTTGTGGCCCTGTTCAACAACGACGCCTTTGCCGAGCCGGCCTGGCTGGAGAGCCTTTTGGCCGCCGCCGGGCAAAACGAGCGCATCTTTGCGGTAAGCAGCCTGATGCTGCGGCATTTTGAGCCGGAACTGGCCGACGACGCAGGCGATTATGTCACCATCCTGGGCTTTGCCTGCAAGCGGGGAGACGGCCGCAGGGCCAGCCGCTACCAACGGCCCTGCCGGGTGTTTTCGGCCTGCGGGGGGGCGGCGCTTTACCGCAAGGCCATTTTAGATGAGATCGGCCTGTTTGACGAGTTGTTTTTTGCCTATTTTGAGGACGTGGACATTAGCTGGCGCGCCAACAGCCTGGGCTACAAAAACGTGTACTGCCCCGCCGCCCGCTGCCGTCACATCTGCGGGGCCACCACCGGCGCGGTGCGCTACAACCCCTTTAAGAGCGTGCAGAGCGGGCGCAACAGCATCCTGCTGCCCTACAAAAACATGCCGTTTTTGATGTTTGCCCTCAATTTTGTGCCGTTGGCCCTGGGCTACGCAATGAAGGCCGTGATGTTCCGTCTGCGGGGCTACGGCGGCGATTATGCCAAGGGCTTTAGGGAGGCGCTGCGGGCGCTGCCGAGGCTGCAAAAGCCCAAATTCCGGCTGAAAAACCTGCCAAACTATCTTTTGATTGAACTTTGGCTGATTGCGGATACCTTCCGCTACTTTGTTTACCGCGCCCAACGGGCGCTCCGCCTGACCTGAGCTCTTTTTATCTGCGGCTGCCTCATCGCACGGCACAGCCGCAGATGCGGCCTTGGCCCAAGCGCCAGGGCCTGCCGGCAAAATACCTCAAGCCAAATGCCGTACATATCCCCCAATAAAGCGCCATACGCCCCCGGCCGCCCTGCAAATACGGCCGGGGGCCAAGTTTTTCTTGACAAAAGGGTCTAACAGCGTTAGACTTAGCTTGTAATGAGGTCTAACAGCGTTAGACCCGCTGGCCTTTGCAAGGCCGCGCTCCATGGGCAGGGGGCAAAGGCCGCCCTCCCCTGTGCCCGGCCGGCCACCGCAAAAAGCATCCCAAAGCCGGGCGGCGACGGGCGGCAGGAGGACTCGGTCCCTCCCGGGGCGCGCCAGTGCCGCCGGCAGGCTGGCCCTTATTAAGGGGCGCCGATAAGGGGATGCAGACGAGGAGAATGCAGATGGAGCCATACAAGCTGGGCG
>CAJTSP010000211.1:0-1603 GCA_910578965.1 uncultured Oscillospiraceae bacterium
GGGGGGGAGCACGTTTTCCCAAAGCCCGTGGCCAAAAAGGCCGGGCCCATCCCTTTAGCTTGCGCCATATCCGCCGGCAACCTCCCCAGACGCAGGGTGGAAATGCGGCGGGGCGCGCCCTTTTGCTGAAAATGCATGTGGATCGGCATCCTATGAAACCGTGGGACGGCAGGCATGGGGCCCTCCCTTTTGAGGCTGCGCCCTGCCGGGTGGATCACGGCCGCCTCTTTTTGCGCTCCCGCTCGGCCACCATGCGCATGAACATCTTGATGTCCGCAATGTCGTCCTCGTCAAAGCGATCCTTTACCGCGCCGTAGGCCGCGAACAGCTCCTGGGCAAAGGGGTCATCCGGCTCCGGGGCCTCCCCCGCAGGGGAATCCCACCCGGTGAGGGCGTATTCGGTGGTTTGCAGCGCCCTTGCCAGGTCCGGCAGCCGGCCCACCGGGAAGTTTTTGATCTCGCCGGTCTCATACCGCTGCAGGGACGATTTGCTCATGCCGGTCAGGCTTGCAAGGTCCTGATAGCTCAGGCCCAGCTCCTCGCGGCGCTCCCGCATCCGGCGCATCAGCTCCTGAAAATCTCGCTCGGACATTCGGATCACATCCTCTCTGCGGATAGTATACCCTATATGGCCCATATTTGCAACATATTTTTTGAATTTGTCTCAAATATGGGTTGACAGGAGGGCGCAAAGGGTGGTATGATGGAATTGTCCCAAATATGCAACGAATCGGAAAGGAGGCGGAGGCCATGAATGCAAACCTGCTCAGGGCCCGGATGGTTGAGCGCGGACAGACCCAAAAGAGCACCGCAAGGGCGGTCGGGATGTCGGAAAATTCCCTTTGCCGCAAGCTTGCGGGCAAACGGGAGTTTACGCTGGGGGAGGTGTCCCGGCTTTGCAACTTTTTGGCGATTGAGGACCCAGGGGCTATTTTTTTGCCCGAGGCATCCCAAATAAGCAACGATACCCACGGCGCATAAACGGCCTGCCCGCTGCGGCGGGGCCTGTGCCGGCATTGCTTCGGGCCGGGCCCCGGCAGGGCAAAAGGGATGGCGACAGCCTTTTAGGCAGAGGCCCCGGCAGGGCCCCGGAGAGGGCGGCCTGTGCAGCGATTGCGCTGCGGCCGTCCCGGCCTGCCCGCTGCGGCGGGGCCGTCCCGGCCTGCCCTGACGCCCTGATTTTACCACAAGAAGTGTTCTATAATTGGGACTTCCAAAGGGCGGGGCCTGTGCCGGCATTGCTTCGGCGCAAGCCATCCCATATTTGCCCTATTGCACAGGTGGAAACAGAGGCCGCAAATGGCCTGCGCTGAGCAGCTTTTCGCCGCCCGGCGCGCCGGGTTGGATTTCGCCCTTGAGCAGCGGGCATGGCTGTGCGGCCGACGGGCCGCCAGGCCCCGGCAGGGCAAAGGGGATGGCGGCCGCATCCGGCGGCGCGCATTGCCCGGCGCAGCGCAGGAGCCGGCTGTGCCGGATAGGCCGGGGCCCGCAGCCGGGCAAAAGGGATGGCGGCAGCCTTTTAGGCAGAGGCCCCGGCAGGGCAAAAGGGATGGCGGCCGCATCCGGCGGCGCGCATTGCCCGGCGCAGCGCAGGAGCCGGCTG
>CAJTSP010000211.1:1701-2539 GCA_910578965.1 uncultured Oscillospiraceae bacterium
TGTGCCGGATAGGCCGGGGCCCGCAGCCGGGCAAGGGGCGTACCCTGCGCGGCCAAAGCCCTTTGCCCCTGCGTGGCTGCGCAGGGCAAAACCTGCCCATGGCACAGGCAGCCCAAAATAATGGCTTTGCCCTTGCATGGCCGCGCAGACCGGGACAAACGCCAGGCGGGAAAGAACCCTGAGACCTTTACCCGGCTTTGCCCTTGCGTGGCCGCGCAGGGCGAAGCAAGCAGGGAACCAAAAATCAGCCGCCCCCGGCGGGGCGGCGCAAAGCGAAGGGAGCAATCAGGATGAAGGAAAAAAAGCTGCGGCTGTATACCCGGGGCACCGCCTCCACCACCGCAGAGTGGGACGGCCCCGGCATGGAGCCGGTGGCCCCCGGGCCCGGAGGCGGCCGGTTCGACCCCTGCGGGATTTACGAGGCGCTGGCCTGCATCCTCAGCAAGCGCGGGGCCGGGTACGGGGTCGGGTACACCCTCAAGGGGGTGCGGTACGACCCGTCCGCGGCGGCCTGCGCCGGGGAGGGCCGGGCGTGATCGGCAAAGAGGGGGCCATCGGGCGGCCGGTTCGGAACCCGGGGCCATGCGGCTGCCCCGGCGCAATCCTGCCCCGTCTTTGCCGCTGCTGCACGGGTGGAAACGGAGGCCGCAAATGACCTACTCTGAGCAGCTTTTCGCCGCCCAGCGCGCCGGGCTGGATTCTGCCCTTGAGCAGCGGGCATGGCTGTGCGACCGGCGGGCCACCGAGCCCGGGCCGGAGGACGAGCCCGGCCCCTGGGGCGCAGACCCCGCGGCCCTGGACGCCGAGGGGGCCTGAACAACGAGCCCGGCCCCTGGGG
>CAJTSP010000212.1 GCA_910578965.1 uncultured Oscillospiraceae bacterium
GCCCGCACCTCCCTCCGACGCCATGCCCGGCCCCGGCTCTGCCCCCGCACCGGGATAAGCTGCGGCCTGCCCGCATCCCTGCATCCGGCCCTTACCGGGCACCGCCATTTTTCTGCTGTATATTTCCATCCTCCTGCCCTGGGGGATGATCCTGCCGGAAAGTGAGGAAAATCAAATGACAAACCCACTTAACGAGAGCGAAGCTCGCTCCCGCAGCTTTGCTGTACCCAAAATGGGAGAGCCCCGGCCCTTTGCTGCCGGCAGCTCCACCCCGCCCGCCGGCGGCTTCGCACTGCCGATTGCCGGCTCTGCGCCGCCCGCTGCCGGCCCGCTTGGCGTGCCGCCGGGAACCTCTGCCGCCAGGCCAAGCCTGCCGTCCGGCTCTGCTCCACCCGTAACCCCCGCCGTAGGGCCGGAACTCCCGGCGGCCGGTTCTGCGCCGTCTACCGCTTCGGGAGGCCCGCCGGTATATGCAAACCCGTCTGGCGCAAAGCCGCCTTTCCGGGTAAGGCCGGTGGAGGTGGGAGCTGCATTGGGCAGCTACCTGTTGGCCTGGTGCTATGTCAAAACCTTTTTCGAGTTTTCTGACACGGGCCTGTTTGGGCTTGGCTGGGATACCGGCCTGTTGGTATTTGTGCTGCTGTTTTGGTTTATGGCCGAATGGTTCTGCCGGCTGATGGGCCGCCCCAAGGCCCCGGCCGAAAGCCGGTTCTGGCTGTTTTGCCTCTTTGCCATCGCGCTGGGACGCTGTCTTTGGCATAGCCGCTCCACCGGAGGCTGGGATGTGTTTCTTTTGCATGCTGCGGCAGCCTACTGGGTGGTCTGCCGCGCCGGCGCTTTGGCTGATGGCCGCACCGGCCCGCTGCTGCCGCTGGACCTTGGCCGCACCTTTTTTGCTCTGCCGTTCGGCGGCTTCTTTCTGCGCATCCGTACCCTCTGGCAGGGGCTGCGGGGCAAAAAATGGGGCCGGCAGGCTGGCGTGCTGCTTACCACCCTTGTGGTGGTGTGCCCGGCGCTGCTCTATGCTGCCCGGCAGTTGGCCGGCGCAGACGACCTCTTTGCCGGCCAGTTGCGCAGTATCCTGCACTGGGCCGAGGGGCTGTTCGGCTGGCAGGGCTTCGGCATTGTGCTGCTCAGCCTGCCGGTGGGCTGCTATCTTTACGGTCTTGCGGCCGGGGCGCTGCGCAAAGGGGCCCCGCGGCAAGCCGCCGGCCGGCTGCGCGACGCCGTGCAAGGCTGGCGTGTGGCCCCGGCCCTTGCGGTAGGGGCGGGCATGGGGGCGTTCTGCGCGCTGTACAGCCTGTTTTTTGTTTTACAGGCGCGGTACCTCTTTGGCGCGTTTACCGGGGTTCTGCCCCAGGGTTTTACCGCCTCGCAGTATGCGGTGCAGGGCTTTTGGGAGCTCTGCCGGGTGGTGCTGCTTAACTTTGGGGTGCTGGCGGTGGCGGCCAGGTTCAGCCGGTCGCCGCTGCGCAGCCGCCCCGTGCTCAAATTTTTGGCGCTGGCGCTTATGGTGTCCAGCGGGCTGTTTGTGGCGGTGGCGGCCTCCAAAATGGCGCTGTATGTGGGCCGGTTTGGGCTTACCTGCAGCCGGCTGCTGGCCAGTTGGTTCATGGTGGTGCTGGCGGTTTGGGTGGCGCTGGCCATCGGCACCCTCTGCCGGCCCTTTGGGGCGGTGCGCTGGGGCGTGCTGGCCGCGGCCGGGCTGTTTGCGCTGCTCTGCCTTGCAAAGCCGGACGGCATCATCGTGCGCACCAACTTTGCCCTTTATCAGGCCGGCGTCACCCGCGAGCTGGATGTTTCCACCCTGCGCTGGTGCGGCGCGGCAAACGACCTTGGCAGTTTTGTGCGCCGGCTGCAGCGGGCCGGCTGGTTTGAGGGCCGCACCGCAGATGAGCTGCGCCAGGCGCTGGGCGCGCCGGACGAAACCGAGACTCTTGAGGACGGCGAGCGATGCGTTTGGGAGCTGGGCATGAACCTGATCGACCCCGAATGGCTGGTGGTGACCCTTGCGCGGGACGGGGAGGGCATGCTGCGGGTGTATACTGCCCAGATCGTGCAGGGATAACGGAAAGCTCGCCCGGTGAGGGCATGCGAGCTCTTGTTAAGGGATGAAAAAGGAGGCGATTGGTATGATCCCGGTTGTTTCGATCCTGCTCTGCCTGGGGCTGCCGGTGTTCGGGCTCTGGCGGCTGGGCCGCGGCAAAATGCGGCGGCCCTGGCTGATCCCGGCGGGCAGCATGCTCTTTTGCGGCGCCGCCATGTTGAAAGAGCTGTACACGGTGCGCCGGCGGCTGTTTGCCGGCGATGTGGGCGGCATTGAGGACACCATCGACGCGGTGCTGGCCATCTGCGTGGTGCTGCTGGTGGTGGCGGTACTCTTAAATCTGGCCTTTCTGGGCCTTTCGTACGCGATGGCGGCAGAGCAGCCGCCCGCCCTTACGCCGCCCGGGGCGGGGGAGGGATCCCTCACCCCCGAACAGCCCGGGGCG
>CAJTSP010000213.1 GCA_910578965.1 uncultured Oscillospiraceae bacterium
GGGTCGGCCAGGGCCAGCAGGGCGGGGTTTGTGCCGGGGGGCATACCGGCCGCTTGCAGCATGGTGCCCATACCGCCGTCCAAAATGATGTACCGCTCACGGGCAAACAGGTCCCGCACCGCCACCGGCCCGGCCTGTACCACAGCCTCTTTTTGGGACATTATACCCCCTCCTTTGGCGTGGGCAGCAGGTCGGCAATGCCCTCAAAAACCCGCCGCGCCACCTCGGCATTGTTCATGGCATACAGGTGCACCCCGTCCGTGCCGCCTTCAATAAGGTCGCGTAGCTGATTTACCGCGTACTCGATGCCGGCCTCAAACAGGCCCTGCTCGTCGTTTTGCCAGCGGCTGATCATCTTGGTAAAGGCGGGGGGCAGGCTGGCGCTCGAGAGCTTGACCGTCCGCTCGATCTGGCGGGCGCTCACAATGGGCATTACGCCGGCCGAGACCGGCAGGCCCACCCCCGCCTTGCGCGCCCGGTTTACAAAGCGGTAGTAGTGGAGATTGTCAAAAAAAAGCTGGGTGACCAGATGGCTTGCCCCGGCCTCCTGCTTTTGGCGCAGCGCGTCAATGTCGGCCGCAAGGCTGGCGCTTTCCACATGCCCCTCGGGGTAGCAGGCGCCGGACAGGCCAAAGCTGCCGTACCCCGCCCGAATAAACCGCATAAGGTCGCTGGCATGGGCAAGGCGCGGCGGGGCCTGCAGACCGGGCAGCGCGTCCCCCCGCAGGGCCAGGAGGTTTTGGATGCCGGAGGCAAAAAGCTCGTCCAGCGTTTGGCGTAGGCCCGCTTCGTCTGCCCCCATACAGGTGAGATGGGCCAGCGGCTCAAGCCCCAGCTCGTTTTTGATGAACCGGGCAATGCGGCAGGTGGACACTCCCGCCTGCCCGCTGCCTCCGGCCGAGCAGGTAACGCTGATAAAGTCCGGCCGCAGGCCGGCCATCCGGCGCAGGGTGTCCTGCATCTTGGCAAGACTCGACTCCTTTTTGGGCGGGAACACCTCAATGGAGCACACACACGGTTTTTGGGCAAACATCTGCCGGATATACATCCCCTGCATCCCCTTTTTGCTTTTTTGTAGGTTTTACACGGCCGGCGGCTTTCCTGCGGGCTTTGCGCGGCGGCTGATTTCGCTTTTTGCGCAGCGGCCCCGCTTACAGGCGGCCTTGCCCGCCGCGGCGGCGCAGGTTTGCCAGCAGGGCGGCATTTTTTTTGCGTCGGCGGGCAGTTTCGGCGTCGTCCCGCTGCCAGCGGCCGTTTTTGTGTACAAGGACATCCCCCTCGCGGAAGGAAGGGCCCTGCTTTGCCGGCGCATCCCCGCACGGGGCGGGCGGGTCCTCAAGTGCTTCGACGGATATGACGAGAGGGGTTTCATCATCCCCCAGCAAAACGGCAAGGCCGCCCTCCAGCCGGTCAAGGCTGTAGTATTTTGTATCCTCGGTCATCTTTGCACCTCCTGCCCGCCGTTGGCCGACCACACCTCAATCCCCTCCGGCGTACCGGTGACCACCACGGTGCCGTCCCGGTCGGTGCGGTAGAAAGCGGCCCCAACCGAGGCAAACCGCTCGACCGGCTCGGCATGCGGGTGTCCGTAGGAATTATCCTGCCCGCAGCAGGCCACCACAACCTGCGGCTGCACGGCGGCCAAAAACTCGCCGGTATTGGAGCTGTTGGAGCCATGGTGCGCAGCCTTGAACACAAGCGCCGAGAGGTCGGCCGCGCGGGCCAGAGCCTCCTGCTCGACCGGCTGCTCGCCGTCGCCGGTGTCCAAAAAGGTAAGTCCCGCGCCCACAAAGCGCAAAACAGGCGAAAGGTCGTTATAATTTTCGGTTTCCACCCCGTCGGCCAGCACCTGCAAAACGCCGCTGCCAATGGGATAGCTGTCCCCCGCGCAGGCGGCGGACACCGGGATCTGCCGCTCCTCCAGCTCCTCCAATACCCGTGTAAAGGTGGAGGAGGTGGGCAGAGGCGCCTTGTCGAGGTCGGGCAGCAGCACCTCGTCCACCGTACAACGGCGCAGTACCTCCCGCATACCGCCGATGTGGTCGGCATGGGGATGGGTCATTACCAGCAGCCGGAGGTGGGTGGCCCCCGCCGCCTCCAGATAGGCAATGAGGTCGTCCTGGGTGTCCCGCAGGCCGGCGTCGATGAGGCAGAACTCGCCGTCCTGCTCAATGAGTACCGCATCCCCCTGCCCGATGTCGATAAAATGCACCGAGGTTTCGCCTGTGGCCGCTTGGGCGGGGCTGCCGGCGGCGGGCAGCCCCACAGCCTGGTAGAAATCGTCCCACACCGGCTCTCCTGTGGCCTGCTCCAGCAGGCTCAGGGCCAGGGCAAACAGCAGCAAAAGCCCCAGGAAAACCAGCAGCCGGCGCAGCCGCCGGGCGGGGTCCTGCCCGGCGCGGCTGGGCCCGGCAGGGCCAAAGCGGGCGGGGCGCTGGGC
>CAJTSP010000214.1 GCA_910578965.1 uncultured Oscillospiraceae bacterium
CCCCAATTCGCCAAAAGGAGGCCCCGCCATGCGCCAGCAAAATATGTTTGAAGCCCCGCTTGAGCGGCCGCTTGCCAGCCGGATGCGGCCGGACGCCCTGGAGGGGTTTGCGGGCCAGCAGCATCTGCTGGGGCCGGGCAAGGTGCTGCGGCAGCTTATCGACGCCGACCGCATCGCCAGCATGATCTTTTGGGGCCCGCCGGGGGTGGGCAAAACCACCCTGGCCCGGATCATCGCCGCCCGCACCCGGGCCGAGTTTATTGATTTCAGCGCCGTGACCAGCGGCATCAAGGAGATCAAGGCGGTGATGCAGACCGCCGAGGAAAGCCGCCGGTTCGGGCAAAAGACCATCCTGTTTGTGGACGAAATCCACCGGTTCAACAAGGCCCAGCAGGACGCCTTTTTGCCCTATGTGGAAAAAGGCAGCATTATCCTGATCGGCGCCACCACCGAAAACCCCAGCTTTGAGATCAACGCCGCGCTGCTGAGCCGCTGCAAGGTGTTTGTGCTGAACGCCCTTACCCCGGACGACCTTTTGGCCCTTTTGCGCCGCGCCCTCGCCGCGCCTGAGGGCTTTGGCCACCTTGCGGTAGATGTTGCGGACGATACCCTTGCGCTCATCGCCCACTTTGCCAACGGGGACGCCCGCACCGCCCTCAACACCCTCGAGATGGCAGTGCTCAACGGCCGGCGGCAGGGGGAGGGGGAAGGAGCCCGGGTTATCATCGACCGGGAACTGGTAGAGCAGTGCACCAGCAAAAAAAGCCTTTTGTACGACAAAAACGGCGAGGAACACTACAACATCATCTCGGCGCTGCACAAATCCATGCGCAACTCCGATCCGGACGCCGCCGTCTACTGGCTGGCCCGGATGCTGGAGGCCGGGGAGGACCCTCTGTATGTGGCCCGCCGCCTCATCCGGTTTGCCAGCGAGGACATCGGCCTGGCCGACAGCCGCGCGCTGGAGATCGCGGTGTCGGTGTACCAGGCCTGCCACTTTATCGGCATGCCGGAATGCACCGTCCACCTCACCCACGCGGTGGTCTACCTGAGCCTTGCCCCCCGCTCCAACGCTTTGTATAAGGCATACGAGGCGGCCAAGGCGGACGCCGTGAAGATGCTGGACGAGCCGGTGCCCCTGGCCATCCGCAACGCCCCCACCCGGCTGATGAAGGAGCTGGACTACGGCAAGGGCTATGTGTACGCCCACGACACGCCCGAAAAAATCGCAGACCTCGACTGCCTGCCCCCCTCGCTGGAGGGCCGGCGGTACTATGAGCCCACCGGCGCCGGCAGCGAGGCCCGCGCCAAGGAAAACCTGGAGCGCATCCTCGCCTGGAAAGCCGCCGCCCGCAAGCAGCGGTAAGTGCCGGCTTGCAGGGGCCCGCGCCAGGCAGCCCGGGCACGGGATGCTCCCCGGGGAACGGCCTAAGGGCCCTTGCCGGCGGCGTTTTGAAGGGGGAAGCGTCCCCAAAAGCACCGCGCCCGGGGAGTGTGTCCACTGCAAGGGTTTATGCTGGCCCAGGCCGGGCGCGGGGGATCGTCTCGAAAGGCTTTCGGGGAAGGGGTCCTGTTGCCTGAGAGACTGCTCTCACGCACCCGGCCGGCGGACATCCCCCCGGTTTGGACATTCTCCCGCGCCCGCACCCGCTTGACTTATCCCGCCCAAACCGTTTACAATAGAACCAAAGCAGCGCGGCGGCGCGCGGCCCTCAGGGGGCCTTGCGCGCGCAAAAACACGTTTTTTCGAAAAATATTTTTGAGAGGAAGGATACTTATGAAAATCGCACTCATCAACGAGAACAGCCAGGCCGCCAAAAACGGCACCATCCTGGCCGCCCTCAAAAAGGTTGTGGAACCGATGGGCCACACGGTGGACAACTACGGCATGTACGCGGCCGACGACGCGGCCCAGCTTACCTATGTGCAATGCGGCATCCTGGGCGCCATTTTGCTCGGCAGCGGCGCGGCGGATTTTGTGGTTACCGGCTGCGGCACCGGCGAGGGAGCCATGCTGGCCATGAACAGCTTCCCCGGCGTAATCTGCGGCCATGTGGAGGACCCGGTAGACGCCTATACCTTTGCCCATGTAAACGACGGCAACGCGGTGGCCATGCCCTTTGCCAAGGGCTTTGGGTGGGGCGGCGAGCTGAACTTAGAATACTGCTTTGAGAAACTGTTTGGCTTTGGTCATGGCCAGGGCTACCCGCCCGAGCGCCGCGAGCCCGAGATGCGCAACAAGGGCATTTTGGACGAGGTGCGGGCCAAGACCCTGCGCCCGTTGCTGGAAATCCTGCCCGAGCTGGACCCGGCCCTTGTAAAGGGCGCGGTGGCCGGCGAGCATTTCAGCGAGCTGTTCTTTGCCGGCTGCAAGGACGAGGCGATCGCAGCCTATGTAAAAACCCTGCTGTAAGGT
>CAJTSP010000215.1 GCA_910578965.1 uncultured Oscillospiraceae bacterium
CGCCTGCAGCGCGCCCTCGGCGTCCCCAAAGCGGGGGCTGCCGTTTTTGAGCAGCAGACTGCTGACGGCGTCGGTTTGGCCAAGGGCAAACCGCACCTCGTCCGGGTCGGTCAGGGGCTCGATGACCCGAAGGCGCTGGCCGGCCTCGGCGCAAACGGCAAGGCCGGCTGCGTGGGCAATGATCTTGTTTAATTCCAACCGATTTGTATTCACAATGTCCATTTTATATCTTCCTCAAAATAGTTTTACATCCCCAGCAGGGGCGGGCCCGCCCCCATCAAACAATGCTGAGCTCCCCTTTTTTGTTTTCAGGGCAGCACCTGCTTTAAAAAATCCATGCTTTTTAGGGGCTTGTCCAGGCACTGCAAAAGGTATTGTTCGGCCGCCGTGCCAAGGCGCCGCAGCCCGGTGGCCGAAAGTGTAAAGCCAAAAGCCTTGCGGTCATCCACCAGGCAGATATGCCGCAGGGCAGTTAGAGCCGCAGCATCCAGGTTGGGCTGCTCCCCCCGTTTTTGGGCGCATTCGGCACAATAAAGCGCCCCGGACGGCAGGTCGAATAAAAAGCTTCCCCCATCATACCGGCCGCACCCCGCACAGCAAAGTAGCTGGGGCAGGTAGCCGGCCTCACTGGTAGCGCGCAGCTCATACACGGCTTTGATCTGCCGAAGGTCCCTTTTCCCCTCGCTGATTAAGTAAAGGCTGTTCAGCAGCAGACGCAGCTCCACCTCGGCTTCCTTACCGGTGGGCGAAAGACTCTGCGCAACTTCGGCAAGGTACATGGCAAGGCCCAGACGTGCAACGTCGGCCGAAAGCCCATGGAACACCTGCCTTATCTGCGCGTCGTCCACCTGATACATGGTTTTGCCGGCAAACAGGGTAAATTCCGAATAGCAAAAAAGCCCGCAGGCGCTGAAGAGCTTGCTTTTCAGCCGCAGGCTGCCCTTGGCGGATGCCGTAATGATGCCCTGGCCGGGCGTAAAGATGGTGAGGATCCTATCCGATTCCCCCACCTTCACCTCCCGCAGCACCAGGCCCGGCGTTACAATCTGCATGGTTTGTTTGTTCCTCCCGCAGGGGATGAATGACCTTTTCGGCGCTCTGCTGCTGCTTATAGCTTAAATAGTGCAGGATGCTGCCCGTATGTGCAAAGGCCTCCCAATAAAATTGGCTGTCCAGGCATGATCCCCCCATTCCCGTGCAAAGCCTTTTGGGCGCACAGCACCCTGCCCGGCCGTTTTCTGCTCTTTACTGTTCCATTATTATAGAACAATATCAGCGGAAATGTTGTCCAGCGATGGCGAAGGGGGGACCCTTTTGGGTATACCTATGGCTGCTTAAAGCCAAAATCATTGAGCAGAAAATCGCTGTCGCGCCAATCGCTTTTGATCTTTACCCAGCATTGCAGGTTCACCCGCGCGCCTAAAAGCTCCTCGCAGTCTGCCCGGGCGGCGCTGGCGATCTTTTTGAGCATCTGCCCGCCCTTGCCGATCACCATGCCCTTGTGGCTCTTGCGCTCGCAGTAGATGTTGGCGTCAATATCGATCAATTCGCGGCCCGGCCGCTCCGAAAAACGCTCGATGGTTACCGCTATACCGTGCGGGACCTCATCCCGCAGGCAAAGCAGCATTTTTTCGCGCAGTATCTCGCTTACGAGAACTTTTTCGGGCATGTCGGTGTAGGCTTCGTCCGAAAAAAAATGCGGCCCCGGCACTGCAAAGGGGCGCAGAAGCTCCAAAAGCGCCTCGCAGCCCTCGTCTGCCGTAACCGAAACGCCGGCAAACCGGCAAAACACATCCAGTTGCCGCAGCCGGGCAAAACGCTCTTCAAGATCACCGGGCTTTTTAAGGGTATCGGTTTTATTGACCACTGCAATGGCCGGGCAACCCTGCTTGCGCAGGCCCTGGGCCATGGCAAGCTCCTCGTTGGTTAATTCGCCGTAGGGCTCAAACAACATCAGCGCCGCGTCCACATCCGCCACCGAGGCCGCGGCGGTTTTTTTCATCCTCTCGCCCAGCTTGGTGCGCGGCGTGTGCAGGCCGGGGGTGTCCAGCAGCACATACTGCACCGGCCCCTTGGTAACAATGCCGGTAATGCGGGTGCGGGTGGTCTGCGGCTTGGGGGTCACGATGGCCACCTTTTCGCCCACCAGGCGGTTGGTCAGGCTGGACTTGCCCACGTTGGGCCGGCCCACCAGCGCCACAAATACCGAAGACGTATCCTTTTGCAAGCAATCGCTCATTTTGACCTGCTCCGAATCCAGATTTTTATGCAAAGGGCCGCCGCCAAAATCACAGCCGTCACACCGCCGTACACCAGGATACTCGTATACCATGGGGCGGAGCGCAGTGCGTAGAGGCCGGGGCGGGTTTTATGATCCCACCACAGGTA
>CAJTSP010000216.1 GCA_910578965.1 uncultured Oscillospiraceae bacterium
CGGCCCGCCGCCGGCCTGCGGCGCTGTAAACCAAATGGAAAGGGGAGTTTTTGAATGCTGAAAGGGTACAATCCGGCGGCAAGGCGGCGGATCGGCTGGCTTTGCGTTGGTTACGGCCTGTTTTTGCTCGGCTTTTTCTTTTTCACCCTGGGCTTTTTCAGCGAGCAAAAGGCCGTTGCCTGGGTCAATTTCATCCTGGACGCGGTGCTCTGCGCCGCGATGCTGGTTCTGAACGCGGGGCTGTTTTCGCGCCGGTACAAGGCCCCGCTGGCGGCAAAGCTGGCCCTGCTGCTGGTAAGCCTGGGCCTTGCGGGCTTTACGGTGTTTGCGTTTTTGCTGCCGGAAAACGGCCTGCCCCCGGTGCTGTTTGCCTGACGGCACTGTGCGCCGCGCCGCCCGGCAAAGCAATGCCCAAAAAGGAGGTTTTGAGATGAAGCGGTTTTGCTTTTACGCCGCCCTGCTGCTAAACCTGCTGGGCCTCGTCTGGCTTGTCTGGTTTGCAGCGCCCTACCTTGCCCACAGCACCGCCGTGCCCCACCCGGACGCGATGCTGCCGGCCCAAAGCTGGGACGCCGCCGGCATGGCCCTTACAATAAGCCTCGCGCCCCTGCTGGGGGCAAACTGGCTGGGCTTTCAGTTTGCAAAAACAAACAAAAAGGCCCTGCGCCGGCTGTTTTTTGCGCCGGGCCTTGTGTGCGCCGTGCTGGCGGCCCACTATTGGCTTGCGGCGCTGTAAGCAGAACGGATCGGGAGAGAAGGCTTACAGCCTCCCTTTTGAGGCTGGCGCTGCCAAAAGCGGCTTTGCCGAAACCTTGGTTACAATACTTAAAGCGTGCGGCCATCCGCCGGTGGATGGCTGCACGCTAAAAATTTCATAGCCATTGTATAAAAGCTGTCTTGTCGTTCTTATTGTAGCCGGCTTGTTCATAAAAATTGAGCGTGCCTTTTTCTTTTGCACCAGTCAGCAGCATCATCTTATAGTAATTTTCCCGTTCAGCAATTTTCTTTGCAAGATCCAAACACGCTGTTGCATATCCCTTTTTTCTATAGTCCTTATCAGTAATCACGTTTTCAATAAAAGCGTATGGGCGTTGTCCTCGTGTTAGATTTGGAATGATCACGCATACACAAGAAGATACCAAACGGCCGTTTTCTTCTGCTACAATAATGTGATGATTTTCATCATTTAGCATTCTGTTCCAGATATTAAGTACGTTATCACTGTTTTCTGGAAATGGATTATCATGCAACTGCATATAAAGCCGTAAAAGATTATCCAGATCATTTCTCGTTATTTCTCGTATCATAAGAATATCTCCGCAAAATCCCGCTTTGTTTTTCTGCCGTGTTCCCCCTTGGCAAACTAAAAACTACCTGCCATCCTCATTGCAAAAGATGCAGTTTATATTTTTTAGCCTCCCCGCCGTCCCGGGTTTCAGCCTGTTGGCACGCCGTTTGCCAAAAGCCGGCGGCCTCGCGCTCGGTCAGGGTTTGCAGGGGCCTTTTTGTTTTTTCATTTGCGCCCGCCCTTGCCAAACTCCTCGCCAAACAGCTCGGTAAAAACGCGAGCGGCGATGGGCGGGTCGCTCAGCTCGCCCAGATGGATGCCCCCGGCAGTCGGCACCCCTTTTTGCCGCAGCGTGGCCAAAAAGGCGTCGCAGCCCTCCATGCGGGGCAAAAGGTTCAGGCGTTTGCCGTCCGCAAAAAGGAAATACATGGCGGTGGGGGCAAATACAAAGCGCACCCCCGCGCCGGCCAGCTCCTCCCAGCGGTACTCCCGCCGGTCGCCGCGCGAAAGGGCAAATACCACCCGCTCCTCGTTGTAATAAAAGCCCCAGCCCGCCGTGCGCAGCATGCGCCAAGCCAGCCAGAGCGCCATGCCGCCAAACAAAAGCACTGTTGCAAGGCAGCCCAGATCAAGCTGCTGTGCGCGCAGCAGTTCGCGCGCGGCCAGCGCCGCCACGGCCCCCAGCCCGGCGGCCGCCAGCAGGGTGATGACGCGGTCGGCTGTGCGCGGTACGCATTGTTTCATGGTTTAGCCGCTCCCTTCGGCTGGCGCTTGCTCCCAAAACGCCGTCAGCTCCTGCCCCAGCGCGCCGGGGCTGTACACGGTTTTGCAGTGGGCCCAGTGCGCGGGGAAGAGCGCCCGGTAATCCCCCCGGCAAAACCGCTCGTCCAGCAGCAGCACCGCGCCCCGGTCGCCGGCGGTGCGGATCACCCGGCCCGCCGCCTGCAAAACCTTGTTCATGCCGGGGTACTGGTAGGCGTAGGCAAAGCCGCTGCCGCGGGTCTTTTCAAAATAATCGCGCAAAAGCTCCTGCAGGGGGTTTACCTGGGGCAGGCCCACCCCCACCACCGC
>CAJTSP010000217.1 GCA_910578965.1 uncultured Oscillospiraceae bacterium
AAAAAAGCCCCGAATACCCCCACCCCGGTGTACACAAGGCTGTTGACGAACCGGGTGCAGGGGTTGGTGAGGGAGGAAAAGAATACCGCGCGCAGGCTGGCCGAGGCCAGCCGGGCGTTGATCTCGTCGAACCGGCCCTGGGCGCGCTGCTCGTAGCCAAAGGCCTGCACCACCTTTTGGTTGACTACCAGCTCGTCGATGAGGGCGGTCTGCTCGCCGCGTATCTCGCTTTGCAGCCGAAACATCGCATAGGTGCGCCGGGCGATAAAGCCGGCCGCAAACAGGCTTACCGGGGTGATGCACACCACCACCAGGGTAATGCGAGGGCTGATGCCCAGCATAAAGCCAATAGTGCCCAGGATGGTCAAAACCCCGCTGAAAAGCTGGGTAAAGCCCATCAAAAGGCCGTCGCCCAACTGGTCCACATCCGCAATTACCCGGCTTACCAGCTCGCCGGCGGGGTGGGTGTCGAGGTAGGAGAGGGGCAGCACCTGGATGCGGCCGAACGCCTCGGCCCGTAAATCCCGCACCAGGCAAAAGGTCAGCCGGTTGTTGCAGACGTTCATGAGCCACTGGGCGGCCGCCGTGCCCGCAATAGCGGCCGCCATCCGGGCCAGAAGCCGGGCCAGGGCCGCAAAGTCCACCGCGCCCGGGCCAAGGATGCAGTCTACCCCGCGGCCGATGAGCACCGGCAGCCAAAGGGTAAGCGCCACCGTTGCCGCAGCCAGCAAAAGCGAGGCCGCCAGCCAGCCCCCGTAGGGCCGCAGCCGCCGCAAAAGCTTGGGCAGGGCCGGGCTGTTTTTAGCCGCCTGTTTTTGCGTGTCAGCCATCTGCTGCCGCCCCCTTTCCGTTCTGGGCCTGCCGTTTGGGCCCGGGCCCGCCAAACTGCGAATCATAAATTTCGCGGTAGACCGCGCAGCGTTCCAAAATCTGCTCGTGTGGGCCGATGTCGGCTACCGCGCCGTCCTCTAAAACAATAATGGTATCCGCATGCATCACCGAGGCCGCCCGCTGGCTCACCACAAAGGTGGTGGGGGCAAAAGGTAGCTGCCGCAGAGCCGTTCGCAGGGCGGCGTCGGTGGCAAAATCCAGCGCGCTGGCACTGTCGTCCAAAATCAGGATACGGGGCCGGCGCACCAGCGCCCGGGCAATGGTAAGCCGCTGGCGCTGCCCGCCCGAAAGGTTGCGGCCCCCCTGCTCGACGCGGGCGTCCAGCCCGCCCTCCTTGCCGCGCACCACCTCGGCGGCCTGCGCCGCCTCGAGCGCGGCCCAAAGCTGCCCGTCGCCGGCCGCTTCATCGCCCCAGCGCAGGTTATCCCGGATGCTGCCCGCAAACAGCACCGCCTTTTGGGGCACCACCCCAATGGCCCGGTGCAGCTCGTCCAGCGGCCAGTCCCGCACGTCCCGGCCATCCACCAGCACCCGGCCGGCGCTTACATCGTAAAAGCGGGGGATCAGGTTTACAAGGGTGGTCTTGCCGCTGCCGGTGCCGCCGATCACCCCCACCGTCTGGCCGGGGGCGGCCGCAAAGCTCACCCCGCTCAGCGCCTCGCCGCCCGCGCCCTTGTAGCGGGCGCAGACCCCCTCAAACACCACCGAAGCGCCCCGCGCGGGGCCGGCGCCTGCGGGGCTGCCGGCCTCCCCCGTGAGGGCTCCCTTTGCGGCGCCGCCCGGGGCGGCGATCTCTCCGGCCGGCCTGCCATCGGCCTGCCCGGCGGGGAGGCCCGGAACATCCGCAGCAGGCGCAGCGCCCGGCTGCCCAGCCCCCTTTTGCATCGAGGGCTGCAGCCGCAGCACCGATTCAAGGCGCCCGGCGCAGGCCAGCGCTCGGGCCACGGTTACGATGAGGTTGGCCAGCTTGATTAGCTCCACCAGGATCTGGGACATGTAGTTGACCAGCGCCACCACCTGGCCCTGGCTCAGCCGGCCGGCGTTTACCTGCAAAGCGCCGGCCCAGAGCAGGGCGATGACCGCCCCGTTTACCAGCAGGGTGGTCAGCGGGTTCATCAGGGCCGAGATGCGCCCCACAAAGAGCTGTGCGCCGGTGAGCCCGCCGTTTTCGGCGGCAAACCGGGCGGCCTCCTCCGGCTGCTTGTTAAAGGCCCGCAGCACCCGCACCCCGGCCAGGTTTTCGCGGGTGGCCAGCAGCACGCTGTCCAGCCGGGCCTGTACCTTTTTGTAAAGCGGCATGGTCAGGGCCATGATGCCGCCTACCGCCAGGGCCAAAAGAGGGATAATGACCACAAAGATCAGCGCGGCCCGCGTATCGATGGTAAAGGCCATCAGCATTGCCCCCACTACCACAAAGGGGCTGCGCAGCAAAAGGCGCAGGGTCAGG
>CAJTSP010000218.1 GCA_910578965.1 uncultured Oscillospiraceae bacterium
GCCGAGCATTTTTGTAAAATATGCCGGAATAAAGCGCCGCAGTTTCCAAACGGTGGCTTTGTCAACAGCCCCAATGTGTGAATAAGGAAGGGCGGCCGGCCCCGAGCTGCACATAGCCTTCGCTGAGAAAACCTCCTCTGAAAGGAATTTCAGAGGAGGTTTTTGTTTGGGCGATCTTCCGGCATTGCATCCCAAACGGATAGAAAGGGCGGAAGAAACATAAGCTGCACAATAGGCAAAGCGGATATGGAAATGAGAAACGGAGGCCATAGAGCGCACGCAGAAAGCTGCCCAAGCGCTTTCTACGCTATCAGGAGGCGGAAATCGTTTGCAGATACGGCATGAAAAACCGATGGAATCGGCCGCAGGGCCGGGGCGCCATGCCCCCACGAGGGCATCCAGGACAAGTCTCCGGAACCGGGCGCAAAGCCCGCCGGGCCGGTGAACAAAAACGGCCGGCTATGCAGGAGGGTTTTGGATGTGGTTCAGTGCAAAAGGGTTTGTTGGATCAGGCTTCGGTAGCCTTCTGAGAGGACATGATGCAGCCAGCGCCCCGCGAGGGGCCGCGAATAGGCTGGCAGGCGGTATTGTCCCAGCCTGTTTCGGTTTCTTGAGGGGCGTTGGTTATGTGCAGCCCGCAAACAAATCGATAAGCTTCTCGATGTCCAAGGGACCACCGTATTCTGTCACTTGGCTTGAAACATTGATAATGCCCACATTCCATGGCCGCAGGCAGAAGGTTTTAACCGTCAATCCGGGAAAGCAGGATAATCAGTTGGCAGATTCACGATAATGTTGCCGGAGTTTTGGGTGGAGAGGGCAGGAATTTATTCTTCAAAAATTTTTGCGTCCATCTGCCGCGGCGGCTGCCGCAGGATGGGCCAGAAGCCCATATAGGGCAGAATATCCCGCTCCAGCGAAATGCCGGGCGCAAGCTCGGTAAGCACAAGCCCCGTACCGGTCAGCTCAAAAACCGCGCGCTCGGTAATGTATAGGGCCGAACGCCCCTGCTGGCTGGCATACCTGCCAGAATAGGTAATCTGCTCTACCTGCTGCAAAAATTTAAGGATCCGGCCCTCCTGCACAATCTGCATCTGCCCATCCTGTACGTGTACCTTTAGCCCGTCTGCCGTAAATGTACCGCAGAAAACACACCTTTTTGCATTTTGCGAAATATCGATAAACCCACCGCAGCCCGCAATGCGGGGTCCAAACCGGCTTACATTGACATTGCCCTGTGTATCGGCCTGAGCCATGCCCAAAAAGGCGATATCCAGCCCGCCGCCGCTGTAAAAATCGAACTGCGCAGGTGCATCCAGGATGGCGCTGGGATATAGCGAGGTGCCAAACAAATCCCCCCGTGAGGGCAGGCCGCCCACCAGCCCCTGTTCCACCGTCATGGTTATCCCGTCCAACAGCCCCTGCTCGGCAGCCACCGAGGCAACGCCGTCCGGAATGCCTACCCCCAAGTTGACAACATCCCCCTTGCGCAGTTCCATGGCCGCACGCCTTGCAATAATTTTGCGGATATCAAACGGCATGGGCGGCAGCGTTTGCTGCAAGGGGTGTAGCTGCCCGGCAAAGGCAGGCCCATACTCCCCCCCGCGCGACTGCTGCTGCCCGGGGTTGACCACTACCGCGTCCACGAGGATCGAGGGCACCGCTACCTCCCGGGCGCAAAGGCTGCCCTTGCCTACCACCTGCTTTACCTGGCAGATCACAATGCCTCCATTGTTTTTGGCTGCCTGTGCCATGGGTAGCAGCTCACCGTTGGCCGCTTCGTTTTGCACCGAGATGTTGCCGTCTTCATCTGCAAGGCTGCCGCGGATGATTGCCACATCCACCGGAGGCAGCCGGTAGTGCAGCCATTCCTCCCCTTGCAGCCGCAGCAACTCCACAAGCGGCTTTTGGGTGCGGGCATTTACCTGCCCGCCTCCCAAACGGGGGTCCACAAAGGTGTGCAGCCCGGTTTTGGTTACAAGGCCCGCCCTGCGGGCGGCCAGCTCCCGGTAGCTTGATACCAGTACGCCCTGCGGCAGGTTATAGGCTTCAATACGGTTTTCGAGCGCCAGCTTCTGCATCTGGGGCGACCACGCCCAATGCCCCCCGATAAAACGGCGGAGCATCCCCTCGTGGGCAAAGCGGCTTATCCCGCCCCGGCCCTTGTCGCCAAAGCCGCAGGCCGCTGTAACCGTCAGTCCGCTGGGAGAGCCGGTATCCAAAAACCGACGCTCCAGCGCCTCATAAACAAGATCAGCCTCCAAAACACCCCCGCCGGAGCCCAACACCGCAAGATGTGCGCCATCTGGTAC
>CAJTSP010000219.1 GCA_910578965.1 uncultured Oscillospiraceae bacterium
CCGCAAAAGGCCCGGGAGCTGGCCGGGCGGCTGGGCTGTGCGGCGGCAGATAACGCCGAGGTTGCCGGGCGGGCAAAATACATTTTTTTGGGGGTCAAGCCGCAGGCGATGGCCGGCATGCTGGCCGGCATTGCGCCGGTGTTGGCCAGCCGTGCCGGGCAGGGCGGCCGTTTTGTGCTGGTATCGATGGCGGCAGGGCTTACCACTGCCCGTATTGCCGCTATGGCCGGGGGGGATTATCCGGTGCTGCGCATCATGCCCAACACGCCGGTAGCGGTGGGGGCCGGCATGGTATTTACCGCCCGCAACCCCCTTGTGACCGATGAGGAAATGCAGGAGTTTTTACAGGCAATGGCCCCGGCCGGCCGTTTTGACCCGTTGGACGAGAGCCTGATGGACGCGGGCAGCGCGGTGGCGGGCTGCGGGCCGGCTTTTGCCTGCCTGTTTTTGGAGGCGCTGGCCGACGGCGGGGTGGCCTGCGGGCTTCCCCGGGCCAAGGCCCAGGAATATGCGGCCCAGATGCTGCTGGGCACCGCCGCCCTTGCCCTCCAGACGGGGCAGCATCCCGGCGTAATGAAGGACGCGGTCTGCAGTCCGGCCGGCTCCACCATCCAGGGAATGCAGGCCTTGGAGGAGGGCGCGGTGCGGGGCAGCGTGATGCGGGCGGTCTGCGCCGCCTGGCAAAAGAGCCGCAGCCTGGGGGATAGCTGATGGAACAGCAAGCATGGGACATCCGTCTGGTGGCGCTGGACCTGGACGGCACCCTGTTTACCGACCAAAAAACCATTACCCCCCGCACCCTTGCGGCGCTCACGGCAGCGCTGGGGCAGGGGGTGGAGGTGGTACCGGCTACCGGTCGCCCGGCTGCCGGGCTGCCCGCTACGCTGCTGGCGCTGCCTGGGCTGCGGTATGCCCTTACCAGCAACGGCGCGCGGGTATGGGACCTTGCCCAAAACGCCCCGGTGGCCGAGTTCCTGATGCAAAAACCGCAGGCCGAGGCTGCCCTGCGGGTGCTGGAGGGGTACGACTGTGTCACCGACCTTTTTATAGAGGGCCGGCGGATCAGCATTGCCAGCCAACTGACCAGGATGGAGCGGATCATTTCGCCCGCCATGCTGGCCTATATGCGGGCCACCCGCACCGAGGTGGAGGACATCTACGGCTACCTTGCCGCAAGCCCTGCCTTGCCCGAGAAGGTCAGCGTTGTGTTTGCGGGCGATGCCCAGCGGGCCGAGGCCTGGCGGCGGCTGGAGAGCCTGGGCCTGGGGCTTGTGCTGTCCAGCAGCCTGGACAAAAACCTCGAGATCAACGCCCCCGGCGTTACCAAGGGCAAGGGCCTCTGCGCGCTGGCGCGGCATCTTGGCCTTGCCAAACATCAGCTAATGGCCTGCGGCGATTCGGGCAACGACCTTGCCATGCTCGAGGCTGCCGGGCTTGCGGTGGCCATGGGTAACGCCGAGCCGGGTATCCGGGCGGCCGCGGCATATGTAACGGCCACCAACGAGGAGGACGGGGTGGCCAAGGCCGTCGAGCGGTTTGTGCTGGGGCGACAGGCGCCGTGTTTGGCAAAGCGGCAGGCCTCAAAACCGGCGGTGAGATAAGAAAACAAAGATTCCGGACAAAATTCGATCCACCGCTAAGCCCGCGCCGCTGCCTTTTTTCGGGCAAACCGGCGCAGGCATGGGTATTGGAAGGCGAAAAACGCTTTTTTCTTGCTTTTTTGGCCGGTTTTCGGTATGCTGGTACTACAGTAAGAACCAGAGAGGGGTGAAGAGGAATGGACATCAAGGCACAGATCACCGCCGTGGTGGAAAAGGTCACGAAGGACGAGGCGCTTAAAGAGCTGTTCAAAAAGGACCCGGTCAAGGCGGTGGAGAAGGTGTTGGGGGTCGATCTGCCGGACGACCTGGTAGAAAAGGTGGTTGCCGGGGTCAAGGGCAAGATGACCGCCGACAACCTGTCCGGCGCGGTGGACCAGCTTAAAAAGCTGTTCTGAGGGTCCGGCAAAAGCTGCAGGCGGCGGAGCGCAGGCGGTGGCGAAATAAGAAAACAAAAGGTTTACGGCTTTGTTTTTTTATGGGACCACCCCCGCGTCCTCGCCGCTTTTGTGTTTGCAGGCCTTTGTTTCCGGGGGCGGATGTGGTAAGATAATACCATTGTACGGCTTAGCTAAGGAGGGGACCGATGGCAGACAGGCAGAACCCGCAGCCCGGCCGGCCGCCTGATTTGCCCGGCCGGCCGGCGCGCGGCTACCGTGCCGGCGGGGCCCGGCGGCTTGCAGCCGGCAAAGGGCGCCGGGTTCATAAG
>CAJTSP010000220.1 GCA_910578965.1 uncultured Oscillospiraceae bacterium
AGACAGACCGAATACAGCCCCAGGATGCGATGAGCCGACATCGAGGTGCCAAACCTCCCCGTCGATGTGGACTCTTGGGGGAGATCAGCCTGTTATCCCCAGGGTAGCTTTTATCCGTTGAGCGATGGCATTTCCACTCACATACCACCGGATCACTAACTCCAACTTTCGTTACTGCTCGACCCGTCGGTCTCGCAGTTAGGCTCGTTTATGCGTTTACACTCACTGCACGATTTCCGTCCGTGCTGAACGAACCTTTGAGCGCCTCCGTTACCTTTTAGGAGGCGACCGCCCCAGTCAAACTGCCCACCTAACAGTGTCCCCCGACCGGATTCACGGCCGCAGGTTAGAAAACCAGTAAATCAAGGGTGGTATCCCAAGGGTGACTCCACCAAAGCTGACGCCCTGGCTTCCAAGTCTCCCACCTATCCTGTACATGATTTACCAATCCTCAGTATTAAGCTGCAGTAAAGCTCCATGGGGTCTTTCCGTCTAGTTGCGGGTAACCGGCATCTTCACCGGTACTACAATTTCGCCGGGCGGGCTGTTGAGACAGTGCCCAAATCATTACGCCATTCGTGCGGGTCAGAACTTACCTGACAAGGAATTTCGCTACCTTAGGACCGTTATAGTTACGGCCGCCGTTTACTGGGGCTTCAGTTCATTGCTTGCACAACTCCCCTTAACCTTCCAGCACCGGGCAGGCGTCAGCCCGTATACGTCATCTTTCGATTTAGCACAGACCTGTGTTTTTGCTAAACAGTTGCTTGGGCCGATTCTCTGCGGCTCATCTCTGAGCACCCCTTCTCCCTAAGTTACGGGGTCAACTTGCCGAGTTCCTTAACAACCCTTCTCCCGTTGGCCTTAGAATCTTCTTCCTACCTACCTGTGTCGGTTTGCGGTACGGGCGCCTTACAAATACACATGGCTTTTCTCGCCTCTGTCCATGCATGACTTCGCTACTATATTTCGCTCGATCACTACCGGATAACCAACTCCCGGCTCATACACTTCCAAAGTGTCCCCATGCTTAACTGTTTCGGCGGCTACGGAATCTCTACCGTATGTGCATCGGCTACGCCTTCCGGCCTCACCTTAGCTCCCGGCTAACTTGGAGCGGACGAACCTTCCTCCAAAAACCTTAGGCTTTCGGCCATGCAGATTCTCACTGCATTCTCGCTACTCATTCCGGCATTCTCACTTGTGTACCGTCCACACCCGCTTTCGCTAATGCTTCACCCAATACACAACGCTCCCCTACCCATCCTTCTGTTGAACAAAATCTACCAGGCTTTTTCCCTTGCGCAATTTTGTGCCGCCGACGCGGCCCGCAATTCCGTACCTTCCTTTGCCTCGTACACTTTGTTCAACAGAAGAATGCCTAAGCTTCGGTGCAGGTTTTAGCCCCGTTGAATTTTCGGCGCAAAGTCACTCGACCAGTGAGCTATTACGCACTCTTTGAATGAGTGGCTGCTTCTAAGCCAACATCCTGGTTGTCTTAGCAACTTCACATCCTTTTCCACTTAAACCTGCTTTGGGACCTTAGCTGTAGATCTGGGCTGTTTCCCTTTTGACTATGAGACTTATCTCACACAGTCTGACTCCCATGCATCAATTATCCGGCATTCTTAGTTTGATAGGCTTCGGTACCCTCTCGGGCCCTAGGCCATTCAGTGCTTTACCTCCGGTAATCTAACATGAGGCTAGCCCTAAAGCTATTTCGAGGAGAACCAGCTATCTCCGGGTTCGATTGGAATTTCTCCCCTACCCACACCTCATCGCCACCCTTTTCAACGGATGTGCGTTCGGTCCTCCATTGCCTTTTACGGCAACTTCAACCTGGACATGGGTAGATCACCCGGTTTCGGGTCTGCACATGCTGACTCCGGCCCTATTAAGACTCGGTTTCCCTTCGGCTCCATGCTTTATGCACTTAACCTTGCCCGTATCCGCAACTCGCCGGACCGTTCTACAAAAAGTACGCGGTTCACCTCTTGGTGTTCCACAGCTTGTAAACACAGGGTTTCAGGTTCTCTTTCACTCCCCTCCCGGGGTCCTTTTCACCTTTCCTTCACAGTACTATGCTCTATCGGTCACTAAGGAGTATTTAGGCTTGGGGGGTGGTCCCCCCGCGTTCCCACAAGGTTTCTCGTGTCTCGTGGTACTCTGGATCCTGCCATGTCATTCTCTTTTCGCTTACGGGGCTTTCACCCTCTCTGGCCGGCTTTCCCAAAACCGTTCTGCTAAAACTCATGAATCAATTATG
>CAJTSP010000221.1 GCA_910578965.1 uncultured Oscillospiraceae bacterium
CCGCGGCCCTGTGCGCGGCGGGGGCGCTGGGGGCCTGGCGGCTGGCGGGCGGGCAGCCCGCGGGCGCGCCGGACCCCTTGGCGGCGGCCGGGTATCTGCGCACCGTCACCCTTGCCCGCACCACCCTGGAAAACTCGGTAAGCGCCTCGGGCACGGTGGAGAGCGTGCAGGTTTCCACCGTGACCACCGCCCTTGCCTACCCGGTAAAAACAGTTGAGGTGCAGGTGGGGGATACGGTCAGCGCCGGGGATGTGATCTGCACCCTGGACACCGAGGACCTTGAGCGGCAGATCGAGCGGCGGCAACAAACCGCCGACCGGGCGGTGCGCAAGGCGCAGGAGAGTTTGGAGGAGGCCCAGCAGAGCCGGGACGAGGCGGCGCAGGAGCTGGCCGACGCCGAGGCCGCCGAGGACGAGGCCAAGGACGCCTACAACGCGGCCTGGGACGGCTTTAACGCGGCGCTTGCCAAGGTAACCCAGTTCCGGGCCGCCTACGAGCAGGCCTACGACGCGCTGCAAACCGCCCTGAGCAACTATAACGCGGTGTACACCCCGGCCTATCAGGCTGCGGCCGCCCGGTACGACCAGGCGGCGGCGCAGGCCGCCGAGGCCGAGGCCGCCTATGCGGCCGCGGTGAGCGCCGCGGGCACGGCCGAGGCCGCGGCCCCCGCCGGCCCGGACACGGCAAACGCCGAGGAGGAGGCCGCCCGGCTGGCGCTGGAGACGGCCAAAACCGAAGAAGAGGCCGCCCGGCTGGCGCTGGAGGCGGCCAAAGCCGAGGAGGAGGCCGCCCGGCTGGCACTGGACGAGGCCTATGCCGCCGCCGAAACCGCGCGCACGGCCTACGAGCAGGCCCAGCAGCAGGAGCAGGCGGCCAGCGCGGCCTTTGACCAGGCCAAGCGGGATTGCAGCTACGACAGCCTGAAGGCCGCAAAGGATGCCGCCACCACCCAGTGGGAGGCCGCCAAAACCGCCCGCGAAAACGCCGCCGCCCAGCTGGAACGGGCCGAAAAGGCCCTGGCCAGCGCCCGCGCCGCCTTAGAGGAGGCCGGCGAGGACGAGGAGCTGGAGACCCTGCGGCGCACTTTGGACGACTGCACCCTGACCGCCGGCTCGTCCGGCACCGTGACCAGCCTGAACGCAACGGTGGGCAGCAAGTGCAGCGGCACGGTGGCCACCATCCAGGATACCGGCGCGCTGAAGGTGGCCTTTACCCTGGCGGAGTACGATGTGGGCAATGTTGCAGTGGGCATGCAGGCGGTGGTGACCAGCGACGCCACCGACCAGCCCATTGCCGGGCGGCTGACCCAGATCTCCCCCACCACCAGCGCGGCGGGGGGCGACGCGGCCGGGGGCAGCGCGGCCAGCGGCTCGGGCGGGTTTGCGGCCGAGGTGACCCTGACCGGCGACGCCGCCGGGCTGCTGATCGGGATGAACGCCAAGGTGGAGATCATCCAAAGCGCGGCCGAGGATGTGTTTGTGGTGCCCTATGACGCGGTGGGCCAGAACGAGGACGGCAGCCGCTATATCCTGGCAAGGCAGCAGGGGGACGGGGAGGCCTTTGCCCCGGTGCCCGTGACCATCGGGGCCGAAAACGACTATTACATCGAGGTGCGCGGCGAGGCGCTGCGCGAGGGGATGGTGGTGCGGGCCAGCCTGCTGGAGGAGACCCAAACCGCGCCGGAAGACGCCGCCGAGCCCGGCATCACCTTTGCCGGGCCGGGCATGGGCGGCGGCATGGGCGGCGCGCCCGCGGGCGGCCCGATGGGCGGAGGCATGCCATGAGCGGCCCGGCAGCCCGGCCCGCCGCGCCGGCAGAGCCCATAGCCGGCCAGACCGTGCCGCAGGCCCCCAAAAACGCCGGCCCCTCCCCCGCGCCGCTTACCGCGCCGCAAACGGGGGGAACGCCCGCCGCCCGGCCGATCATCGAGATGCGGGGCATTGTAAAGCGGTACTATGAGGGGCGGGAAAACGAACTGGAAATTTTGCACGGCATCAACCTGACCGTTTACCCCGGCGATTTTGTGGCCATCGTGGGCGAATCCGGCAGCGGCAAATCCACCCTGATGAACATCATCGGCGCACTGGACCGCCCCACCGCCGGCAGCTATACCCTGGACGGGCTGGACGTGCTGCGCCAGAAGGACGCCCGGATGAGCGAGGTGCGTAACCGCAAGATCGGCTTTGTCTTCCAGAATTTTAACCTCATCGGCCGCACCAGCGCCCAAAAAAATGTCGAGCTGCCCATGCTCT
>CAJTSP010000222.1 GCA_910578965.1 uncultured Oscillospiraceae bacterium
GCCGATATGTGCGGCGGCTGTTGGTACAGCTTCTCACAATGCCCAAAAGCCCCGGCCGCTTGACGTTGGCCTGCCCGGCGTACCAACTCAAAGGGATAGATTCGCGCTACAGCGTGCCGCTAAAGTTGGCTTGCCGGCGTGTGTGCCCTTGTTAAGGGATGCAAAGCCTGCTGTAAATAAAAGATAGGGCGGCAGCCGGTTACGGCTGCCGCCCAGAATCTGGATTCCTGTTCAGGGGATATGTTTTTTTGCGTGCCGAAGATGAAGATATACGGTGTTTTTGGAGATGTCCATGGCCTGTGCCACAAGGTCTACGGCGCTTTTCATCTTAAAAATGCCCTGTGCGTGCAGCAGCGCCACAATCTGTCGGTTTTTCATCGAAGGAGGCACGGTGCTGTCCGCCTCCACCTGCTGCCGGGCCTGGGCAACCGCCTGGCCTACCAGCTCCTCGGTGTTGTCGCTGAATGCCTCCACCATCCGGGCGGGCGCCGCCGACGGAGGGGTAAAATACGAGAGTACCTGGGAAAATGGGGTATTTAGGTAAAAATTGATGCAGAGCAGCCCAATGATCCGCCCCTTCTCGCCGCGGATGGCAATCGTGGTGGATTTTAAGGGCTCGCCATGTTTGTTTTGGGTAAAATAAGAGATAAAAAACTCTTCTCCCCGCTCGGTGATACGGCCGAGCATATCCAGCGCCAAGCCGGTGATCGGGGCGCCGACCTTGCGGCCGGTGTGATGCCCGTTGACGATCCGAATGATGGAATGGTCCAGGTCCTCCAGGCTGTGCAGTACGATTTCGTAGCCGTCTCCCAGATAATTGGCCAGGCCGTCCAAAAGCCCGCCGCAGGATTGCAGCACCAGCCAGTCTGCGGGGGTCAGCGTAATATTTTTGTATTCCATGCTTTGTCACATCCGTACTGTCGTATCCTCTGCCAGGGCGCGGCAGGAGGGCCCTCTGGGGCAATTTGGGGTGTATCTATGTTACCGTATACAGCGGCATACTGTCAATTGTAGGCTGCGGCCAGAAGGCTCCAAGACGATATTTTTTACAGCCGTGCAAGCTCCTGGGAGATGCAGCCAGCCGGCGGTGCTTCCCACAGCACCCGGCAGCATAAAGGTTAAAGCTGTACCCCGGCCCGCAGCAGCTCCACAAACTGCCGCGCGGCCCGCGGGCTGCGCCCGCCTGCCCGGATGGCGAACGCCTCGGCCCTCGCTGCAAGCTCCGGCCCGGGGCACTCCATACCGTTTTGGGCGGCCAGCTCCTGCACAATCTGCAAAAAACGCTCCTTGCCCGGCCGCCCAAAGGTCACGGTAAGCCCAAACCGGGCCGAAAGGCTCATCAGCTCCTGCATGGTGTCGCCGTGGTGGATGTCGTCGCCCTCCCGGTCGCTTAGGGTCTCCTTAATAAGATGCCGCCGGTTGGAGGTGGCGTATACGGCGATGTTCTGTGCTCGCCCGCCCACGCTGCCCTCCAAAATTGCCTTGAGGGCTGCAAAATTGTCGTCGTTGGCGGTAAAGCTCAAATCGTCTATGAATAGGATAAATTTGAGCGGGTTTTCGGCCAGGGCGTCCATCAGTTCGGGAATCTCGTACAACTGGTTCTTTTTTACCTCCACCAGCCGCAGCCCCTCGGCGGCGTACTCGTTGGCAATCGCTTTGACCGTGCTGGATTTCCCGGTGCCTGCCTCCCCGTACAACAGTACGTTGGCCGCCGGCCTGCCCTCCAGCAGGGCCCGGGTGTTGGCCAGGATCTTCTGCCGCTCGGGCTCATAACCGGGCAGCTCGGCAAGGCGCTGGCGATCGGGGTGCTTTACCGGAACAAGGCGGGCGTTTTCTACCGTAAAAACATGGTAGCGGGCAAAAACGCCATACCCGGTGTGGCCCACGTCGGCCAGGCGGCGGGCGTACTCGGCCGCAAAATCCGCCGGGTGTACCTGCCAGGCGGGCAAAAATGCGCCCGCTTCGCCCAGGGCCTCGCGCAGGTCACCGCCCGTATAGCCTGAAAGCTCGGCTAAAAATTGCAGTTCGCTCTCAAGGCAGCCGCGCAGTGTCTCGGGCACGCCAGTTTTTTTGCAGCTTTGGGCCAGGTAACAGTTTTCGTTTTGCAGCACCAGCTCCAGCAGCGCGTCGGTCCAGTCGGGGCCGGCCGCAAACAGAGCCGCGGTAAAATCGCCCCAGGCGCTCACCAGCTCCCGCTCGTCC
>CAJTSP010000223.1 GCA_910578965.1 uncultured Oscillospiraceae bacterium
GGCTTCTCCGTTTGCTCCGCGGCCCTTTCAGACGGCCTGGGCGGGCCGCTCAGTTGTACCCTGCTCTCGGCGGTGCCCAGCCTGCTGATGCAAAAAAGCGCCTGCCGGGTGGGCGCGGTGGTGCCGGGCTGGAGCGCGGTGCAGGAGATGAGCCGCGCCAATGTGGTGGTGGTTGGCGCACGGGACCTCTTCCCCTCGGCCAGTGTGGTGCTGCACGGCATCAAGACCTTTGAAAAGGAGCGCATCGACCTCGCCATCCTCTATGCCGCCTCGGTGCTCATCGAGGGCTGCGACACCCTGCGAGACGTCTTTTTGAGCATTATTCAAAACAAAACCGAGATGCTCTACCCGGTAGAAAACCTCAGCCACGAGGTGGGCGGCGGCTTTGTGGCCTGGGTGGAGCATAACCGGGTCATCCTGGGCAGCCGGGAGATGATGCAGAGCCACGATATCGACATCCCGTCGATGGACTGCGAAAACCGCTACACCCGCAACGGCCGCTACCAGCCCATCTACCTGGCGGTGTCCGGCAAGCTGTTTGGCATGTTTGTGGTGAGCTACCGGCCCGACCCCGACGTGGCCGACGTGCTGAGCCAGTTGATCCGCAGTGGGCTGTCGGTATTGGTAAAAAGCGACGATTTTTCTATTACTGCGCCGCTCATCCAGCGGGTCTACCGGCTGCGGGAGGGCAGCGTCAAGGTGCTGAGCGGCCCCGAGCGCAAGGCGCTGGCCCCGGCTACCGCCTACCTGCCCGAGAGCGAGGGCTGCATGACCCATCTGGGCAGCTTTGCCTCCTTTGTGGGCGGCCTGCAGGCCGCCGAGGGCGCGGCGGGCGGCGAGCGCGCGGCCGCGCTGGTGCAGGCGGTGTCGGTAATCTGCAGTTGCGTCTTGGCCCTGCTGCTGGCCTTTACCGGCGGGCTTTCAGGGCTGGCGCTGCCCGCCCTGATCCTCTACCAGGCGGCCTGGAGCGCCCTGGCCCTGGCCATGCCGCTGCTCAAAAAATATTAAGGGCATAATGTCCCGGCACAAAAAACGCGCCCCCTTGGCTGAGGGGGCGCGTTTTTTGTGCCGGGCCGCCGCCGGTATCCAAACCGTGCGGGCAGGCGTTTAGGCGGCTTGCCTTTGCCCCTTGGAACAGGCGTTCCCGCGGCCCTCCGGCGGAGGGCAAAGCCGCAAAAAAAGGGGGGCATGCCCCCCCTTTTTTTTTCATTTTGCGGCCGCCTGCCGCACCGTCTTTTTGACGTCCCGTACAATCTCGTCGATGCTGCGCGCAGTGTCGGCAAAATACCCCGCATACTCGGTAGCCAGCCGCCCGCCGGCGCGCAGGATGCCGCCGTAGAGATGGGCGGTCAGCAGCGCGCGCAAGGATGCCGCGTCGCCGCGCCGCAGTGCCTCGTACAGCTCCAGGTGTTCCCTGTATAGGATGTCGAATTGCCGCCCCCCCTTATAGTCCATCCGCTGATAGCGGGAATAATGTACGCCCATGTGCTGGATAAGCTGCCAGAGCTTGTATTTTCCAACCGTAATCATGCACAGCTCATGAAACTTGGAGTCGGTACGGAAAAACTCATCGTCTACAATGCCCAGCTCAAGCTGCAGCTTTTGATGCTCTAAATTGCGGGCCAGCTTTTCCAGTAGCTGGGGGTTGGGCCGTGCGGCGAGCTGTGCCATAACGTCCATTTCTACCTGGAGCCGCATGTAAATAATCTGCTCGGCCAGATCCAGGTCGATCAGGGTCACAAAGGTGCCCTTTTTGGGGATCACCTCCAAAAATCCATCGGTCCGCAGCCGCTCAAACACCCCCCGCACCGGCGTGCGGGAGATGTTGAACCGCTTGCATACCGCGTTTTCGCTCAGCAGGCTCCCGGGGACAAGCCGCAGGCTTAGGATTTCATCCCGCAGAATCTCGTACAGGTCGTTGTTGGGGATGCGGGCGCTTAGCCCCGGGTCGGTCATCATGGCAATATTCATACGGATTATCCTTTCTGCAGTGCAATATGTCCTGCCGTACCCATAGTTTAACACATTCTGCATCATGTGTACAAGAACAAAAATAAAAGAAAAGTTATAAACTATTGCCGGCCAATACAACTGCTCAAATTC
>CAJTSP010000224.1 GCA_910578965.1 uncultured Oscillospiraceae bacterium
CCCAGCCACTTCTTGATTTTGGGGTCGTTCACGTTGTCATTGTAGACCCAGCCCTCGTTGCCGGTATTGTAGGGCGGGTCGATATAGATGCATTTGACCCTCCCCTCGTACCGGGGCAGCAGGGCCTTGAGCGCCTCCAGATTGTCCCCCCGGATAATCATGTTTTTGCTCTGCTCGGCGTTGTATGTATACCGCTCCTCCAATACCCGGTAAGGGACCTCCAGGTGGTGGTTGACTACCTTGTCTTTTCCGATCCATTCAAGCGTGGGCATTGCTTCCCCCCTATTTCATCCCCAATTTCAATTTCCGTATGTATTTGTTTTCGTAAGCTTCCCGCTTTCGCGAGCCGGGGCAACAAGCGGTTTAAAAACCATCCGGCGCCGGGCGGCAGCGGGCGAGCTTGCGGGCCAGACGGGCCTTAAAAGGTTTATCGGCCCGCTTACGGGCGACAAGGGCCTCAGGGTATAAGAAACAGCCCCTTCAGGGGCCCGCCATGAGCCGGCAATGAAGCCGGCCAACCCATCGCGGCCCCTAAAGGGGCATTGCTTGTATCATGCCCCTGCGGGGCTATACCAAGCCTCCGGCGCAGCCGGAGGCCATGGCTTGTTTTTTGATGGGCTGCCGCAAGGGGCAGGGGTCAGGCCTCCTGCAGCTCGTTCCGGCTGGCGGCCTTGAGGTAGGCGTTGATAAAGCCGTCGAGGTCGCCGTCCATCACGGCCTGCACGTTGCCGTTTTCAAAGCCGGTGCGGTGGTCTTTTACCAGGGTATAGGGCATAAAGACATAGCTGCGAATCTGGTGGCCCCAGGCAATTTCTTTTTGCACACCCTTGATGTCGCTGATCTTGTCCAGGTGCTCCTGCTCCTTGATCTGGTAAAGCTTGGAGGCCAGCATCTTCATGGCGGTGTCCCGGTTTTGGAACTGGCTGCGCTCGGTCTGGCAGCTCACCACAATGCCGGTGGGCTTGTGGATCAGCCGCACCGCGCTGGAGGTCTTGTTGATGTGCTGGCCGCCCGCGCCGGAGGAGCGGTAGACCTGCATCTCGATGTCCTCGGGGCGGATGTCCACCTGGATGGCGTCGTCCATCTCGGGCATTACCTCCAGGCTGGCAAAGCTGGTCTGCCGGCGGCTCTGCGCGTCAAAGGGGGATATGCGCACCAACCGGTGCACCCCGTTTTCGCTCTTGAGCATGCCGTAGGCGTTGGGCCCCTCCACCAAAATGGAGGCGCTCTTGAGGCCAGCCTCGTCCCCGTCCTGATAATCGAGGGTACTCACCTTGTAGCCGTGGGCAGCGCCCCAGCGGCTGTACATCCGAAAGAGCATATCCGCCCAATCCTGCGCCTCGGTGCCGCCGGTGCCGGCATGGAAGGTGAGTATGGCGTTGTTCTTGTCGTACTGGCCCGAGAGCAGGGTGATAAGTTGCAGCTCGTCCACCGCCGCGGCCACCGCAGCCACCGCAGCCTCCCCCTCCGGGATGAGGGCGGGGTCGTTTTCCTCCTCGCAAAGCAGCAGCATGGTTTCGGCATCGTCGTACAAACCGCCCAGCTTTTGGTACCGCTCCAACTTGCCCTTGAGGCCGCTCATCTCGGCAAACACCTTGGCGCTGGCCTCGGCATCGTCGTAAAAGCCGGGCATGGTCATCTTGTTTTCCAGCTCGGCCACCCGTTTTTCGCTGGCCCGGATGGCAAGCGCCTCACCCAAATCGTCTATGGCGGCACGGTAGCCGGCCAACTGCCCCTTTAACTCGTCAATCGTAATCATTACTCTGCAAAAACCTTCCTCTCGCTGCGCGCAGCGTTTTGATCGTGCGCCAAAAGCTGCAATACCCGCTTTTTCCCCGTGGCAGGCCCGCGCCCGGCCCGAACTGCGTTTTACAGGCGGTTGCTTTATAAAAACTCGCCCGCCTGTTTTAACGGCATGCCCCCTTACAATGCGCCCTTGGCCGCCTTGGCGGCCCGTGGGGCATGCGCAGGCCACAAATCCCTATAATAAGTATATAGGACGCCCGCCCCAAAGTAAAGCCCGCAGCCGGGATTTTGTTTTGCTTTTTAAGCAGCGATGCGGTATAATAGCCGCAAAGCGGCTATTATCCTC
>CAJTSP010000225.1 GCA_910578965.1 uncultured Oscillospiraceae bacterium
GCACAGGGCCGCGGCCAGCAAAACCGCCCCCTTTTTGTGCCGGCCCGCAAAGCTCTTAAGCCGGCCCGCGCCCCGCCCAAGCCGGGCCAGCGGGCCGGGCCGGGGGGCGGTTTCGGTGTTTGGCCGGGTGGCCGGCTGGATGCTCTCGTTCATGGTTCAGCACTCCTCCCGCAAGGTTTTTGGCTCCTTTTATTATCCGGGCAGGAAGTGTTGATTTTGCGTAAATCTTTGTAAAACTGTGTGAAAACCGGCCCCCAAAGGGCGCAAAAAGGCCCCCGCGGGCTTAGCGGCGGTTTACAAAGCCGCTTTTGCCGCAGGGGCCAAAAAACGCAAAACGCGGGGGTAAACGGGCCGCCTGCGCGGTCATCGGCAGGCGGCAGGCGCGGCGGCCCCCCAAAAAGGGGCGCGGGGCCGGCGGGCCTTATTCCTTGGGGCCAAGGCCCAAAGCGTCCATCTGCTGGCGCATGCCCTCAATGGTCAGGGCGATCACATCGCCCAGCTCCATGCCCAGCAGCTCGCACCCCTGCTGGATCACCGCGCGGTCGATCTTGGCGGCAAAGCGTTTGTCCTTGAATTTCTTTTTGACGCTGGACGTCTCAAGGTCCGAAAGGCCGCCCGGCCGCATCCGGGCGGTGGCGGCCACAAGGCCGGTGAGCTCGTCCACCGTAAACAGGCTTTTTTCAAGGGGGGTCTCGGGCTTTTCCTCGCTGCAAAGTCCCCAGCCGTGGGCCAGGATGGCGCGCACGCTCTCCTCATCCACCCCGGCGTCCAAAAGCGGCTCGCGGGTGTGGGCAAGGTGTTCCTCGGGGAACTGCTCGTAATCGTAATCGTGCAGGTAGCCCACCGCCTGCCAGTAGCCCTCGTCCTCCCCAAAATGGCGGGCCATCGCCCCCATCGCGGCCGATACTCCGATGGCGTGTTCAAACAAATGGGCCTCGGTGGTGGTGGTGGCAAGCAGCTCTTTTGCGCGTTCCATGGTCAGCTTGGGCATGGCAAGGTTCCTTCTTTCTTTTGGTTTGGGCCGATTTTTACAAGGGCACGACGGACGCCATAAGATAGAGGATAATAGCCGTCCCGGCCATTATACCACATCCTCCGGGCCCGGCGCAAGCCGCCCGCCACCCGGGAGGGACGCTGCCGGCGCCGTTTGGCGCAGAAGGCCCAAAACCCTCCGCGGCCAAAACCGGCCGCACGCCGCTACAGGGCCATGCGCCGGGCCTGCTGGCGCTGGCAAAGGCGCAGCACCATGTAGGCCAGCGCCACATCTACCGGGAACTTTACAAGGTTTTTGACGATCCGCACCTGGCTGAGGATCACAAAGGCCTGGCCATACATCACATGCAGCCAGAGCGGGGTGAGGAAAAAGTTGAACAGCAGCATCACGCACACCTTGGTGCAGATGATCCGCCGTACCGAGACCGGCCGGCGGTAGTAAAACAGCCCGTACACCATCCCCAGCAGGATGGCGCTGAGGGTAAAGCCGGGGAAGTAGGGCCCGTTGGGGCGCAAAAGGTAGCCCAGCACATCGGTAGCAAAGCCGGACAGGCCGGCCACCCAAGGCCCGTACAAGTAGCCGGTGGCCGCGACGGTCAGAAAGTCGAAGCCGATCTCCAGCACCGGGGATACCGGGATGGTGAACTGGTTGAGCACCAGGTGCAGTGCGGCCAGCATTGCGGCCCCGGCCAGTGCCCGGGGCTCACGCAGGTTGGCGGTGCTTTGGCGCAGCTCGGCGGCCCGCGCCGGGATGCCGGTTTGCAAAAAATGGGACATACAAAAACCCTCCTATGGGAGCCTTGTATGCCGCACGCGGAGGCGGAAAAGGGCGGGGCAATAAGCTGCCCCGCCCTGCTTGCTCGCACGCCCTCATGCAGCAGCGGGATGCAAAGCCTGTACCGCAAGGGCATTTTTCCCTTTTCGTCCGGCCCGCAACTCCCCGTCGGGCCGGCACTTGACGCACAGGCTTTTACTCTGCAAAACCGCCCGCTGCCAGAAACAGCGGGCGGCAGCCCTTATTATAGCGGTTTTTGGCCCGGGGCGCAAGGGGGCTGTCGGCCGGGGC
>CAJTSP010000226.1 GCA_910578965.1 uncultured Oscillospiraceae bacterium
TCACCGGGCCCCGCCCTCAAAAAAGGCCAGCACCCGGCGGATGACCGTATCCTGGTCCTGCTCGGCCAGGCCGTAGTAGAGCGGCAGCCGTACCAATTGCTCGCTGCCGGCGGTGGTGTAAAGGTCCTCGCCCGCAAACCGCCCAAACCGCAGCCCGGCGGGGGCCGAGTGCAGCGGGATGTAGTGGAACACCGCCTGCACCCCGCCCTCCTTCAAAAAGCGGATCAGGGCGGTGCGCTGGGCAAGATCGGCACATTTCAGGTAAAACATGTGGGCGTTGTGTGCGCAGCCTTCAGGCACGGCGGGCAGTTGCACCTGGCCCGCCGCCGCCAGCGGGGCAAAGGCGTCGTGGTAGCGCCGCCAGGCCGCCAAGCGGTTCTGGTTGATCGCGTCCGCCTTTTGTAGCTGGCCCCAGAGGTAGGCCGAGTTGAGCTCGCTGGGCAGGTAGCTGGAGCCGTAGCCCACCCAGGTGTACTTATCCACCTGGCCGCGGTAGAATTTGGAGCGGTCGGTGCCCTTTTCCCGCAAAATCTCGGCCTGCTCGTTGTATTTAGCGTCCCGGATCAGCAAAGCGCCGCCCTCGCCCATCGAGTAGTTCTTGGTCTCGTGAAAAGAGTAGCAGCCAAAATCCCCAATCGTGCCCAGCGCCCGGCCCTTGTAACTGGACATCACGCCCTGGGCGGCGTCCTCCACCACCAGCAGGTGATGCCGGGCGGCGATATCCAAGATCGTGTCCATCTCGCAGGCCACGCCGGCGTAATGAGTTACGCAGATGGCGCGGGTGCGCTCGGTGACGGCGGCCTCGATTTTGGTTTCGTCAATGTTCATGGTGTCCGGCCGGACGTCCACAAATACCAGCTTTGCCCCCACCAGCACAAAGGCGGTGGCGGTGGAGGAAAAGGTATAGCTCGAGAGGATCACCTCGTCCCCACGCTCAAGGCCGCACAGCCAGGCGGCCATCTCGAGCGCCGAGGTGCAACTGGTGGTCAGCAGCGCCTTTTGGGCGCCAAACCGCTCTTCCAGCCAGGCGTTGCAGCGGTGGGTAAAAACGCCGTCCCCGCAGATTTCCTTGTTTTCCACCGCCTGACGCACAAATTCCAGTTCATTGCCCACATAGGGCGGGATGTTAAAAGGGATCATTGCTTTTTCTCCTTTTTGGGCGCCGCTGCAAAAAGCCGTATCCCACCCGGCGGCGCACAGAACAATACATAACAATACATTCTATTTATAGCACAATCGAGGGGCTTTGTCCACGATTTGCCGCACGGCTTTGCGGGGTGAAAGGGCTCTCCAAAATTCGTTTGCGTTTTCCAGTGTTTTTGTGTATAATAAACTTGGGGTATAACTATCTGAAATTGATGATTCCGGGGGCCGTGCCGGCGGCAAAAGCAGACGGGCGGCGGGTTCATACGGCCCGCGTCCTGCCGTGCTGCATTTCCGGGCGGCCCGCTGTGCAAAGGAGGCGTCCTGCTATGTCCGATCCCACCGCCGTATTTTCCATTTATGATGAGCGTGAACGCGAGATTCGTGCCGTAATGCAGGAGGTCTACGACGCGCTGAAGGAAAAGGGCTATAACCCGGTGAACCAATTGGTGGGTTACATCCTCTCGGAGGATCCCACCTACATCACTACCTACAAAAATGCCCGTTCCCTCATCCGCAAGGTGGATCGGGACGACCTTTTGCAGGCGCTGGTGCGCAATTATGTCAATCCCTGAATGACGCTTTGGCCCTTGCAGCGGGCGCAGAGAGCTGTTTCAGCTCTTTGCGCCCGCTGTTTTTTGCGCGCGTGTTTTCCGGGCGGATACATCGAAAAAACGCGCAGAATAGCGCGGCGCCGATTGTTGCCCCGTGCGGCAAATCTATGGTATAATAGCCGCAAAGTAGCTATTATCATTTATTTTTATGGCGTTCGCCTCGCCCCTTGCGGGGCAACCGGCG
>CAJTSP010000227.1 GCA_910578965.1 uncultured Oscillospiraceae bacterium
GCCTTGGCTGGGGCCAAAGGCGCCTGGGTCGGGCGTGGGGCCGGCCGTTTTGCCTGCCATTTTAACGGTATCCTTTACCGGCACGGCCGGTGCGGCGGCCCCCAGGGCGTCCGCCGCCTCGAGCGCCGCGGTAATCACCTGCGCGCTCACAAAGGGGCGGGCCGCGTCGTGCACGGCCACCAGCTCCCCCGCGGCCGCCCGCACTCCTGCGGCCGCGCTCTCGGCACGGCTGGCCCCGCCCCGCACCAGCCGCACCGGCTTACGGCAGCCGCCAGCCAGCCGGCGGGCAAGCGAATCATCCGTGCCGGTCACCAGCACAATTTCCTGGATCAGCGGGTGGGAATCAAAGGCCTCCAGGCTGTGCTGCAATACCGGCTTGCCCCGCAGAGGATAAGCCAGCTTGTCAAACCCCATCCGCCGGGAGGCCCCCGCCGCCACCAGTACCACGGTTGCCGTTTTCATGCGCAACGCCCCTTTCCTGCCCGCGGCCCGCGCCGAGGGAGCTGTTTTCCCGCTGTGGGCGGTACGGCATGCCGCGCCGCCCCAGGGCTATTATACAGGCTTTGACGCAAAAAATCCACCGTTCCCCCCGCCGGGGCGCACCCGCTTGGCCCCGAAAATGCCTGCGCCATGCCTTCGCCGGGCACGGCGGCCCTTCCATCGTTCCCTGTGTTTGCGGCGCCGGCTCCCCCCTTGCCTGCAAAGCGCCGGGCTGCACGGTACCGTCATCCCCTTTTGATACGAGCCAACGGGGCAAAAGCCTTCAGCGGGGCGGCACGCAGGGCATGCAAAACACCCTTGGGCGGCAGGGCCGCGGGCCTCAGGATTTTTTACAGGGAAAAGCGAGAGCGCGGCGCCCCGTATCCGGCCCCGCAGGGCCATGACACAGGACGCCGCGCTTTTTATTTTTTCGAATACGGCCATTCTTCCGGTAGGCCAAGCACTGCCGGGGCGCATTGTTTCCAGGCTCCCCCGCCGGTGAAGGCATGCGCTAAAGGCCCGGCAAAGGGTTCAGGCCCGCTTCTGCTTTTTGTCCAGCCGCATCCGGTCGGCAATCATGGCGATAAACTCCGAGTTGGTGGGCTTGCCCCGCAGGTTGTGGATGGTGTAGCCAAAATAGCTGTTGAGGGTGTCCACATCGCCGCGGTCCCAGGCCACCTCGATGGCGTGCCGGATGGCCCGCTCCACCCGGCTGGCAGTGGTGCCGTTCTGGCGGGCGATTTCGGGGTAAAGGCGCTTTGTAACCGCATTGATATATTCGGGGTCCTGCATGGTGAGCAGGATCGCGCCCCGCAAAAACTGGTAGCCCTTGATGTGGGCAGGCACCCCGATCTGGTGCAAAATCTCGGTGACCACCATCTCGTCGCTGCTGGCGGGCCGGGCAGGGCGGGGCGCACCCGCCGCCTTGAGCACCCGCGCAGCCAGAACGTTTTCATCAAAGGGCTTTACAAAATAAAAGGCAAAGCCGCTTTCCAGCAGCTCCTGCTCCATTTCCTCGCTCTGGAAGGCCCCGGTTACAAAAAAGGTGGTTTTGTCGCCGGCCTGCTGCTCATACCGCTGCTTGACCGTAATCGCGTCCAGCCCCGGCATAAAGGCGTCCAGCATGGCCGCCGTGGGCCGCAGCTCCAGCAGGGTCTTGAGCGCCTTTTCCCCGTCCCGGCCGCAGACCGTTACCTCCACCCCTTTCTGCTCCAGGGCCGTTTTACACAGCGCGCTCACCGGCGCGCCTGTGTCCGACATCATAAATTTGATCTTTTCCATCGTTCTTTCCTCCTGTTTTTTCGGGAAACCGCCTGATCCGGCCAAAACCGTGCCGCGCCGGCCGTTTTTGTGCCTTTTACGGGATTTTCCGGGCCGGCAGCCCCTGTTTTCCCTTTCGATGGAAATTTTACCATATATTTCCAAAACTTTCAAGTATTTCCACAATCTTTTTCCC
>CAJTSP010000228.1 GCA_910578965.1 uncultured Oscillospiraceae bacterium
GCCCTGCAATTGCCCCCGCAAGCACCCGCCCACGGCGTTGCCCAAAAAGGAACCGGCTCCATCCTGATGCCAAGCCTCTCTGAGCGCGGCCTAAAACCGCTTTCACTAACCTTATTCGCACATCCCGGCAAAAAGTAAACCGCCCGCTTAAAAATTTTTACGCGGGGTATTTTTGCCGCCCTATCCCTGTTCTGCCGCTGCCGGGCCGCCCCTTTGGCTTGCCAAAGGGAAAAAACAAGGGAAAAATTGTTAGCATGCGCCCCGGCGCACGGCCGGCAAAAAGGCGCAGGCAAAAAGGAAGGAGAAAAAGCATGAGCAAGAAAGCACCCAAAGGCAGCGGCACCATCCGCCGCAAGATCGTCAACAGCCACGGCCGGCAGTACGAGTACTGGGAGGCGCGCATCACCACCGGGCGCGACCCCGGCACCGGGCGGCAGGTGCAGCGTTCGTTTACCGGCAAAAGCCAGCGCGAGGTGCTGGAAAAGCTGCAGGCCGCTGCCGTGGCGGTAAACGAGGGGCGGTATGCCGCGCCCTCCCGGCTTACGGTGGGCGGCTGGCTGGACATCTGGCAGCGGGATTACCTGTGCGCCGCAAAGCCGGCCACCCGCAGTATTTATCAAAACAACGTGCAAAACCACATCAAGCCGGCGCTGGGCGCGCTGCGGCTGGCCGAATTGCAGCCGGACACGGTGCAAAGCTTTGTAAACGGGCTGGAGGGGCTTTCGCCGGCGTCGGTGCGGCTGGCCTACAAGGTGCTGCGGCAGGCGCTGAACAAGGCGGTGTCGCTGGATTACCTTGCCAAAAACCCGGCCAACGGCTGCGAGCTGCCGCGGCTGGAGCAGCGCGAGGTGCGCCCGCTGACCGACGAGGACGCCGCCGCCCTGCTGCGCCAGGCCCGGGGCAGCGCCATTGAGCAGCTGATCTGGATGGCGCTGTTTACCGGCTGCCGGCTCAGCGAGCTGCTGGGCCTTACCTGGGACTGCATCGGCAGCAGCACCATCAGCATCAACAAGCAGCTGGCCCGGCCGGAATACCGCGATGCCGGGCTGTTTTTGACCCCCAAAAGCGGCAAGGGGCGCATCCTGACCCCTGCGCCCTCGGTGATGGCGGCGCTAAACACGCAGAGGCGGAGGCAGGCGGCCGACCGGCTGCTGGCCGGGCCGGGCTGGCAGGACGCCGCGGGGCTGGTATTCACCACGCCAAGCGGCGCGCCCTTTGACCAGTGGCGGGTAGACACCCTCTTTCACCGCCTGGCACTGAAGGCCGGGCTGGAGGGGGTGCGTTTCCACGACCTGCGGCATACATACGCGGTCAACGCGCTGCGTGCGGGCGACGATGTCAAGACGATCCAGGGCAACCTCGGCCACGCCACCGCCGCCTTTACGCTGGACCGCTACGCCCATTTTACCGCCCATATGCGGCAGGACAGCGCCGACCGTATGGAGGAGTTCATCCAAGGCATTTTGGGGCTGTGAGAGCCCAGGCAGGCGGCTTTCGCCCCGCGCGCGGGCAGGTCCAAATGAAAATGCGGCACTCTGCGTACGCCCGCGCGCCGCCTTAAATCAAAACGTTTGACCCACCCACGGCACACGGAAAGGCGGAAGGATAAAAAACCCCCCCCCTAAAGCGGCGGTGAGATAAGAAAACAAAGAATCCAAATCAATTTCGATCCACCGCGCATTCGCTGGGCGGCCGCAGCCGCAAGGAAGAAAAGCGCGGGAATCCTTGGTGGATTCCAAGCTTTTCTGACGCAGCGGATGCGGCTGACCAGTAGAATGGGCGGCTTTGTTTTCTTATGGAACCGCCGCAAAGCAGAGGCTTTTTATTTTACAAAGGGAAAATTCAAGTGAAAAGCCGCCTTCCGGGCCGGGATATTGCAAAA
>CAJTSP010000229.1 GCA_910578965.1 uncultured Oscillospiraceae bacterium
TTGCAGTACATCATGGGACACTCCAATATCACCATGACGCTGAACTACTACGCACACGCGACCTACGCTTCCGCAAGGGCTGAAATGGAACGGCTGGCAGCATAGGCAGGACGAGGTTTTACTACTTTCGTACTACCTTTGAGAGCGAAAACCTAAAAACTTTCGAGAGTATATGTGAGCTTCCCCCGACAGCAAAAATGCCGCGAACCCTTGAAAAATCAAGACTTAGCGGCATCTAAGAACTTATAAAGAGATAGTCAAAAATCCCTTTGGATGTTTAAGGAATAAACGCCTTTTTCTGTTTTTCTCTCCAAAGCAAAGGGGAGGCGGGCCCATATGGGGCCTGACTCCCCTTTGCGCGTAAAGCGCCGGCGGCAAAAGGCCCAAAAGGCCCCTGCCGCCGGATGGTTGCTTTTATAAGCGGCTCTTATTTTACCGCAACGGCCTCGATCTCAAACAGGGCGCTTTTGGGCAGTGCGGCCACCTGCACGCAGGAACGGGCAGGCGCTTCGCCCACAAAGTACTCAGCGTAAACGGCGTTGATGGCTGCAAAGTCGCGGATGTCGGCCAAAAAAACGGTGGTCTTTACCACGTCGGCACAGCTCATACCGGCGGCGGCCAGCACGGTTTTCAGGTTTTCCAGCGCCTGCCGGGCCTGCGCCTCTACCCCCTCGGGCAGCTCGCCGGTGGCGGGAACGAGCCCCAGTTGGCCGGAGGTATACAGGGTATTGCCCGCAAGCTTTGCGTGGCAGTAAGGCCCCACGGCGGCGGGGGCGTTTTGCGCGGTAACGGTCTTGTTCATAGATAGCTCCTCCTTTGTAGATGGCGGCCGCCCCCATGCGGGGCGAACCGCCGTTGGTCTGCGCATTCTATTATAGCGTATGATCCGCCAAAAACCAAGATAAAGGGCGGCAAGCCGATGGCGGGCACGCAAGGCTGTGCCCTTTGCCCGACATTTTTGTGCATGGCCGGCCCAAAGGGCTGCGGCAGGGCGGGATGCTCAGGCCCTGGAGGCGGGCCGCGCGTGATACACCCGCCAGGCCAGCAGGGCGGCGGCCAGCGAGAGCAGGGCGACCAGCCCTTCGGTTACGGCTACCGGCAGCCAGTTGTTTGCCAGCACGGCGGTCATATCCACCAGCGCGTGCAGCCCCACGGCGGCAAACCAAAGGCCCGCGCGCTTTTGGGCCAGGGCGGCGTATACCAGCACCGACAGGGCAATGTGCAACACCACCGCGCAAAGCCGCTCAAAGCCGGACCACAAAAATATGCTGACCGGGGCGCCGGCCAGCCCCTCCACCGCGGCCAAAGCCGTCTGGGGCAGGGGGCCGGTGATGGCCTGTACCGCCTCAATGCCGCCCCGGTTCAAAGCCAGCGAGAGGATGATGTTGCTCAGCATGGCCATGCCGGCCAGCAGCACCGCCTCAATGCCGCCGTGGCCCGCGCCGTACATCAGGGCGTCCGGCCCGCCGGCCTGCCAGCGCCGGGCGGCAAGCTTAAACGCCAGCCAGCGGCCGGTTTCCTCAAACAGGCCGGCCATCAGCCCGCCATACAGGGCGTACAGCCAGATGCTGCCGGTAATGGCCGGGCCCAAAGCGCCGCCCAGCACAAGAGCGTGCGCCGCCTGCTCCAGCACCAGCACAAACAGCACAAAAATAAGGCAGCCCAGCCCAAAAAAGCGCCAGCGGCCCCGCAGCTTTTTGGCAAAAAACAGCCCCAGGCCCAAGGGCAGCAGCAGGCAAAAAATGCCGGTAAAGGCCATTGCGGCAATGGCGGCGGGGGAAGTACTACCCCAAGTGGAAGTGACGGCCAGAAGTTGATGGATGCCCTCAAACAGCTTGGCATTGACCCTAATGATGATG
>CAJTSP010000230.1 GCA_910578965.1 uncultured Oscillospiraceae bacterium
AGGCCCCCGGTGGATGATTAGGTCGGCCATGGCCTTGACGGTCTTTTTTGCCTGTTCAAGGTCCTGCTTTGCCGCCGCAAAGCCAACAATGCCGCACATAGGCGCGTCTCCTTCCGTTGTATCCGGTTTTACTTTACCGCCCGACCCTTAAAGCGGGAGAGCGGGGGATGTGAGCGCATGGTTATCCCCGCAGGCCCTTGTTGCCATAATAGCGGGCGGTTTTGCGGTAGTAGTTTAGCTGGCTTTTGAGGTACCAGGCCAGCCGCTTTACCGAAAAATCCTCCCGGCAAAACAACTGGTGGGCGCATTTCCCCGCCCTGCGCAGGGCCTCGGCCTTGCGCAGCAGCTCCTTGTCGGCCAGGTATTTGCGGATCACCCCAAACGGCGCGATCATCCAAAGGCTTTCGGCGTTTGCGATGGTCAGCCCTTGCTCCTTGCCCTCGATCAGGTCTTCGGTAATCCATTTGGCCAGGTTATACCCGCTGGCCGTAACAAAATAGCTGCTGCGGCCCTGCCGTGGGTTCATCTCAAACAGCTTGTATTCGCCGGTGCGGCTATCGTACTTCATGTCAAAGTTGGAAAACCCTTTCCAGCCCACATCCTCCAAAAAGGCGCGGATCTTCTCCATCAAGGCGTCGTCCCGCACGCTTAAAATGGCGGCATAGTTGCCAATGCCCTCCGGGGTCTGTTCCTCCAAAAGGGGCCGGCCCAGCGCCATCAGCTTGACCTTTCCGTCCTGCCCGGAATAGCAGTTGAGCACCCGCATGCAGTTGTCGTCCCCGGGGATATACTCCTGCAAAACAAGGCTGTCCCGGTAGCTGCTGCCATAGATGGCGGCGGTGATTTCATCAAACTCGGCGCGGCTGTGGGCCAGAAATACCTTTTTTTTGTGGGCAAAGCTGCAGTTCCAATATTCCATGCTGTTGCTGGGCTTGATGATGCAGGGGAAATCAAAGGGCAGCTCCACCGTTTTGTAATTTTCGGCCGTGCAGCCGGCGGTTTTGGGGTAAGCGAGGCCATGGGCCTCACAGGCGGCGTAAAACCGCTCCTTCATGTCCAGGGCAAGCACCGTCTCAAGGCTGGGGCAGGCCATCCGGTAGGCGTTTTGCAGCGCGGCGCGGTTGCGGGCCATCAAAATGGTGTAGCCGTCGGCGCAGCTCACCAGCAAAAGAGACCTGCCGGCATGGCGCTTGGCAAACCCCAGCAGGGTGGACACAAACACCGCGTCCTCCTCAAGGCACGGCTCCTCTGCTACCTCGGCCAGCAGCCGGGTGTTCTGGGTGGCCACAAGCCGCCGCTTGCAGATGCAGGCGCTGCGCACAGCGTACTCCTCAAAAAAGCTGCGGGCCATGCCGTACACGTTGGCGTCGCTGCCCAGCAGCACGGGCAAGAAATCTGTCATCCGGCCCTTCTCCTTTTCTATTGCAACAGGCTTAAAACCCTCGGCGGCCGGCCGGGGGAAACCTGTTTGTATTGCACGGTAACGGAGATATTGTACTTCCTGCCGTGCGGGATGTCAAACAAAACCGGCAGATAAAGGCGCTGCCTTGAGGGGAGGGGAACGCGCGTTTCCCCGGCGGGGGGAATCCCCCTTGAAAACATGGGCCGGCAGCCGTAAAACAGCCGCCGCCTGTCGCCCGAACAAGGGCTGTTAAATTGCCGCTTAGTGTAGTATAATAGCATCGACGCATAAAAACACGCCGGCCGCGCGCATTTTTGCCCGCCGCGCCGGGGAAAGAGGAATACAGCAGGATGTGCGGGATAGCAGGCTTTACCGGGCCCCAGGCGCCGGCCCAAAAAGAAACCATCCTCCGCGCCATGACGGATGCCATTGCCCACCGCGGGCCG
>CAJTSP010000231.1 GCA_910578965.1 uncultured Oscillospiraceae bacterium
GTTAGGAACTGCCGGCGCGGCAGGCTTTGGCGCCGCCGGGGCCGGGTGGGTGCTACCGAGGCGGGCTGAGGCGCTGCCGGGGCGGGCTGGGCCGTACGGCTGCGCATGGTCCCGGAACCGGAAGAAGCGCCGGCCTCGTCCTTTTCGCGGATTCGGACCTCATAGGTCTTTCCGTTCAGCTCGATCACATACTCTTTCATCATAGCTCCTGCTCCAATCTCTTTGGTGTATGGGCACAGTCACGAACCATGGGGTTCACCGGCGCAAGGAACGCCGCCGGCCGGCTTGGCGCGCCGCGTACCATCGGGTTTACCCGGTTTTCCTCACGGTAAAACTGCACGGCCGCCATAAGCACCGCCGTGAGCTCATCCGAGTCCATCGCCTGCGGGCCTGTCCCCTGCGGCGTACCCTTTTGCAAAAGACGCGCCATCAGCTTAGTCAGGAGGAACAGCAGCAGCAGGACAGTAAAAACTACCAGCATGCTGCCAACCGCCGCCAGCAGGGCGTCCGGCAGGCTAATTTTGCCAGATAACATCGCTTTTCTCCTTACCGCTTACCGCATAGCATCCCAGTCCCGGATGATCCTTGGGGTAATCATCTGGTGGAAAGCACAGATGCTTTTGGGGTTTTGATAGGCCGCACCCACAAACGCGCAGATATAACGGCGAAGGTCGGTCAGGCAGACGATCTCATCCACCAGGCCCGCCTTGGCGCAGTAGGACGGGCGGGATTTGTCGGTGTAGGCCTGGATCATCTGGTTCATTTTGTCGATGGTGGGAGCGATGTCCTTGCCCGCGTCCTGATCCTTGACCAGCCGGCGCGCATACATGGCTGCCGCGGCGGTCTCGCCATGCATCACATAAATTTCGGTAGCGGCAGTGCCAAGGCTGAACACATTGGTGGTGTTGCCCTGCGGCCCGCCCATCACATAGTGTGCCGCGGCACTGCCCTTGCGCAGGGTGACCTCCATCTGGGGGACGCCGGAGTTTTCAATGGAGTAGATCAGCGACTGGCCCAGCCCCAGCAGCTCGGCCTTTTCGGCCGGGTCGCCCACGTCGATGCCGGTAGTATCCTGAAGCCAGACGATGGGCAACCGGTCGCGGCCGCAGACCGTGACAAACTCGTTCATCTTGATAAGCCCCTGCCGGTACAGCTTGCCGCCGATGCCAACCGCGTTTTCGCGGTATTCGGGATAGCCGGTAAGCAGGCCCTGATAGTTTGTTACCACGCCGGTGAGCAGGCCGTTGACCTTGGCCAGCCCGCAGACAATCTCGGGGCCGTAGCCCTTTTTGTACTCGAGGAACTCGCTGCCGTCAAACAGGCAGGCCAGCACCTCCCGCACGTCGTAGGTGCGCTTCTGGTTAAGCGGGATGCGGGTATACAGATCCTGCGCGGGATGTGCCGGTTCCCTTGGGTCGTCCACCCGGAAGAAGTTTTCGTTGTAGGCGGGAACGGCATCCATGTATTTTTTGATGCCGTCCAAAACGCCCTGCTCGTCGCCGTAAACCTCGCGGAAAAAACCGGTTTGGTCGTAATGCACCGCCACCGAGCCCGGCGGGTTGGTTTTTTTTGCGTTTTTGGTGGCGTCGATCAGCGCCTGAGCAGACTCTGCGTCCACACTACCCTTTCGCTCGGTTTGTCAAGGACAGAGTGCGGAAATTTTGAAAAAATCAGGATGCGTCCAGTTCGCGGCGGATAAGTCGGTTGATTTTGTCGCTCATGGTTTCCCTGCTGGTAGTGCTGAAATGGAACGACACCTCGTAAATGGTGTTGCCGATTTTCTGCACCAGGGCGGGCGGCGCGTCCG
>CAJTSP010000232.1 GCA_910578965.1 uncultured Oscillospiraceae bacterium
CCCTTTACCCCCGCCCGGCGACGATGCGGGCCGCCACAATTTCCACGGCGCGGGGCAGCAGCAGCCATTCGGCGCGCTCCATCACCCGCTGCTGCAAAAGCTCTGGGGTATCGCCGGCGCGCACCTCCACCGCCTTCTGCAGCAAAATCTCGCCGCCGTCGCACACCTCGTTTACATAATGCACGGTGGCCCCGGTCACCTTGACCCCCCGCGCCAGCACTGCCTCGTGTACCTTGAGCCCATACATGCCCTCGCCGCAAAAGCTGGGGATCAGGCTGGGATGCACGTTCAAAATGCGGTTGGGGTAGGCCTTTACCACCTTTTTGCCCAGGATGCACAAAAAGCCCGCCAGCACCAGCATGTCGACCTGATGCTTTTTCAAAACGCGAAGAAGGGCCGCGTCAAATTTTTCGGCCGTTTCGTATTTTTGGCGCTCTACCACCACAGCCTCAACGCCAAAGGCCGCCGCGCGCTCGAGCGCCCCAACCCCCGGCCGGCTGGAAACCACCAGCGCCATCTCTCCGTGCGGGATGCCGCCGGCCCGCGCCGCGTCCAGCACCGCCTGCAGGTTGGTGCCCCCGCCCGAAACCAGCACCGCCACCCTGCACCGGCTGGCAGCCGCGTCCTGGCCGGCCGTCAAAACTTCCGGCCCGGCTTCCCCGGCCCGGGTTTTTACCGAGCCCTGTCCGCTTCTCAGCACAAAATAACCCCCTCGCCGGGCACAACCTCGCCCATGATCCAGGCATCCTCGCCGCCCGCCCGCAAAATCTCTACCGCCTGTGCGGCATGCTCGGGCGCCGTTACCAGCACCATGCCAGCGCCCATGTTGTAGGTGTTGAACATATCCCGCTCCGGGATGCCGCCCGCCGCTTGCAACAGCCGGAAGATGGGCGGGGTGCGCAGATCGCTTTTTTGGATTTTGGCCGCACAGCCCGCCTTTAGGCAGCGGGGGATGTTCTCGTAAAAGCCGCCGCCCGTAATATGCGAAATCCCCTTAACCGGCAGCCGGTCCAGCACCGCCAGCACCGGCTTTACATAAATTTTGGTCGGGGTCAGCAGCGCCTCGCCCAGGGTGCAGCCAAGCTCGGCCTCGTAACGGCCCAGCACCTCGGGATGCTCGTCGATGCCAAAGGCCCGCCGCACCAGCGAAAACCCGTTGGAATGCAGCCCGCTGGAGGGCAGGGCGATCACCGCATCGCCCGCCTGCATGCCGGAATTGTCCAGAATGCGGCTCTTGTCCACCGCGCCCACCGTAAAGCCGGCCAGGTCGTACTCGTTTTCGGGGTAAAAGCCGGGCATCTCGGCGGTCTCGCCCCCCACAAGGGCGCAACCCGCCTGCACGCAGCCCTCGGCCACCCCGGCCACCAGGGCCGCGATGCGCTCCGGAACGTTTTTGCCACACGCAATGTAATCCAAAAAGATCAGCGGCTTTGCCCCGGCGCAGAGCACGTCGTTGACACACATGGCCACCCCGTCGATTCCCACCGTGTCATGCTTGTCCATCGCAAAGGCGACCTTGAGCTTGGTACCCACCCCGTCGGTGCCGGACACCAGCACCGGGTGCGGCATGCCGGTGCAGTCTATCTCAAACAGCCCGCCAAAACCGCCCAGCCCTCCCAATACGCCGGGGGTGATGGTGCGGGCCACATGCTGCTTCATCAGCTCCACCGCGCGGTAGCCGGCGGTAATGTCCACCCCCGCGGCAGCGTAGCTGGCCGAAAAACTCTTTTCCATGGCGGCAGTGCCCTCCCTTTTTATGCTTGCA
>CAJTSP010000233.1 GCA_910578965.1 uncultured Oscillospiraceae bacterium
GCCCCAGCCCATGGCGCTTATCGCTCCCGGCGCGAACCCGGCCCCCGCCTGCGGGCGGCAGAGCGGGCCGCCTCGTTTTCGGCACGGGCCTTGCCCCGCTGAGCCGCGGCACGCAGGGCGCTAAGCTCGCTTTTGGTCAGCTCACGGTAGCTGCCGGGGGCCAGCATGCCCAGCTTGACCGCCCCCACCGCATTGCGCCGCAGCCGAATCACCTCCAGGCCCACCGCCTCGCACATCCGGCGGATCTCGCGGTTTTTGCCTTCCTTGATGGTCATCTCCAGCACGGTACGGCCGGGCTCGTCCACCGTTATGTTGATCACGGCGGGCTGGGTGACGCTGCCGTCGTCCAAGGCGACCCCCCTGCTGAGCGCTACCACCTGCTCCTCGCTGGCGCGGGGCCGCACGGTAACACGGTAAAGCTTGCTGACCCCGTGGGAGGGGTGCATCATCAGGTTGGCAAACCCGCCGTCGTTGGTGAGCAGCAAAAGGCCCTCGCTTTCCCGGTCCAGCCGCCCAACCGGGAACAGCCGCACCGGATAATCGGCCACAAGGTCCATCACGGTCTTGCGGCCCAGCTCGTCGCTGGTGGTGGTCACATAGCCCCGGGGCTTGTGCAGCATCAGGTAGTGGTATTCCTGCTTTTTTTGCAGCGGCACCCGCTCGCCGTCCACCATCAACGCGTCGTGGGCGGGGTCCATCTTATCCCCCAGGCTGGCCGGGCGCCCGTTGACCTTGACCCGGCCCTCCCGGATGATCTGCTCGGCCGCCCTGCGGGAGCAAAGGCCCTGGTCGGCCATGACCTTCTGGATGCGTATCTCTGCCATTCTTCTTCCCTTCCGCCGCCCGGGCTTGCCCGGCCCCTTAAAAGGGGGTCAGCCCTCTTTGGGGGCCTCGGCCGGCTCCGGCCCGTTCTGGGGCTTGTCCTTTTTAAGCAGGCTGCCGACCTTATCCATCATCTCGGGCATCATGGTGATGGCGCGGTCCACCGTATTGCCCGCATCGGCCAACTGCACGGTGCGCACGGCGCCGTCCTGCACCACCAGAAAAGCCACCGGCTGGATGGTGACCCCCGCGCCGCCGCCGCCGCCAAACAGGTCCTTCTGGCTGTTGGCGCCAAAATCCGACCCGCCCGAGGCAAACCCAAAGGTCACCTTGGAGATAGGCAGGATGGTAATGCCGTCTACCTTGATGGGCTTGCCGATGATGGTGTCGGAATCCACCATCTCGCGGATTTTTTCCATCGTGACCCCCATCAGGCCCTGTACCGCATGCTCTGCCATATGGCGTTGTCCCTCCTTCGCTGCATTCGCAAACCCAAACGGCCGTTTGGCCGGGCTCACCCATCCAGCATTTTCAGATTCTTAAAAAATATCGGTAAAAATATCGGCGCGCCAGAGCTGGTAAACCGCCCAGACGCCCGCTGTAACCATTATAAACAGCCGGGTGGTAATTTTACAAGAAAAATATTCGCTGCCCCTGGCCTCGCCGGTAAAATCCGGCACAAGGGCCAGCTCCTCCCACTCCAGCCGCATCAGGTTGCTTAAGGCCGCGTTTGCGGTGTGCAGCGCCGCGTTGAGCCGGCCGTACTGCAAGGCGGTGGCGGCCGCGTCCGGCCCATGCACCGGCAGCCGCAGCCGGATGCGGGACACCCGCACCCCGGCCAGCATCCGCCGCAAAAGCCCCCCGGCCAGGCCGGCCAGCCGGGCGATCAGCCCAAGGCTCCATTCAATG
>CAJTSP010000234.1 GCA_910578965.1 uncultured Oscillospiraceae bacterium
GCCCCCGGCGCCGGCCCCCCGCCCCTGGGAACAAGACGGCCTGACAAAGCAGGAACAGCTTTTGTACATGCTTGGGGCTGTCAAGGCGGCGCTGCTGGTGGGCGGGGTATTTGCTGCCGGGCTGGGGCTGGTCGTCCTTCTGTTTTTGCTGGCCATGCGCTAAGCGGAAAAAGCCCCGGGCCCGGCCGGGGTATCCCATAGGCTGGAGCAAAAAACCAGGCCCTTTGCAAGACGCAGAACCTTGCAAAGGGCCTGGCTTTCTACGCCGGCTGCGGCGGTATCCTGCGGCTTGCGGGATGCGCTTGAGCGGCGCCTTTTGTCAAAAAGCTGGCGGCCGGCCTCTCTGCTCCAGCCGCTCCGCCTCAACCCGCCGGTTGAGCGCGGCAAGGTATTCGTCTGGGTCTACCGGGTTTTTAAGCCCCGCGCCGCCCTGCCAGGCGCTCATCAGCGCGGTATTCAGCAGCTCTACCGGCTGCCAGGCCTCGGCCCCCGGCGCCAGCAGCGGCGTGCCCTTTAGCAGGTGCAGCGCAAAGTTTTCCATCATCCGCACGTGTTGCGCACCCCAGCCGTCCTGCTCCTCAAACTGTTCCTCGGTGTAAAGGGGCGTGCCGGCGGCGAGCCCCTTGCCGCTGATAATCCGCTGTAGCTGGTCCGGCCCGGTGGCGGCATTCATCTCGGCCTCGCTTTTGGTATAGCGCAGCACGGTGGCGCGCCTGCCGCCCTCCACCACAATCTTGCCGGCCGACAGGTCGATTTCCAGCCGGTTGGTGCCTACCAGTACGTCGGTGCAGGTAGTAAAGCAGCCGGATGCGCCGCCGGGGTATTCGGTCATCAGGGTTACGTCGTTTTCTACCGTGATCCGACGATGTGCGCCAAAGGCCGCCCGGGCCCATACTCGGCTGGGTACCCCGCAGATCCACTCCCACAAATCCAACTGGTGCACGGCCTGGTTTAGCAAAACGCCGCCGCCCTCGCCGCCCCAGGTCCCGCGCTCGGGGCTTTGGGCATAGTAACAATCCGGCCGCCACCAGTCGGTCAACTGCCACAGGCTGCGCCGTACCTCGCCCAGCTCGCCGCTCTTTACAAGGCTACGCACCTTCTGCCACAGCCCGCTGGCCCGGTAGTTGAACATGATGCCGTAGGCGGCCCCGCTTTTTTGCGCGGCAGATAAAACCTCCTGTGCAGCCTTGGCATATACGCCGGCGGGCTTGTCGCACAGCACCGGGATGCCCATAGAAAGGCAGCCCGCCGTAAGGGCGGGGTGGCTGTAGTGGGGCGTTACTACAATTACGGCGTCTACCCTGCCGCTGGTCGCCATCTCACGCCAGTCCCGGTAAAAGGGTACCCCCGGGAAGAGCCTGGCCGCACACTCCGCGGCCTGGCCTGACCGGCCGCACACCGCCCCCAGCACCGCGTGCTGCGGGCCGGCGGGGTTCGGTAGGTCGGGGTGGGTCTGCCGGCCGGATAAAAACCCGGCGTAGGCTCGCCCCTGTACCCCTAAGCCGATAATACCGTAGCGTATTTTTTCCATATAAGACGGCTCCTTTCGCAAAAGAAGGCCCGGCGGGCAGAAAGCTCCCAAAAGCTTGGCGCGCTGTGGCTTTCGCTGCCGGCGCAGGGATGGGAAGGCGCGATATCCGGCCCTGCCTTGTATTTGCCCAAAAGCCGGCCTTCCCTTGCGGGCAGGGTCAGGGCGCGGTGCGGGCAAACC
>CAJTSP010000235.1 GCA_910578965.1 uncultured Oscillospiraceae bacterium
GAATACGGCTACGCAAACGGCCTGTTGCCCCCCTGCCCGCCCCCGGCCCGCACCGGCAAGCGGGTGGCGGTGGTGGGCTCGGGGCCAAGCGGGCTGGCCGCGGCCGACTGGCTGAACAAGCGGGGCCACGCGGTGACCGTGTACGAGCGCAGCGACCGGCCGGGCGGGCTTTTGATGTACGGCATCCCCAACATGAAGCTGGACAAGGCGGTGGTGCTGCGGCGCACCCGGCTGATGGAGGCCGAGGGGGTACAGTTTGCGCTGGGCTGCGAGGTGGGCCGGGCGCTGCCGGCCAAAAAACTGCTGGAGGAATACGACGCGGTGCTGCTTTGCTGCGGCGCGGCCCAGCCGCGGGACCTTGGCCTGCCCGGCCGGCAGGCGGCGGGCATACACTTTGCGGTGGAATACCTTACGGCGGCCACCAAAACCCTTTTGGACGCCGGCCCGGGCGGGCAAAGCCCGATCAGCGCCAAGGGCAGGCAGGTGCTGGTGATTGGCGGGGGCGACACCGGCAACGACTGCGTGGCCACCGCCATCCGGCAGGGGTGCGCGGGGGTGGTGCAGTTAGAGATGCTGCCCAAGCCCCCCGAGACCCGCGCGCCGGGCAACGCCTGGCCCGAGTGGCCCCGGGTGCTGAAAACCGACTACGGCCAGCAGGAGGCCATTGCCCTGTTTGGGGCGGACCCCCGCCGCTGGCAGGCCACCGTAAAGGAGTTTTTGGCCGGGCCGGACGGCCGGGTGGCCGGGGCGGTGGTGCAGAAGCTGGCCCCCGGCAGGCCGGACAAGGCCGGCCGCCGCCCGATGGAGCCCACCGGCGAGGAGTACACCCTGCCGGCCGGGCTGGTGCTGATCGCGGCGGGCTTTACCGGCTGCGAGCCCGGCCTTGCGCAGGCCTTTGGGGCAAAGCTGGACCCGCGCGGCCGGCTGGCCGGGGGCGAAGCCCCGCCAAAAAGCGGGGGCCCCGCGCGGTTTTATACCGGGGTGCAAAAGCTGTTTGCGGCCGGGGACGCCCGCCGGGGCCAGAGCCTGGTGGTGTGGGCCCTGCGCGAGGGGCGGGACGCCGCCGCCGCGGTGGACGAGGCCCTGATGGGGTATACCAACCTGTAGGCTAAGCTGCGCACTATTGCAAACGGGCAAAAGGGCAAAAGGGCAAAAACAAAAGGGCAGGATATGGCGCGGGCGCGCCATAGGCCGCCGCGGGCCGCCGCAGGCACAGCGGGGGGCGGTTTTATGTGCCCCCCAAAAACATAAGCACCAAAAAGCGCAGCGCGGGCGGCGTCCCCTAAGGGGACGCCGCCCGCGCGAATGTTTATGGATGGGGCTTGCCCCGGCCCTTTTAGCGGCCTTACTCCACCCGCCAGTAGGCGGCCGAGAGGGGCGGCAAAAGGCTGCCGCTGCCAAAATCGTGGGGCGCGCCGGTGATCAGGTCGGTGGCGCGGCCGGCCCGTGCGTCAAAATGGGCGGTAAAGGGGGCGTCCTCGGCGTTAACGGCCACCAGCACCCGCTCGCCCCCGGCCTCGCGCTCAAAGATGATCTGCTTGTTGGTAAGCAGTATATTGCGGTAGCCGCCATAGCAGAGCGCCCGGCTTGCCTTGTGCGCCTTTGCCAGCGCGGCGATCCAATCGGTCAATTCGTTTTGCTGCGGGGCCTCAAACGCCGGGCGCAGCGGCGCGTCCGCCCC
>CAJTSP010000236.1 GCA_910578965.1 uncultured Oscillospiraceae bacterium
GGGTGGTGGCAAACGATGCGGCGGGCGGGGTGTACGCCTTTTTGCGGTGTGGGGCCGGCGGTGGGAGGCTGCTGGCGGTGCTGAACACCCAGGACCGTGCCTACCCCAGCTATGGCGTCCCTGTGGGCGATCCCTGCACCGCCGAGGTGCTGATCGATTCGGCCTGGAGCTGCTGGGGCGGCCCGACGCCCGTACCGGAAAACGCAGCCATGCGGTATGGCGCCGGGCCGGACGGCCGGCTTCGCCTGCCGCTGGCCCCCATCAGCGGGATGCTGCTGCGGCTGGGGCCGGCATAAAACCAAAAGGCCATGCCCAGTTTTGCGGCGGGCATAGCGGCTTTAGGCAAAACCGCAGGCTCACTCCCCTGCCCGAACCCACTCGATGACCGGCAGGGCAAAAGCGTCGTCTTGAGCGTCGAACGAATGGGCGATCATGCGCAGCATGGCGGCGTCCTGCTCGGTTTTGCCCTTTTTGGCGCGCAGCATGGCGCAAAGGCCCTTCATCAGCAGCCGGTCAACAAGGCCCATTTTTTCGTAGCAGAGCCCGCTTTGCAGATAAAAATGCGGCAGGGTGCGCTGCTGCTCGCCGGTGAGGTTCTGGGCCCAGAACCCTTCAACCGTCTGCCGCTCAATGGCCGGGGTGGCCCCGGTTACAAACAATGCGCAGCGGGCCCCGCCGTTTTGGGCTGCCGCCAGCAGCTTTTGGGCCTTTGGCCAGCCGTCGATGCGGCCGGCGTGGGCACGGCTGCCAAACACAAGGGTACCGCAGCCGGCCAGCACGGATGGGCGCGCGTTCTCCAACGGCAGAGCCGTACCGCTGGCCGCCCGGGCAATAAGCTCGGCATAGCGCCGGGTAAAGCCGGTTTTGCTTTGGTAGATGACCAGGATGCTTGCACTCATTTTTCTCACTCCTTTTTTGCTTTGCGGGAGTGGCCGGCGGACGATGCCGCCTCTCTGGCGGCGGCCGGCCCATTGCCAGGCCCGATCGCATCCTCCGGCTTGTGGGCAGGGGCACAAGCCTTTGGGGGACAGCCCGAGGCTTGCGCCTGCCGCCGGGCATTGCACAAAAACGCCTCGTAGGCGGCCTGCTGCTGGGTCAGCGCCTCGGCCTCGCCAATGCCCGGCTCGCAGCAGGAAAAAATGGCCCCAAGCCCCATGGTGTACACCAGCATATGCAGATGCAGTTGCCGGGCCTGCGCCTGTGGGATGCCGAGCTGTGCGGCAATGTGCCCGGCCATGCGTGGATCGGCCTCCTGCCGGTAAAGCTGCTCCCACGAACCGATGCCCTGCCTTTGGCGCAGCACCGCCAGCCGGAACAACTGCGGCTCGCGCCTGGCAAACCGCACATACGCCTGCCCGGTGCTGCGAAAAGGGTCGGCGGGGTCAAGGCTGGCGGCCAGATCTGCACGCAGGGCTTCGCCCGCCCGCGCGGCAACCTCTTGGCGCAGGCCGCCCATATTGCGGCAATAGCTATAGATTGGCTGTACCGAGCATCCCAAACGGGCTGCGATGGCCCCGACCGTGAGCGCCTCAGGGCCGCTTTCCCTTACAAGGGCAAAGGCCGTGTCAACAACCATCTCTTTGGTAATACGCTGTTTAGGCATAGGCAATGCCCTCCCCGCCGTTATTTCTACCTTAATTATTTTACAT
>CAJTSP010000237.1 GCA_910578965.1 uncultured Oscillospiraceae bacterium
GGGGTAGCCTCAGGGGTGTCGACGCACTGGGTGAGGGTAAGCTCCACCGTGCCAATTGGCACATCCGACCCCGGATAACTGATCTCAATGGTCATGCTTGGCGTGCCGCCGACATACAGGATATCGCCAAATTTGAATTCAAAACGGTTATCGCTGGCATTCGAGTCAGTCGCACTTCTAAAGGCGAACGCGCCCCCATTGACCGTGGCAACCGCTTCTTTCACATTGGCAGCCGTCGGGCTATCAAAGCGGTTATCCAGAATATTCAGCGTTAAAGAGAAATATTCCCCTTTTTCAATGTAGTGCGGGGATACTTCATAGCTAATCAAGTCCACTTGTTTTCCCGGGTCAACAGGAGGAGGCGGAGTGGGATCGGGAGTGGAATTGCTACCAGACGACCCGCTATTCCCCGCGTCCGGTGCGCTCCGTGCGGTATCGTTGCCTGCGTCACCTGCCAGCGTTCCCGCATCCGTCGCCCAAACGGTCATGCCGCCAAACAGGCCGGCGGCCAGGGCCAGAATGAGCAGGACGCTGATCCATCTTGCATGCTTTTTCATGGTATTGCTCCTTGTTCTCTCAATTTTAATCCCATGTAAGGGCTTTCTATATCCACTGTTTCAGCCCGCCTGTGCGCCGGCCTTTTTTGCCTTTTTCAGATTGGTTTTGGGCTCGGCCACCGTCTCGTCTGCAATCCCCTCAAACAGGGCCGCCTGGTTGCGCTGCTTTTCGTCCTCCGGCACCACCGCATTGCTCTGCACCTTGCCGTCCCGGATGGTGATTACCCGGTCGGCACAGCCGGCAAGGTCCTTTTCGTGGGTAACCATTACAAAGGTGATGCCGTTTTCCTTGGCCATAGCCAGCATCCGGTGCAGCACCTGGCGGGTGGTGGTGGTGTCCAGGTTGCCGGTAGGCTCGTCTGCAAAAATCACCTTGGGCCGCGCCACAAAGGCCCGGGCAATGCCCACCCGCTGCTGCTGGCCGCCGCTCATCTCGGTGGGCTTATGGCCCGCACGGCTTACAAGGCCCATCCGGCGCAGCTCCTCGGTGGCAAGCTTCAGCCGCTTTTTGCGGGGCATCCCCTTAAACATCAGCGGCAGGGCCACGTTTTCGGCCGCCGTGAGGCTGGGCAGGAGGTTATAGCTCTGAAAGATAAAGCCCAGATGCTCCTGCCGGAACTTTGCCAGCTCGTTTTCGGTCATGGCGCTGATCTCGTGCCTGCCAATGAGAACCCGGCCCTTGGTGGGCTTTTCCAGCCCGGCCAACTGGTTGAGCAGGGTCGATTTGCCGCTGCCCGAGGGGCCCACAATGCAGCAGACCTCGCTGCGCTCGATGGCGAGGTTGATGTCGTTTAAGGCAATCACCCGCTCATTGCCCACACGGTAGACCTTGCGCAGATGCTCCACCCGAATGATGGGAGCCATGGCGTCACTTCCTTTTTGGGAGCGGTTCGGTAAAAAAACAAAGTCCCCCAGGGGATTTTCCGTTTCCGGCCTTGGAACCGCCGCTTTGCGGCGGGGCCTCCGACACGCGCCTGCGGGCG
>CAJTSP010000238.1 GCA_910578965.1 uncultured Oscillospiraceae bacterium
TGTTGATGCGGTGCCGGTTCTTTTTGGCAGCGGCGGGGTCGTTTTGCAGCTCGGTATGGCTCCAGTAGCAGGTGGTGGCGGCGGACGTAATGGTGATGCCGCGCTCCTGCTCCTGGGCCATCCAGTCCATGGTGGCCGCGCCATCGTGCGTTTCGCCAATCTTGTGGTTGACGCCCGTGTAATACAGGATGCGCTCGGTGGTCGTGGTTTTGCCTGCATCGATATGCGCCATGATGCCAATGTTTCTGGTCATTTCCAAAGAAACGTCTCTTGGCATGGTAACCTCCTAAAAAAGATCCAGCACGGATCAATAGCGGTAATGGGCGAAAGCCTTGTTGGCCTCGGCCATCTTGTGGGTATCCTCGCGCTTTTTCACCGCGTTGCCGGTGCCGTTGCAGGCGTCCATGATCTCGCCGGCAAGCCGGGCGGACATGGTGCGCTCGTTGCGGCTGCGGGCATAGTTGGTAAGCCAGCGCAGGCCCAGGGTCTCCCGGCGCTCGGGCCGGACCTCCATCGGGACCTGGTAGGTGGAGCCGCCAACGCGGCGGGCCTTGACCTCCAGGCTCGGCATGATGTTTTCCATCGCCTTTTCAAACATCTCAAGAGGATCGTTGCCGGTCTTCTCCTGCACGGTGCTGAAGGCGTCATACACGATCTTCTGCGCGACACCCTTTTTGCCGTCCAGCATGATGCTGTTGATCAGGCGGGTCACCATTTTGGAGTTGTACAGGGGGTCGGCCAGCACGTCCCGCTTGGCGATATTCCCTCTTCTGGGCATCTCTCTTCCCTCCTTCATAAAATGAATTCATCGGTACTCGAAAGTAATAAAACTCCCGTTGTGCCAAAAAGAGCCCCCATGCACCTTGTATTTATGGGAAAGCCCTTTACAGGCAGTGTGTGGTTCTGATTACTTCTTGCCGGCCTTGGGGCGCTTCGCACCATATTTGGAGCGGGCCTGGCCGCGGTTTGCAACGCCCTGGGTATCCAGAGTGCCGCGGATGATGTGGTAGCGCACGCCGGGCAGGTCCTTGACACGGCCGCCGCGGATGAGCACGACGCTGTGCTCCTGCAGGTTGTGGCCGATGCCGGGGATATACGAGGTGACCTCGATCCCGTTGGTGAGCTTGACACGGGCGACCTTGCGCAGGGCAGAGTTCGGCTTTTTGGGGGTCATGGTACGCACAGCGGTGCAGACGCCGCGCTTTTGGGGGCTGTTCTGGTCGCTGTAAGCCTTCTTCTGGGAATTGTAGCTCTTGAGCAGGGCAGGCGCGGTGCTCTTTTTGACCATGACCTCACGGCCTTTGCGTACAAGCTGGTTAAAGGTAGGCATTTTTTTCTCCTTTCTTATGGTATTTTTGGGGGCTTTGGCCCCCTGTATGCGCACAGCCGGATGGCTGCTGCATCGAAAAAAGGGCATAGCTGCACCCCGGGGGGCACAACAGTTTTATTGTACACGCCGCCCTTGGCAATGTCAACAGGATTTGGCAAAAAACTTTGTGGAAAGCGGGCAAAATCCCGCGGGCGGGGCCGGGC
>CAJTSP010000239.1 GCA_910578965.1 uncultured Oscillospiraceae bacterium
GGTAACGGGCAGGGCGGGGGGCATAAAAAAGGGCTCCCAAACGGCGGGGGACGCATTCCGCCCCTGCCGGCGGGCGCCGGCTATTGCCCGCTATGGCCTGCGGGTGCTTTTTCCAGCAAAAAAATGAAATAATTTTGCCGCCTTGTTCGTTTTTCGTGTGGGGGTGAAGGGCATTGAGACCTTGGGAGGGCCGCTGCCCGCCCGGCAGGTCCGGGCCCGGCGCAGAGCGGCCGGCGCGCCGGCTTTCCGATACAGCGGGATGCGCGCCCCGCCCCGGCGGCAGCAAAGGAGCCGTTTTGAAGCTATTGATCCTCTGGGCGCTCGCAATCGTTTTTTTGATTGATAGTGTGCTGCGCGCTTTCCGCTCCAATTTCAATTTTGGGGTGCTGCTGGTCTGGATGATTACGGCGGCGCTCTGGGTGTACGCCGTCTTTCACCGGCAGATCGACGCCTTTTGCGCCGCGGGGGCCGGCCGGGTGCTCAAGATATTGTTTTTTTGCGGGGCGGGCGTCTTTTGCCTGCTGCTGGCCTTTGTGGCGCTCAGCGGTTATGCTAACCGCGCAGACGGCGACGAGCGCGCGGTGGTGGTGCTGGGGGCCGGCCTGCGGGGCGACAAGGTCAGCAGGGTATTGCGCTACCGGCTGGACGCTGCGTATGAGTACCACCTGCAAAACCCCGGCGCCGTCATTGTGGTGACCGGCGGCCAGGGCAGGGGGGAGACCGTGCCCGAGGCGGTTGCCATGAAGCGCTATCTTGTACAGCGGGGCGTACCGGAGGAGCTGGTGATCGAGGAGGATAAAAGCACCTCCACCGAGGAAAATTTCCTCTTTGCGGCGGCCCTTCTGGCCGAGCGCGGTATTGGGCAGCAGGAGCCCATTGCCTATTCTACCAACGCCTTCCACTGCTACCGTGCCGGGCGGTACGCCCGGCTGGTGGGCTTTACGGATGTATCGGCTATCCCGGCCGGCATCAGCGCGGGGTCGGTTTTGACCTGTTATCTGCGCGAGGTGTTTGCGGTGCTCTATTACTGGGTGTTCAAATCCAGCCGCAGCGGCTTTATGCACCGCCTGGTGGGCATGCTGGCCGGCTGGAGGTAGCGCGGCGGGCCGGCCCCTTTGGTTTTTTGCAAAAAATTCTTTCCCGCTATAACTTGGTGATAAAAAATCATATAAAGCGGCGGTGAGATAAGAAAACAAAGCATCCAAACCCAATTCGATCCCCCGGCAATTCGCTGTGCGGCTCCAGCCGCAAGAAAGGGAAGTGCGGCAACCCTTGCCCGGCTTTCGGCCGGCCATTTCGCCTTTGGCGAAACCGGGCTGTCTGGTTGCAAGCCCCACTGG
>CAJTSP010000240.1 GCA_910578965.1 uncultured Oscillospiraceae bacterium
GTGCAGCAAGCCCCTTTTGCCTGCCATCAGGTTTAAGCGCTGCCGCAAAAGCGCCCGCACCCTTGACGGGGCAGGCATATACCAGTTTGGCTAAGACCGGCGCGGCCGTAAAGGAGAATACCTATGCTCAGTACCGCAAAACCGCAGAACAAATTTGCTCTTGCCTTTGGGCTGTGCGCCCTTGGGGCGTTCTTTCTCTTTTTGCCGTTTTTGATCGTGGACAAGGGGTTTTTTCTTTATGCCGGGGATTTCAACAGCCAGCAGATCGCGTTTTCGTACCACATCAACACCTTTTTGGAGCAGGGGGGCGGCTCCTTTAGCTGGGCTACCGACCTTGGCAGCGGGTTTATCAACAGCTATTCCTTTTATCTGCTCGGCTCGCCCTTTTTTTGGCTGGCCAGCCTTCTGCCCGCCGCCGCCCAGCCCTACCTGATGGTGCCGCTGCTCTGCCTCAAGTTCGGCACGGCCGGCGCGGGCGGCTATCTTTGGCTGCGGCGGTATGTACGGGACGAAAACTATGCCGTTTTGGGCGGCGCACTCTATGCCCTCTCGGGGTTTATGCTCTACAACGTGTTTTTTAACCATTTTGTGGACGTGGCGGCCCTCTTTCCCTACGAGCTCTGGGCGCTGGACGAAACGGTCTACCGCCGCCGGCGCGGGGTATTCCCGTTTTTTGTGGCGGTTAACCTTTTGTGCAACTACTTTTTCTTTGCGGGGCAGATCGTCTTTTTGTTCCTCTATTTTATCTGCAAGTGCCTTTCGCGGGAGTGGCGGCTTACCCGGCGGCTGTTTGGGGTGCTTGCGTTCGAGAGTCTTTTGGGCTGCGGCCTTGGCTGCTTTCTG
>CAJTSP010000241.1 GCA_910578965.1 uncultured Oscillospiraceae bacterium
CAGCATTCAAAGAGTGCGTAATAGCTCACTGGTCGAGAGGTCCTGCGCCGAAAATGTCCGGGGCTGAAACACGCCACCGAAGCCCGGGGGCCATGTAAACATGGCCGGTAGAGGAGCAATCCTGCGAGCGGAGAAGCTGTACCGTAAGGAGCAGTGGAGGGGCATGAAGAGAGAATGCCGGAATGAGTAGCGAGAAAGAGGTGGGAATCCTCTTGGCCGAATATCCAAGGTTTCCAGGGTAAAGCTGATCTGCCCTGGGTAAGTCGGGACCTAAGGCGAGGCTTAACAGCGTAGCCGATGGACAGCAGGTGGAAATTCCTGCACTGCGGCATAACAGAACTGTGGGGACGCATATGGAGGGCATGTGCCGGGAAAGGAAAAACCGGTGCAAGCGCAGCAGGAGCATGGGAGGAAAAGCCCCCATGGGGATCCAGGGCGTGACGCGGAGCGAATTAAAGTAGCGAAGCATGCAGCACATGTGCCGAGAAAAGCCGCTATCGTTCATATAGTACCCGTACCGCAAACCGACACAGGTGGATGGGGAGAGAATCCCAAGGCCGACGGGAGAAGCATTGTCAAGGAACTCGGCAAAATGACCCCGTAACTTCGGAAAAAGGGGTGCCTGCGAAAGCAGGCCGCAGTGAATAGGCCCAAGCAACTGTTTAGCAAAAACACAGGTCTATGCGAAACC
>CAJTSP010000242.1 GCA_910578965.1 uncultured Oscillospiraceae bacterium
GTAACTGTGGCGGGGCTTCTGGGGGCGGCCAGCCATCGGTTTACCCGGCTTCTGGGGCAGCGCCGCGCGGCGGCAGCGTTCTGCCTTGCCGCTGCGGCCGCCTGCCTTACCCTGGCCCTTTCGGCCCGGCCGCTGGCAAGCGTGGCGGGCATCCTTACCCTGCGGCTGGCCTATAGCCTGTTTTGGCCTTTGCAAACCGCTTGGCAAAACCGGCTGGTGCATACCCAAAACCGCGCTGCCGCGCTCAGCCTCAACGCGGCCGTTATAGACGGGGTGGGGGTGGCTGCCAATCTTGCCTTTGGCCGGCTGGCCGGCTGGCGGCTGCCCGCCGCTATGCTTCTGGGGGCAGCCCTTTGCACCGCAGGCCTTGCGCTGGTGCTGTATGCCGCGGCCGGCCTGCAGCAGGGCCTCTCGGCGTAAACCGGCCGCACAGGCGGGCGTTGCGGCTTTTAACGGGCTGCCTGTGGCGAGCCATGCCGGCCGTGTAGCCATAAAGCCGGACCCGGCCTTGCCCGGGTCCGGCTTTTGCAAGCCTTTTTGGCCTGCCCCCGGTTTTGCCCAAAGCTTGTATAGGCTATGCTTCCTTGTTGCCCAAAATCCGGGCGCCCGCCGTATCCCCGCCCCTTTTTGGCGCTTTCTTGA
>CAJTSP010000243.1 GCA_910578965.1 uncultured Oscillospiraceae bacterium
ATACAGACATGGCAGAGAGGTTAAGCAGGAAAGAGCACAGGGCGGATGCCTTGGCACTGAGAGCCGAAGAAAGACGTGATAAGCTGCGAAAAGCTGCGGGGAGGAGCAAATATCCATTGATCCGCAGATGTCTGAATGGGGAAACCCACCTGAGGGAACCTCAGGTACCGTTAAATGAATCCATAGTTTAACGGGGGGAACCCGGTGAACTGAAACATCTAAGTAGCCGGAGGAAAAGAAAGAAACTATTCGATTTCCTTAGTAGCGGCGAGCGAAAAGGAAAGAGCCCAAACCAGTATGCGTGCATGGCGGGGTTCGGACTGCATAAGTGATTCCCGATTGTTAGCCAAACGGTCCTGGAAAGACCGGCCAGAGAGGGTGAAAGCCCCGTAGGCGAAAACGAAAGGGACACGGCAGGATCCAGAGTACCACGGGACACGAGAAACCCTGTGGGAACGAGCGGGGACCACCCCGTAAGGCTAAATACTGCTCAGTGACCGATAGCGCACAGTACTGTGAAGGAAAGGTGAAAAGAACCCCGGGAGGGGAGTGAAAGAGAACCTGAAACCCTGTGT
>CAJTSP010000244.1 GCA_910578965.1 uncultured Oscillospiraceae bacterium
GTATTATAGCACACCGTTTTTCTAACGTCAAAGTATCATTGCGTGGAGTGTGTGGGAAGCTGGCAGTATCTGATAGACACCCCAAGCCTCCAAAGTGCGTGGGTTGTCCCAGAGTGCGGGACAACGTGGCAAGCAATGCCCCAGGATAGCCATCCGGCTCCTGGCGCTGCTTGTTGGGGATTCCCCAAGCCCCTTTTGAACACAGAATTTCATTCTGTGGCTGCGCGTTCCTTCGGAACACTTTTCACCTGCCTGCGGCGGTGAGATAGTACGAAAAAACGGAGCGTCAGCGGTCCTGCCCCTGTTCCTTTTCCCGGTCATTCTGGCGTTCCTCCCCGTATCCCATCAGCCGGTCTACGTTGGCTTTTGCGGCCAGCAGTTCCCGCATTTCCTCGCGGGAGCGCCGGTACTCGGCATAGTCTTTTTTCTTTCCTTCCAACAATGTTGCGTACTCGGCCTGCAAGCTCTTGACGGTGGGCAGCTTCTTGATACCCAAATCGTCAAATGCCTGCTTTGCCGCCTTGTGGAGCAGAATATC
>CAJTSP010000245.1 GCA_910578965.1 uncultured Oscillospiraceae bacterium
GCGTAAGGAAATCGGCATGGTGTTCCAGAAGCCCAACCCCTTCCCCATGAGCATCTATGATAACATCGCCTACGGCCCCCGCACGCACGGCGTCAAAAACAAAGCCAAGCTGGATGAACTTGTGGAGCAGTCCCTCCGGGGGGCGGCCATTTGGGACGAGGTGAAAGACCGGCTGAAAAAGAACGCCCTGGGCCTGTCCGGGGGCCAGCAGCAGCGGCTTTGCATCGCCCGCGCCCTGGCCGTGGAGCCCAAGGTGCTGCTGATGGACGAACCCACCAGCGCCCTGGACCCCATTTCCACCTCAAAAATTGAGGAGCTTGCAATGGGGCTGAAAGAGCGGTACACTATTGTTATCGTGACCCACAACATGCAGCAGGCGGTGCGTATTTCCGACCGCACAGCGTTCTTCCTGCTGGGGGAGCTGATCGAGTGCGGCGAGACGGAAAGACTGTTCTCCCAGCCGGAGGACCGGCGCACGGAGGACTACATCACAGGGAGGTTTGGGTAAGTGAGAAGTAAGTTTGATGAACAGCTTGCC